>CACKVQ010000009.1 GCA_902603705.1 Puniceicoccaceae bacterium
CACTCAAAGAGGTAGAAGATTGGGAAAAGGTTGTCGATTTAGTTACCCAAATACCACTATCAATAGCACCGCCAGAGGCTATCGACTATGTTGGAAAATTAGCTCTATTGCTCTATGACGGCGATAAAAGCAATGATTTTGATCGTCTATACTTTCATATCTTAGACCAGCAAGATTTAGCTTTATCTCATCTCCGAAGCTTAATGTATTTAGCTGAAGAATTGCGTACTCGTGACGATTACTTAAGGGCATTTCATCTTTACAGAAAAATCCAAATCAATGATGGAGCACTTCAAGTATTAGCTAAGCTCTGGGTTTCTTATTGTAGTTTTTATCTCGGACACGATATCGTGCCAAAGATTTTTCTTGAAGAGCTTGAAAAGCTTGATGTCAGCGAACAGGGCTATGCTCTAAGAGAGTTGATTAAGGCTAGACTTTGCATAAGAGATAAGGACTTTTACACAGCGATGCGATTTGCTGCAAAAGGTCGAATACATGCAAAGGCTACCGACGTGTATTATCCGGAATTACTATATGTTATTGCTAATCTTTACAATGAGTTAGGATATACCAAGGCTTCACAATTAACCCTCAGTGAGTTACGCCTTTTGTTTCCTGAAAATCTTTGGTCGCATATAGATCTAAATATACCTAGTAATTAAACTACTCCCATAATTATGAATACGCTAAAAAAGATAAATATATTCTCCAGTTGGAAGACTATTAATTGCATTTTTTTCTATTTTTCTTTATCGAAAATTTCTGCCCAAGATACGCTCTCATCTGAAGTAAATGTGATCGATGAGTCCATTACATTATGGTCTATGTTTCAGCAAGGAGGTTGGGCAATGTATCCACTATTTATTTTTTCTATAGCACTTGTTTCTTTGGCTTTATATTGTGCTTGGCTCATTCGGGAAAGTCGATTTTTACAACTAGATGCTATTGGTGAGCTGCGCGATGCTATAAGTAATACTGATTTAAAAGCCTCGCAGGCTATATGCGCTGCGCATCCAGGATATACTACAGACATTATAAGGGCGGCTTTTGAGGCTATTAATGAAGGTCATAAGTCATTATCAACTATCAACGAAGCTCTTGAGGAACGAGCTAGTAAGGTGCTAGCTGCTCCTCTGGTTTTTGTTCAATATTTACAGGTTATCGCTTCAGTTTCTCCTATGGTTGGACTACTTGGTACTGTAAGCGGAATGGTCAAGGCATTCAGAAATATTGCTGCTCAAGGTCTAGGAAAACCAGAACTACTAGCTAATAACATATCAGAGGCCCTTGTTACAACAGCTACTGGGTTGTTGATCGCGATACCTGCTCTTATGGCTTATTTCTTTTTTAAGAATAAATATACGGCAGCATCTGCAGGAATTTATGAACACATCGGATCTATAACGCGTCAGATGTTAAAAAAAGGTATGGTTGAAGGCGGGTCTAATTAGTTTTTGAGTCTAAAATATACTTTATCTAGTATTATTATGAAACCGATGCAGCTAGAACAAAGCACCGAGTTGCCTGATTTAACACCAATGATTGATATCGTGTTTTTATTAATTGTTTTTTTTATGACTGTAGCCAGCTTACAAGTAAAAGAACTTATACCAATTACTGTACCTGTAGCTGAAACAGCCTCGCTTCCTGAGGACCGCAGTAATCGTATTGTGCTTACATTAAAGGAAGACGGCTCTATTTTTTATGGTTCACAGGTTATAGAGATTGATGAGATTACACCCTTAATTTTCGGTAATAAGCAGATCAATCAGGATACCAAACTCTACATCCGCGCGGATGCAAAAGTTTCTTTTAAAGAGGTTAGGCAGGTATTTTCTGCTGCCGCAGAAGGTGGTGTGTTAAATGTTATTTTCGCCACTTATCAGAGTGATAAATAATTTTATCATGAGAGCCAAAAAACTAAGCATTCCGGAAGATCGAGTAGATCTAACACCGATGATAGATATAGTCTTTCTGCTACTCATTTATTTTATGGTTACCACTACAATAGTAAAAGAAGAAGCCGACTTGGGTATTAATCTCCCTGCCAGCATGGTTGTGCCGCCAGATACGCCACTTCCAGAACAACATTACATTGATATTTTATTAGATGGTACAGTTTTACTCAATGGTATGCCTACTGATAATCCTGATAATCGTTCCTTACCTAACCTTACAAAAACTTTATCGCAACTTAAGATATCTTCGGACAGAGTTGGACTAAAGACAGTTGTTGTAGTTCAACCAGACGCGGAAGTTTATCAGCAAAATGTCGTCAATGTGCTAAATGTCCTCAGGGAGGTAGGAATATCATCTATTTCTTTTGGACAAGGATGAAGACTCATAAATTTTAACTATTCTTTTACTTTATATATCAGACATCAAACTGTGATAACTTTACCCTATAGATTCGACGAAGAAAAATATTATGAGATTATTAATTCTTTTTGTGTTAGTGCCGATAATTGCACACGCACAAGGATATATTTCTGCTGAAGACGAGGCTTTTTACACACCATATAATGACGGATGGTCTACTGGTGACAACGGTGGACGCGGTTTCGGTCCTTGGTTGTTGATTGCGCCAGATTATTTGAACGAAGATCAAGAGCAGAAACAGTATAACGGGTTTTTTATAGCCAATCCTAGCCGAGAGTCTAACCTTTCTAAGGTAGCTAGAGAGGGTAATGCTTTTGGGATCTTCGCAAATGGAACAGGGTTTGAGGAAACTCTTGCTTTTCGTTCTTTCGGTCATCCTCTATTTGAAGGTGATATTTTTTCGTTTCGATTTGAATTTGATGGTTTCGAGCAGAAATTTAACAAAGATTCGGATGCTGGACATAGTACTGTTGGTGTAATATTTAGAAATAGTGAAATTGGGAACACGGTTGAAGATTTATCTCAGGGACGATCCTTAGTTTTTGCCGCTATCAAAGGCTTGAGTACTTACCAGGTTTTAGACGCAGGAGGCCGTTTTAATACTGGTATCTTCCTGGATCCTGAAGGTGTAGAAATTAGTGTGACACTTAAAAAAAATATGACTTACGATCTGCAGATAATTACTTTGAGTAAACACATAATACACAATATTGAAGGAAGAGCATTAATCACAGATTTTAATACAGATAATAGCAATCAGCGCTCAGAGAGTGTGCTTCGTGGATTTGCTTTGTTTAATCTTAACGGAGGATTAAATAATGCTTATTATGGGTCTTTCCAAATCTTAAGAAAGGGCGACTAGGAGTTATGGCAGAAGATGAATCACCATTACTCTTTAACCGGGACAGCGGAATACTTTTACACCCATCTTCACTTCCTGGTGATTTTGGTATAGGAGATTTTGGTCCTAGCGCTTTACGCTGGCTTGATACACTGTTTGAGAGTGGGCAAAATTTGTGGCAGATTCTTCCTCTGCATCCGACAGGATATGGCGACTCCCCTTATCAAAGTTTATCTGCCTTTGCTGTGAGCAGCTTGTTTCTAAGTCCTGACTCACTCTATGAGTCTGGGCTCATTACCAAGGCTGAACTAAGTTCCTTTATATTGCCAAAAAGAGCAGCTATAAGATATGTAGATGTGCAAACGAATAAGCTCGAGCTGGCTAAGCGAGCGTCTTGTCGATTTTTTAATTTGGCTGACAAGAGCTCCTTACGTATTGGCTATGAACAGTTTTTAGTTCGTCAATCCGAATGGTTGCTACCATTTGCCTTATTTAGTGCACTTAAATCTAAATTTGGTGGTGTGGCTTGGACTAATTGGCCTTCTGCTTTTCGAGACCGGCATGTAGATGCATTAAGTAATGCCGAGAAAGAATTAAGCGAAGATATTAGACGTATATTTTTTGAGCAATACATCTTGTCTAAACAGTGGGGATCAGTTCGTGCTAAGGCGCAAGAATTGGGCATCCGCATTATTGGAGATATGCCCATCTTTATCGCCCACGATAGTGCCGATGTGTGGTGTAATCCTAACTTATTTCGTTTAGCAACTGATGGTAATCCAACTGTTGTAGCTGGTGTCCCGCCAGATTATTTTTCAGCCACGGGTCAACTTTGGGGCAATCCTCTGTATGATTGGGGAGCACATGTATCACAAGATTTCTCATGGTGGCGTTCTAGAGTTGGCAAGTTGATGGATTGGGTGGATCTTGCACGGATTGACCATTTTCGTGGCTTTCAATCTTGCTGGGAGATTGACGGAACTGCTGATTGTGCGGTTAAAGGCAGATGGGTTGAGGCTCCAGGTAAAGAAATTCTAGATATTTTTCTAGATGAGCTAGGTGCCCCACTTCCTCTTATTGCTGAAGATCTTGGAGTAATTACGCCTGAAGTATTAGCTCTACGCGATGCTTACCATCTCCCTGGTTTACGCATTCAACAATTCGCTTTTGGTTCAGATGTAATGAAAGACACATTCATTCCTGAAGCCTATGATTCTAATTGTGTAGCCTACACAGGCACACACGATAACGATACTGTAGTTGGTTGGTTTAATAGTCAGCCTGGAGTGAGCAGTACTCGTAGTGCAGATGAAGTTGAAAAAGAGCGCGCTGCCGCAATGTCTTATTTTGGTACTGATGGAAGTGAAATTAATTGGGATTTTATTAACGCTCTTTACTCTTCAGAAGCAGGGGCAACCCTCGTTCCTATACAGGATGTACTTGGACTAGGATCATATGCACGGATGAACACTCCTGGCACAGCATCAGGTAGTTGGCGTTGGCGCATTAGTGACGATTTAGCTCTAGAACCTTCATTAACACGACTCAAAGAATTAACCCACAAGACCTTGCGCGGTCTTGCTGTAAATAAGATTAACACTTACGAATAGTTTACTCTTAACATAATTTTAGTAATTTGAATATGAAAAAACCTAGATTAAGTTTTTGGCAAATTTGGAATATGAGTTTCGGTTTCTTCGGAATTCAGTTCGGCTTCGCTCTTCAGAATGCAAATGTCAGTCGTATATTTGAAACTCTTGGCGCCGATCTTAAGGCTATTCCGATACTCTGGATAGCTGCCCCCTTAACAGGCCTGATAGTACAGCCAATTATCGGTTACTTTAGTGATCGCACATGGTGCTCCATGGGTCGCCGCAGACCTTACTTTTTAGTCGGGGCTATCTTTGCTTCGGTTGCTCTTTTGATTATGCCCAACTCTCCACTACTTTGGGTGGCCGCTGGGATGCTTTGGGTAATGGATGCTTCCATAAATGTTTCTATGGAACCATTTCGTGCATTTGTTGGCGATCAGTTGCCTGCAGATCAACGTACCCAGGGCTTTGCTATGCAAAGCTTTTTTATAGGGACCGGCTCTGTTATAGCCTCTGCTTTACCCTACATATTAACTAATTGGTTTGGTGTTTCCAATATTGCACCAGAGGGTGTTATACCTGATTCTGTTAAATGGTCTTTTTATAGCGGAGCGGTTGTTTTTTTCTTTGCAGTACTATGGACAGTGGTAAAAAGCCGGGAATATAGTCCAAGTGAGCTGGCAGCTTTTGAGAAAGAGCAGAAAATAAGCGGGGAAGCTGGACCGTTCGAATGTGACAATGGTGAGGGTATCCCAGATCGCGCTAGTGTTCTTAACGCTTCCAATCACGGTCCCATACTATTAATTATTGGCTTATTGCTTTCTGCGGTTGTCTATTTTTTGGATTGGGAAAAAGAGCTTTATATTGTTACCGGCGGATTCTCTTCATTTGGTATGCTTCTATTACTTGCTACTTTTTTTAGTAAAAAAGGGCGTACCTCGAATGGCTTAGTTGTCACAATGGAAGACTTCTATGCGATGCCAAGGACAATGAAGCAATTAGCTGTGGTCCAATTTTTTTCTTGGTTCGCACTTTTTTCGATGTGGATTTACGCAACTGCTGGAGTGACCAGCCACCTATATGACATGACACTTTCCGAGTTAGACGTAAGTGCTCTTGAGAAGGCAGCTGCTGATTATGAACGCATAAATCTAGCGGAAGATTCTAGTGGCACCTATAAAGACGTTCTTCGCGATCTGGCAGAGTATCGAGACGATTTAGCAAGCGGAAATAATGAGGTCGTTAGTTCCACACGAACGGTAAATTTTTTCATAGCACATAGTTCTAAGCTTGGGCTTGAGGCGGATATATATCAGCGCATGCTATTCATTCAAAAAGAGTATAATACCGGTGCGGATTGGGTTGGTATTGCCTTTGCAGCTTATAACGGTTTCGCTGCGTTAGTTGCTTTTGCACTTCCGATTTTTTCTAGGTGGACTAGTCGAAAAACTACACATGCTTTGGCACTTGTAATAGGTTCTATTGGTTTGGTTTCTGTTTACTTTTTGCCAGCTCCTAACTGGTTAATACTATCAATGCTAGGTGTTGGAATTGCTTGGGCAAGTATTCTGTCTATGCCCTATGCCATACTATCTGGAGCACTGCCAGCAGATAAAATGGGTCTCTACATGGGAATCTTCAATTTTTTCATTGTTTTACCCCAAATGCTAGCTGCGAGTATTCTCGGATTCTTCGTTCAGCACTTGCTAGGCGGTCAAGCTGTCCTTGCTCTCGTGCTAGGAGGTGTTACCTGGATAAAAGCTGCTTTTTTGACTCTCTTCGTTGAAGATATTGATGCTTCGTAGCATCTTAGATTGATTTTAACTTGGCTATTACTTAGTGTTAATATAAATTTTACTACTATTGTTATACAATTACACTTGTATATCTATTCACGCTTTGAACCATATTTCATTACCTCTCTAATGCGACGAAAATTTTTAGCTAACTGCCATCCTTATCGTTATGGGTTCACGCTTATTGAATTGCTAATGGTAATCACTGTTATCCTAATACTTTCGGGTATTACTTTTGGGGTATCTCGCGGCGTCCAAAATGCCCAATCTCGCACTAAAGCAAGGGCAGAGTTAGCGACAATCGCGCAAGCTATCGAGCAGTTTAAATCACGTTATGGTGATTATCCTTGGCATAAATCTGGCGAGACAGATACAAATAAAACTTTGCTTTATGCTCTTACAGGAAGGTTAGTTATCGATGATCCGAATCCGAATGATGGCGTTAGCAATGTAGAGGCCTTAATTATTACTGATGAGAATCAAATCAAACGCAACCCAAAATTTTTAGACGAAACAAAGTTTACTACCACTGAAATTAATGGTGAAACAACAAGTCTTTTAGATCCTTGGGGGAATCCTTATATGTACTGGTATAAGTGGGATGATAATCCTAGCTCATATGAGATGTTTGGATATCATTTGTATTCTACTGGCGCCGGTGGAAACACCGCAAATAATACTATTAAAACAAAAATTAATGCTAACACGGGGCTTATTGCTAACGATTTCCGTGACACAGCCAATGGAGCAGGTATTATTTTTGCAGGAGAATAATTTTATGAAACAAAATAAACAGGTATCAGGTTTTACTCTAATTGAATTGCTCATGGTCATAGCAATCATTGGCATACTAGCAGGGATTTTAATTCCCACGGTCGGCGCTGTCCGCAAACAAGCAAATATTGCTGCGTCAAAGGCTCAATTATCTGGCTATGCAAATGCCATTCAAATGTTCAAAGGGGAATACGGTTATCTGCCATTTGTGACAGGAAATTCTGACCAGAAAATCGACCTTTCCAGTCCTGGCATGTGTAAGGAATTCATAGAGACTTTATCTGGGCGTAGCGTTACTACTGGAAACGTGCTCGATTCCGCGGTCGGAGGTAATCGTCGCTTGATTGGATTTCACAGTTTTTCCGAGTCTGAATTTTTTCTAAAAGACGACGATTCAGTCGACCCCAGCCAGCTCGCCGATCGTTTTAATAATAAAAACATTATTATCGTTGTAGATGGTAATGGTGATCAGCAGATTACTGTCAAAGACTCATCGGGAGGTAATAAAGAAATTAAGGCTTTGGTCAGTGCTTACGTGGAGGAGGATGATGACCTTGGTGCCCCAAGCTATTCACTAGCCGATTAGAAAAAGCACCGATCTAACATGAATAAGAAATCTGCATTTACTTTAATAGAATTGCTGGTTGTGATTAGTATTATACTAATTGCTTCTTCCGTTATTTTTATTGGAGGTTCGGGAGGAGATGGCGCGAAGTTAAGTTCTGCACAGCGTATTGTATCTGGCATCGCTCAGGGTGCAAGAGGGCAGGCCATTCTTAAGAATGCCAAGTCTCGTCTAATCATTTATTCTGACGATGCTTCGAATGAAGATGATGAGAAAAAATTGCGCTTTTTTGGTATAATATATCAAAAGTTAGATTCGAATGGAAATTCTACCGGAGATTGGTATGCCGCGACGCAAGGCACCTACCTTACCGAGGGAATTTATTTTAACCCAGATCTGAGTGAAAGTAATCGTTGGGGCAGTTGGAGTAAAAGTAGTATGAAAATAAACTATCCGCGGGCGAATGCACAAAACGGCGGTTCCGGTGAAGACTACTATTATTATGAGTTTAACAGGAACGGTACAATGGCTAATAATTTTACTAATAATTGGTTGGCTCTTCAAGCTGGTACACTTAGGCCTGATCCTGGAGGTACACTAAAAGTAGACTTTAACGAGCCTAAGAATAAGGGGTTAAAAGCAGCTCTTATATTTCGCAGAGTGGGTACTACCACATTAGTTAAAGACCCTTCAGACATAACACTATAAATTTTATGAAATTACTAACTGAAGCACCCGAAGGGCCACTATTTTTTTGTCGCAAAGGCTTCAGCTTAATAGAAGTAGTTTTAGCAATCGGAATTTTTCTTGTCACAGTGCTAGCATTGGTAGGATTACTTGGCCCTACTCTGCAATCTGTCGACGAAGTTGAAAAAATAGACGAAACGAGTTCTGTTGTGAATACTGTTAATGCATTCCTACAAAGTTCACCAGATATTAATCCTGGCGGGTCAAAATTTAACGCAATTTACAATGCTGTTAAATCGGGTAATTACGCGACGATTTTTGTTTATCGTTACTTCACAAATAATGGTGATGAAGAGAGTATTGATCTAGCTGTTGGATTCTCTCCTAGGGAAAGTGATGTCGACCGTAAGTCTTTTGTGGAACAGAGTTTCGCAGATGCAGCCGGACCAATCTACCGTATTGTTTTAAGCGCTTCATCGGTAACACCAGTATCGCATAGATCAGCTGGCCGTACAAATAATGTCTATATATTAAACAAAAGTCTTGATGCTTATCCAGAAGGATATTTTGCGATGGAAGTTCGCATTTTTTCTGAAGATCCTCCTGGTCCTAATAGGATTTTTATTACTGAGGATTCTTTGGAGAATCTTAGTCAAATTGAGCCAATTTTCACCTATAATACTGCCATTGTTCGCTAGCTAGAGTTCAAACATGAAAGCACAGAGCCAATCTTCTTCTAAGAAACGAAAATCTGCCTTTACTCTGATAGAAATCATGGTCGCCACTGTCGTCATGGTGGTGCTTACAGGCCTCGTTATTCAAATTACTAGCGAAGTGTTAAAGGTGTGGAACCGATCTTCTGGCAAGCTTGCCGCAAATGCGAATGCACGTATTGCTATGGATCTACTGTCTCAAGACCTCGAGTCAGCAGTCTTTCGTAATAATGGATTAGAGTGGCTACGTTCAGAGAAATCTACCTCTAGAATAGGTACTGATACAGTATCATTGAAACTTTTCTCGCCAGCTTTAGATCGGCCTGATGGGGTTGGTGATATATGTGCCATTGCCTACCAACTAGAAAGGCGTGATCCAGTAACTGGTGGAACAGAAGGGCAAGATGGATACGATAACAGACTTTGGATTCTTTATCGGATGGTCGTTGATCCTGTTATTACCTTTGAGCACTTGCTAGGCGCACCTGCACAAAATGAATTGCCTAGTGCTAAAGATGTCACAGGTGCTGTAAAGTGGCGCGATAGTGTATCTTCGCCTTATGGCTATGACTTTACTTATGGAGCTGAAACTAATTATCTGGTGAGTAATATTGTCAGTTTTGACATTGATTTCTATGTGGAAGATGATGGTAACGAGAATACTACTAATAAAGTAACGGCTATTTCTAATGGTTTTAGTAGCGACACCCGGTATGGATGTGGTTTGTCCAATCCTTCGCTTTCTAATGGGGCGACAGTTGGTCCGCAGGCATATAATTGGTTAAGTATGCTAACGCCACAACATACAGCCTACAGAAGACCTCTCTCATACGCTACTATTAAGTTGACCGTTATATCTGATCAAGGCGCCCAGATGCTTCAAGATATTGATCGAATTCCAGAGACAACTGATGATATCATTCGCGAACACGGTGAAACGTTCATCAGACGAGTCAACTTATTGGGAGGAGCTCTGTAAGCGGTCTCGATCGCTTATATTAAGCTCATGTTAAAGCAGCTTATACCATCCAAAATTAATCTGGGCGTTTAAATCTTCGGGAGGGTGCTTTTACTTTAACTTCGGAATCAGCTGCTTTCTTTTTAAATTTTTTTCCAGCAAACTTACTCCTAGTCTTAAATGGGCGCTTACACTTGTTCCCCTCGCTCCACTGATCTTTAGGTCCCAAATCATTTCCGTTTTTAGTGTATCCGCCACCGTGTTTTTTCTTGTAAGAGCCTACTCTGCGTTTGTATCCGCCTTTCTTTTTACCATTATTCCTCCCAACGCGTTTTGGGTTAGGGTCGAAGACTTCCGCATCTTCAGCGATCTTTTCGCCTTCGCGACCATCATCTTTTCCTAATATGTCAAAGAGAGCACTAGCAATGTCGGTTGGCGTGTGACCGGTATCAAGTAAGCGATCGACCCAGTCGTCGTGACGTTTGAAGCTGCCCTCCTCCAATGATAACTTCACTTGGTTGAAGAATTTGTCGGCCTTTCGCCCTTCAACTTCCTCCATGCTAGGAATCTTCATTCTCCGAACTACTTGGCGCGTGTAGCGCTCGATAGCTTCTAGGCGATAGATGTCGCGTCCATAAACGAAGGTCACTGATTTACCGTTGCGCCCAGCGCGTCCTGTGCGCCCAATCCGGTGCACGTAGTCTTCTGGATCATGCGGGAGGTCATAATTAAAAACTATGTCCACATCATCGATGTCTAGGCCACGAGCGGCTACGTCAGTGGCCACTAGGAGTTCGAAAGAGCCGTCTTTAAAACGCTTAATTACACGTTCGCGGTTCGATTGAGTAATGTCGCCATGTATCCGATCTGCGATATAACCGCGAGCTATTAACGCCTCTGTTGCGTCCTCTACCATTTGCTTAGTGTTGCAAAATACAATACCGCGCGGTTTGGTCTCTAGGTCGAGGAGTCGACAAAGAACTTCAATTTTCGAACGGTTTCGCACCTCGTAATAAGACTGATCGATCGTATCAACCGTCAGCGCTTTTCGGTCGATAGAAATTTGCTCCGCTTCTCTGCTGAAAGCTTTTATTAGGCCTTCTACTCCTTTATTCATGGTGGCTGAAAAGAAGAGTGTCTGACGATCCTCGGACATATTACCTAGAATGATTTCCATATCTTCGCGAAAGCCCATATCAAGCATACGATCGGCTTCATCCAGTATACATAGACCAATTGTTTCGGTACGAAGTGTCTTTCTGCGAAGGTGATCCATTAATCGCCCTGGAGTACCTACGACTATATGAGCTCCTTTTCGAAGCGCACGCATCTGTCGGTCTATCGGTGCACCCCCATAAACAGGCACGGCTATAAGCCCCTTTAGCATGGATGCTAGTCGATTTACCTCTTCGCAGACTTGGACAGCGAGTTCGCGAGTTGGGCAAAGTACAAGCACTTGCGTTTGCGCGCAATTGACGTCGATCTGATTTAGAGCAGGCAAACCGAAGGCGGCCGTCTTGCCCGATCCGGTTTGTGATAGCCCAACTATATCCTTGCCAGCGAGCGCGATAGGTATCGTTTCAGCTTGAATGGGTGAGGGAGACTCATATCCGAGCCGTTTTATGCCCTCAATAAGTTCTGGGCGTAGCCCAAGTTCAGAAAATTTAATGTTCATAAGTGATCTATGTGAAGGCTTGCCTCGTGACTTTTTTATACGTGTAACTTACTTCAACTTGCTTTGTGAGCAGGGCTTTGACAGATAAATTCTCTATCGACAAGGAACAAAAGGCGAGTTTAACAGCAAACTGCACATTACTAAATTATGCCCGACCTTTGTAAAATAGCAGCTTTTTATCATTTTACCGACTTGCCTGATTTCAATCTGTGGGCGGATCGCTTTGTGGAGCATGGCTTAGAGGTCGGTCTGCGTGGTACGCTTATTTTAGCCCCGGAGGGTGTGAACTCTACCTGCTCGGGGTCATGCGAAGCGATCGACTCCACTATTGCCTTATTGAAATCGGATCCCCGCTTTGAGTCCATGGGAATTAAGTACTCTTATGCTGACTTTAATCCGTTCCCTAAATTTAAAGTTAAAAAGAAGCCTGAAATAGTCACTTTTAGGCAACCCGGTGCCGATCCAAGAGTAGATGTGGGCACTTATCTTGACCCAGAAGAATGGAATGAGCTCATTGTGGACCCTGATGTCATAACTATTGACACACGAAACGATTACGAAGTTGAAGTGGGCCATTTTAAGGGTGCCATTAATCCAAACACAGATGATTTTACAGAATTTTCGAACTTTGTTGACGAGCATTTGCTTTCGCATAAAGATAGGAAAATAGCAATGTACTGCACAGGTGGTATACGTTGCGAACGCTCTACAGCTTATCTTAAGCAAAAGGGCTTTAAAAACGTATATCACTTAAAAGGTGGCATTTTGCGCTACTTAGAAATTATGCCCAAGGAAAAAAGTCTCTGGAATGGCGACTGTTTCGTCTTTGATTATAGGGTAGCGGTCAATCATGATCTACAGCCTGCAAAATGGAAAATTGACCCCGAAACTGGTCAGCCTAAGCCTATGAATAAGGGGGAAATTGAAAAAATCGCTGAGCGCCGCCGTAGTGGCGCTATATTTAAGAGGCCATATACTGTTTAAAGTCGTTTCGGTTCCCCATTATCTGCCAAGTTTGTTTCGAAGTACGTTCTAGCGCCTCTAAATTAAAATAAAGGATAATTCCTCTTAAATTACCTCTACCATCCAATCAATAAAAGTCGGCAATCGCACCATATGTATTTTTTTTAAATTAGTATTGACTGGACATTAGGTGGAAGACATTTTCGCGAGCTTCCAAAATTCAACCGTCTTATAGATTGGATCTCCGACTCTCTTCAGTCTTTATAATCATTTGTGATGTGCCCTTGTAGCTCAGTGGTAGAGCGCATCCTTGGTAAGGATGAGGTCGGCGGTTCAATCCCGCTCGAGGGCTCCATCATACTCAATAAACAAATATTCTAATTAATCTCTAATCAATAAATAATTACAATCATGGCTAAGGAAACATTCGAAAGAACAAAACCACATGTCAATGTCGGCACTATCGGTCACATTGACCATGGTAAGACGACAACAACTACCGCTATCCTCAAGGTGCAATCAGACAAGGGACTCGCAGAGTTCAAGTCTTATGCTGACATCGCAAAGGGTGGTACTGTTCGTGACGCGACCAAGACGGTTACTATTGCGGTGGCACACGTGGAATATGAAACCGACAGTCGTCACTATGCACACGTCGACTGTCCAGGACACGCAGACTTTGTTAAAAACATGATCACTGGTGCGGCTCAAATGGATGGAGCGATTCTAGTGGTTTCTGCGGCGGACGGTCCAATGCCTCAGACTCGTGAGCACATTCTTCTAGCTCGCCAAGTTGGAGTTCCTACCATCGTTGTCTGGCTCAATAAAGTTGACCTACTAGATGATGAAGAGTTACTAGAACTCGTTGAAATGGAAGTGCGCGATCTCCTCTCAAAGTATGATTATCCTGGCGATGATATTACTTTCGTTCGTGGTTCAGCAACTGCTGCCTTAGATGGCAAGCCAGAAGGCGTAGAAGCAATTTCGAGTCTAATGAACGCAATTGATACTGACATAGCTGAACCTACTCGTGAGACGGATAAGCCATTGCTGATGTCTGTTGAAGATGTCTTCTCTATCACAGGTCGTGGTACAGTCGCAACTGGTCGTATCGAGCGCGGTATTGTTAAAGTTGGCGAAGAAATTGAAATCGTAGGCATGGGCGACACTACTAAGACCACAGTTACTGGTGTTGAAATGTTTCGTAAACAACTTGATCAAGGTATGGCAGGAGACAATGTAGGAATATTGCTCCGTGGTATTGAGAGAGATTCTATTGAACGCGGTCAAGTTATAGCTAAGCCAGGATCAATTACTCCTCATACAGTAGGTAAAGCGGAGCTATATGTCCTTTCGAAGGACGAAGGTGGCCGCCACACTCCTTTCTTTGATGGCTACCGGCCTCAGTTCTTCTTTGGTACGGCCGATGTCACCGGAGTCATTAAATGTCCTGAGGGTGTTGAGATGGTAATGCCAGGTGATAACCTCACTGTTACTATTGAGCTCGGCAAGCAAATTGCCATGGAAGCAGGACAGCGCTTCGCCATCCGTGAGGGTGGTAGAACAATCGGTGCTGGTCGTGTGATCGAGGTAGTTAAGTAATTCCTTGCAGGCGCGTACCAATTTTCGCCGAGGGTCCTAAATGGGCCTTCGGCTTAACTATTATGACCTTCAATTTTGCCAAATAATTTACAGGAGAGTAGTTCAATTGGTAGAGCAACGGTCTCCAAAACCGTAAGTTGTGGGTTCAAGTCCCTCCTCTCCTGCCACTAATTTTCATGAAAAATCCATTCACTAGCATCCGTTACTTTTACAAAGAGATGGTAATCGAATTAAAAAAAGCTTCTTGGCCGTCCAGACTTGAGCTCCGTGACTCGACAGTGGTTGTACTCATAGCTACTGCAATATTGGGCTCTTACATTGCACTTATTGACTTTTCTTTAATGAATGGAGTTGAACTACTTACATCTTGGGCCCGTTAGAAACACGCTACTATCTCGGTAAACACCTTTTTATTATCCGTTTCCAGACTTAATAATGTCCGATTCCTCTTCCATCACAGGCCCACATTGGTATGCTGTCCAAACTCTCTCTAATCAAGAGGGCAAGGCTAAGAAGTACCTAGATAAGTTCATAGCTGTCGAGGAGATGGATGACTTCGTCTTTGATATACTCATGCCCACCGAGACGGTGACCGAGGTCAAAAGCGGAAAGAAGAGCATTAAAACGAGGAAGTTCTACCCAGGCTACGTTTTTGTTAACATGCGTCTTTATGACGACGATGGTAACATATTGCAGAAACCCTGGTATTTTGTTCGCGAGGCTCAGGGAGTCATTAATTTCGTCGGTGGTGATCGCCCAATTCCTCTAAAGAAGAGTGAGATTGATCGTATCCTCTCGCAAGTAGAAGAAGCCGAGGGTAAAGAAAAGCCCAAGATCGAATACGAGATAGGAGAAATGGTTAAAGTCAATGAAGGTCCTTTTGCAAATTTAGTTGGTAAGATTGAGGAAATCGATCCAGATCGAGGAAAACTTAAGGTATCCGTTTCCATTTTCGGTCGCTTTACGCCCGTTGAACTTGAATACTGGCAAGTCCAGAGAACAGAAGAAAGCTAATCAAATATGTCTAAGAAAATTACAGGAGAAATTCGTCTACAACTGCCCGCAGGTGCTGCGAACCCGGCCCCACCCGTTGGTCCAGCATTAGGAGCTCAAGGTGTGAATATCATGGGTTTCTGTAAAGAATTCAATGCTAAGACCAAAGACCAGGCAGGTATGATTCTACCTTGTGTGATTACAGTATATGCAGACCGTTCATTTAGTTTTATCCTAAAGTCACCTCCCGCTGCCATTCTATTAAAGAAGGCAGCAGGAATAGCTAAGGGTTCAGGCGTACCGAATAAGGACAAGGTAGGCACCGTAACTCGTAAGCAAGTTCTTGAGATCTGCGAAATTAAAAAGGCAGACCTTAATGCTCAAGATGAGGATGCAGCTTTCAATATTATCGCTGGGACAGCTCGCTCCATGGGGCTCGAAGTGATCAACTAATTTCCACAAAGGTCTATTGACCTTATTACAACCAAAAAAGAGATATAATAATGGCAACCCAGCAAATCAAGGGAAGCAAACGCTATCGTAAGTCAGTCGAAATAGCTGATCTTACGAAGACTTACTCGGTCGAAGAAGCGTCTGCGTTACTAAACACACTACCGAATGCAAAATTCGACGAAACGGTTGAAATATACGCCAGCTTAGATGTCGATCCCCGAAAGAGTGACCAGATGGTGCGCGGCACAGTCAAACTACCACAAGGAAGTGGCAAAAAAGTGCGTGTTGTTGTTTTCACAGAAAACCCAGAAGACGCTCTCGCTGCAGGGGCTGAAGAAGCAGGTCTAGACGATTTGATTGAGAAAGTATCTGGCGGGTGGACAGATTTTGATGTAGCAATTTCTACTACGAGTGCAATGAAAAGCGTTCGAAAGATTGCTCGAGTGCTAGGACCCCGAGGTCTGATGCCAAATCCGAAGTCTGGAACGGTCACTGACGACATTGCCGACGGTATTGATGAGGTCAAAGCGGGTCGCGTTGAGTTCAAGATGGACAAGACTGCGAATGTCGCTATTATAGTGGGTAAGCGATCTTTTACGCCCGAGCAGATCTCAGAAAATGTGGAGGCTGCAGTTCAGGCGTTGATCGACGCTCGTCCTGAAGCTGTTAAATCCAAATACTTAAAATCGCTTACTTTGAGCTCTACGATGAGCCCAGGCATTCTTGTGGGCGTTACTAAATTTAATAAAGTCTAGGGAGATTACTGTCATATGAGACCAGAAAAGCAATATCTTGTCGAAGAGGTGAGTTCTCATCTTAACAAATCTGATTACGTGTATCTCGTGAACTACCAGGGTATCACTGTAGATGAAATTGCGGAATTACGCGCGGCGTTGGATGTGCATGCTGCCGAGTTCCACGTGGTAAAAAACAGCATTTTGAATGTAGCAGCCAAATCCGTAGACTACCCTGACATGAGTAATCACCTCTCTGGTCAGACAGCCATCGTTGTCGGTGGGGACAATCCTTCAGGCGTAGCTAAGGCTATTGGAGCATTCTTTAAAGAAAAGGAAAAAATAGACCTTAAGGTTGGTGTTCTTAATGATAAATTACTCGACCGCGCTCAAATTGAAACTTTAGCTCAGCTCCCAGGTCTCGAGGCACTTCGTGGGCAACTTCTCGGCTTATTCAGTCAGCCTGCAAACAGCCTAGTTCGGGTTTTCAATGCAGTTCCACAATCTATTCTCAATGTCTTGCAAGCCAAGGCCAGCTCAGAAAACGGATGCTAAACACAATGCTTTTCGCTGTACACTCACTAGGCTTACAGCTTAAAAACCAACATCAACCAATAATCCGGTTAGGGGGTATAGACCCTTTAAATACTCTGAACTACAGAGTGCTAACCAATTGAAAGTTAAAAATTATGGCAATTACAAAAGAAGAAGTCGTCGATTGGCTCTCATCACAAACTGTGCTTGAAGTCGCTGATCTTGTAAAAGAATTAGAAGAGAAGTGGGGTGTTAGCGCCGCAGCTCCCGTCGCTATAGCCGGTGCTGTTGGAGCTGCAGCTCCCGCTGAAGCTGCAGAAGAGAAGGATGAATTTGATGTCATCCTTAAGTCTGCGGGTGCCAACAAAATCGCCGCAATTAAGGAAGTGCGCGCTATCACAGGTCTTGGCCTAAAAGAAGCTAAGGATCTCGTTGAGAGTGCTCCTAAACCTGTTAAGGAGGGCTGCTCTAAGGATGAAGCTGAAGAGACTAAGAAAAAGCTCGAAGCCGCTGGCGCTGAAGCTGAACTTAAGTAACCTTAATTATTTTTAAATAGTTTTATATTTCCACAGTTAGGTGAGCCTGTATATATCAAGTAAGTCCACCTAACTGTTTTTGCATCTCTGCTGGGATTTACCCATTCGCCTCACACAACACTCTCAATACACACTGTCAAACGGACATCAATTATGTCAAAGCGCACTAATTTCGGTCAGCTCAAGGAAGTTATACAGCCACCCAACTTGATTGAAAATCAGGTAGAATCTTACAAAGAATTTCTTCAAATGGAGTTGGCACCTAGTCAACGAGAGCCTATTGGGCTCGAGGCTGTATTCTCAGAGGTCTTTCCAATTGAAAGTTATGACAGTCGTTGTCATTTGGAGTATGTTAGCTATAATGTAACACCTCCTCGAGAATCCGAGATAGAGGCCATCCGCGAGGGAGTTACGTATTCAGTATCTCTTTATGTGAAGCTTCGCCTGCGCGAAGAAGACCACATAAAAGACGAGGAAATTTATATGGGCGAATTGCCTCTTGTTACCGAACGAGGCTCGTTTATTATCAATGGTGCTGAACGGGTAATCGTCAGTCAACTTCACCGTTCTCCTGGTATTGCTTTCGAAGAAAGCATGCATACGAGCGGTAAGATTCTACACGCTTTCCGCATAATACCGGACCGGGGTACATGGCTTGAGGTACAGTTCGATCAGAACGATCTGCTTTATGTTTATCTAGATCGCCGCCGCCGCCGCAGAAAGTTTCTTCTAACTACACTTCTTCGAGCTATGGGATATGGTTCAGATGCTGATATTCTAAATCTCTTTTACGAGATGGATGAGGTATCAATTAACGCAGCACTTAATCGTGAATCTGTTTCAAATTTGGTCTTAACTGAAGATATCGTTGATGCGGATAAGGGAGTTGTTCTTGCCCGTGCATTTGAGCCACTAACTAAAACGATTATCCGCTCCTTCGCGAAGGCTGGTCTCAGTAAAGTTGTCGCTATTGATACCTCGGTAGATGACGGCGCCATCATTCGTTGCCTTAAAAAAGATCCTACACAAAATGAGGAAGAGGCACTTAAGGATATTTACAAACGACTACGTCCAGGCGAACCACCGACAGAAGCCAATGCCAAAGCTCTATTAAAACGTCTGTTTCAAGATCCACGTCGGTATGACTTAGGTCGGGTAGGGCGTTACAAACTAAATCAAAAACTTACGATGAATACGGACCTTGAGTTCCGTATTATCGCAGCTGAGGACGTTGTTGAAGCTACCAAGTATCTAACTCGTCTCAAGCGTGGTGATGGCACTCTAGACGATATTGACCATTTAGGAAGTAGACGTATTAGAACAGTAGGAGAACTCTTAGCTAATCAGTGCCGACTAGGTTTGGCCCGTACCGAACGCCTTGTTAAAGAGCGCATGACTCTCTACGATCAAAGTGTTGATTCTATTTCTCCTCAAAAACTAATTAATCCTAAGGCACTTTCCACTGTCATTCGTGATTTCTTTGCTCGCAGTCAATTATCGCAGTTTATGGACCAAATCAATCCACTGGCAGAATTGACCCACAAGCGCCGCCTATCTGCCCTCGGACCAGGAGGTCTAAATCGTGAGCGTGCTGGCTTCGAGGTTCGTGATGTTCACCCGTCGCACTACGGTCGGATCTGCCCGATTGAGACTCCAGAAGGCCCTAATATTGGTTTGATTAATTCGCTCTCCCTTTACTCAAGAATTAATGAGTTCGGGTTCATCGAGACTCCATACCGTAAGGTTGTGAAAGGAAAAGTACTCGACGATGTCGAATACCTAAATGCCGATCAAGAAGAGCCATTTATGATAGCTCAGGCCAACTCTGAATTAGACAAGAACAGTAAACTCGTGGGTCGTGTGACTTGCCGTAATCAGGATGAAGTTCTTGAACTTACACCGCAAGAGGTGGACTACATGGATGTCTCTCCCAAACAGTTAGTTTCTGTTGCGGCTGGCCTTATCCCCTTTCTCGAGCACGATGATGCTAATAGAGCACTCATGGGCTCTAATATGCAACGCCAAGGAGTGCCGCTTCTTCAGTCGGAGTCACCATTTGTGGGCACTGGTATTGAAGAGCGTGTTGCAATAGATTCCAAAACAGTAGAGGTTGCAGACATTGATGGTATCGTAGCCTTAGTGGATGCTCAGCGTATTGTACTAACTAAAGACGGCGAACTACCTGCTAAGGAAAAAGACATCAAAACAGATCCAAAAAAGGATATTTTCGTTTACGAGCT
This sequence comes from Puniceicoccaceae bacterium, assembly GCA_902603705.1. Taxonomy (GTDB): domain Bacteria; phylum Verrucomicrobiota; class Verrucomicrobiia; order Opitutales; family Coraliomargaritaceae; genus Thalassobacterium. The sequence goes on from CACKVQ010000009.1 coordinate 20,036, forward strand.
TCGTAAGTTTATGCGCTCCAATGCTGGAACCTGTTTCAACCAAAAGCCAATCGTATCGCGCGGCCAACCTGTTAAAAAAGGAGAAATTATAGCAGATGGTGCATCTACTCAAGATGGCGAATTGGCGATTGGTCGTAATATCCTAGTGGCCTTTATGCCTTGGAATGGTTACAATTTTGAAGATGCTATTTTGATCTCAGAAAAGATCGTCAAAGATGATATTTTCACATCGATTCATGTCGATGAGTTTGAAGTTATTGCGCGTGACACCAAACTTGGCCCAGAAGAGATTACTCGTGATATTCCAAATGTTGGAGAAGAGGCACTCAAAGATCTTAACCACGACGGCGTCATACGGGTCGGAGCTGAGGTCAAACCTGGAGATATACTTGTTGGTAAAATTACTCCCAAGTCTGAAACAGAACTTGCGCCTGAAGAAAAATTATTGCGCGCGATTTTTGGTGAAAAGGCAGCTGATGTTAAGGATACGTCCTTGATCGTACCTTCGGGTGTCCGAGGTATTATTATGGATATTAAGGTTTCTGCACGTGTCGATGGAGAACCCGAACAAATGTCAGCTTCTGATCGCCGCCGCCAGATAAAGAAGATTAACGAAGAGTATCGATCACAGAGTGACAAGTTGCGCGAAGATCTGACTGAAGCTTTGTCCAATATACTACTCGGTGAGAAAATCCCTCTTGATGTTAAAAACGCCGAGAGTGGAGAAATTATTATTCCTGCGAACCGTAAGATTACCAAAACACTTTTACGGAGATTAGCTGCTGTCTCTAAGGATATCGAGATTGATCCGTCCCCTGTAAAGATTAAGATTATGGAGATCATCAGTAATTATCAAGGTAAGTTTGATGAGCTTGATTATGATCGTGAGCGCAAGATTGAAGCCGTTGAATCTGGCGAAGATGCGGACCAAGGCGTAGTCAAGAGTGTTAAAGTTTATGTCGCTAAAAAGCGCAAGATGCAGGTTGGTGATAAAATGGCAGGGCGCCATGGTAATAAAGGTGTTGTTGCTAAGATTGTCCCTGAAGAAGATATGCCTCATCTTCCTGACGGTACGCCAATTGAAATCTGCCTAAATCCATTGGGTGTCCCCTCCCGTATGAACGTTGGTCAGGTCTTAGAAACTCACCTCGGGTGGGCTTGTAAAAAACTTGGTCTAAAAGTGGCAACTCCCGTCTTCGACGGTATCAGCGAAACTAAAGTACGTGAGTATCTTGAGGAGGCAGGACTTCCATCTACAGGTAAGAGTGTTCTATTTGATGGTAGAACGGGAGAAGAGCTTAACCAAGAAGTTGTGGTAGGTTATATGTACATGTTAAAACTAAACCACTTGGTAGCTTCAAAAATCCACGCCCGTGCAGTTGGCCCATATTCCCTGATCACACAACAACCGCTTGGAGGTAAGGCTCAATATGGCGGCCAACGTTTCGGTGAGATGGAGGTTTGGGCACTTGAAGCCTACGGTGCAGCCTACACATTACAGGAGCTGCTCACTGTTAAATCTGACGACGTAGCCGGTCGCACACGCATATACGAATCACTCGTCAAGGGTGATAATAGTTTACAAGCGGGAACGCCACAATCGTTCAACGTTTTAATGAAGGAAATCCAAAGTCTCTGTCTCGATGTTCGTCTCGGCTCCGAAGGTAAGTTTGAGCTCGATACTGCGATCGACATATAATGCTGATAATAGAAAAGATTAACCATAATATTAAAAAACAAGGATTACCAAATGAGTAACGAAGTAGCACGCGACATACTAGGCTATGAAGCCACTAAATCATTCGACCGGGTCGGCATTACTGTTGCCGCACCTGAGGCCATTCGTGAATGGTCACGCGGAGAGGTTAAGAATCCTGAAACAATTAATTATCGTACCTTCAAGCCGGAGCCAGGTGGCTTATTTTGTCAACGTATTTTCGGTCCTGTACGCGATTACGAGTGCGCTTGCGGTAAATATAAACGTATTAAGTACAAAGGCGTTATATGTGATCGCTGTGGCGTCGAAGTAACTGTCTCTCGAGTTCGTCGTGATCGCATGGGACATATCGAGTTAGCGGTTCCAGTTTCTCACATTTGGTTTTTGAAGAGCATGCCCAGTCGTCTCGGCTTGTTGCTGGATATCACAGCTCGTAACCTTGAACGTGTAATTTATTATGAAAATTACCTTGTGATAGACCCGGGTAAAACCCCACTCGAACAAAGAGAATTGCTCACGGAACAGGAGTATCTCCAGGCGCAAGACGAGTACGGAGAAGATTCTTTTGTCGCTCGTATGGGTGCCGAAGCAGTCCGAGATGCCCTAGCGCTCGTAGATCTTGAGTCCACTGTTAATGAGCTTCATGAACAGATGCAGGCGACAAAGTCGAAACAGATCAAAAAGAAAATATCTAAGCGCTTAAAGACTATACAAGGTTTTATGGAGTCCGGTACTCGCCCAGAGTGGATGGTGCTTGAAGTCCTCCCAGTCATACCCCCAGACCTTAGGCCACTTGTGCCGCTGGAAGGTGGTCGTTTTGCTACCTCTGACTTGAACGATCTTTATCGGCGTGTTATTAATCGTAATAATCGTTTAAAAAATCTTCTCTCTCTAAAAACTCCAGACGTTATTATCCATAACGAAAAGCGTATGCTACAGGAAGCAGTAGACGCTCTTTTCGATAATGGTCGTCATGGTCGTGCTGTAACTGGAGCTGGAAACCGGCCTCTGAAGTCGCTTTCTGATATGCTTAAGGGTAAGCAAGGGCGTTTCCGTCAAAATCTATTGGGTAAGCGAGTAGACTACTCTGGACGTTCTGTGATCGTCACTGGCCCTGAGTTAAAGCTCAATCAGTGCGGATTACCAAAGAAAATGGCCCTCGTCTTGTTTGAGCCGTTTATAATTCGCCGCCTTAAGGAACTAGGTTTCGTTCACACGGTCCGTGGCGCACGTAAGATGATAGAGAAGCAATCTCCTGAAGTCTGGGATATTTTAGAAGAGGTTACTAAGGGGCATCCAGTGCTTCTTAATCGCGCACCTACACTTCACCGTCTTTCTATTCAGGCTTTTGAGCCTGTCTTGATAGAAGGTGATTCAATTCGGGTCCATCCACTGGTTTGCACGGCATACAATGCTGACTTTGATGGAGATCAGATGGCTGTGCACGTGCCTCTTTCGCTAGAGTCAGTTATGGAAGCTAAGACTCTAATGATGGCAACGCACAATATCTTCTCGCCATCAAGTGGTAAGCCGATCCTTACACCGTCGCAGGATATTGTCCTTGCATCCTACTTCCTTACACTAGATCCACCGGTCAAGCCTGCTGAAGGCAAACGTCTACCTATGATTGTAGATTCGGACGAACTCGAGACAGCCGTAGCTGATGGTGAGCTCAAAGTACATGATTGGATTATGTTCGTTAATCCTGACTATAACTCAGAGGGTAAATTACACGGCAATACTGATAAGAAAGTCATCCGTACGACCGTAGGCCGAGCAATTTTTAATATTATATGGCCGAGTGATCTTGGCTTTATTAATTTTCCCGTACCTAAGGGAAAGTTGGGTGATATCATTTTGGATACGTATAATACCGTAGGCCGTGAGCAGACGGTAATTACCCTTGATAAGCTAAAGGACACAGGCTTCAAGGTTGCTACTTTGGCAGGCGTTTCCATCGGTATCGACGACATGATTATACCCAATAGTAAGCCTGCTATTGTTAAGACTGCCCGAAAGAAAATCGACGAAGTTGAGGGCCAATACAAAAAGGGCATCATCACAGAGGGTGAGCGCTATAATAAGATCATTGATATCTGGACGGGTACTACCGACGATATAGCTAAAGCAGTATTTGATGAACTTAAGTCTAACGGAGACAAAAAATCCGTAAATCCCGTCTATTTGATGATGGATTCAGGTGCTCGAGGTAACAAACAACAAGTTCGTCAGCTTTGCGGTACGCGTGGCTTAATGGCAAAGCCATCCGGCGAAATTATTGAACGCCCGATTTTATCTTCTTTCCGTGAAGGTCTTTCAGTTCTCGAGTATTTCATTTCCACGCATGGTGCTCGTAAGGGTCTAGCCGATACAGCTCTTAAAACTGCGGATGCTGGTTATCTTACGCGTAAGCTCTGTGACGTCGCAATGGACTGCATTATTGAAGACTTCGATGATGGGAACCGTGATGGTGTCTGGAAGTATGCGATCTACGAGGGTGACGATGAAATTGTCTCTCTGTATGATCGTATAGTCGGGCGCTGCTCATCCAACGACATAAATAACCCTCTTAATCCAGACGAGCGACTTGTTAAAAATGGGGAACTTATCACCGAAGAAATCGCTCGAAAGATCGAGGACGTTGGCGTAGAGCGTGTGAAGGTTCTATCTGCTCTTACTACCCGTAAGAAAGTTGGAATCACTGCGCTTGAATATGGGATTAATCCAGCCTACAGTACGATGGTAGAGCGTGGCTCTTCAGTTGGTATTATTGCAGCTCAGTCGATTGGCGAGCCGGGCACACAGCTAACAATGCGTACCTTTCACATCGGTGGTATCGCATCTGGTGTCCTTAAGAATCCTGAGATCAAAATTCGTGCGGGCGGTAAGGTATGTTTTAAGGGGCTACGTATTGTTCAAACTTCTGAGGGTGCAAACGTTGTTCTTAATAAGACCGGCTCTGTACTAATTTTAGATGAAGATGATCGTGAAATTGAAAACTACAAAATAGTAGTAGGATCCGTTCTCACAAAGGACGATGGCGATCTAATAGAAAAGGATGAGATCTTAGCAATGTGGGACCCGCATAATATCCCGATTATAACTGAGAAGGCTGGCCGTATCGGATTCACTGATATGATTGACGCTGTCACTGTAAAGCGGGAACTCGATGAGTCTACGGGCCGTATCGCCAGAGTTGTGATCGAGCACAAGGAGGACTTGAACCCTGCAGTCAATATTATCGACAAGTCAGGTAAGATTGTCGCCACTTATGCAATTCCAACTGATGCACAGGTAGTTGTAAGTGAAAAAGACGAAATTAAGCCTGGATCCATGCTAGCGAAGACCCCGCGTCAAGCGTCTAAGACCCAGGATATTACAGGCGGTCTCCCTCGAGTGGCCGAACTTTTCGAAGCAAGACGCCCGAAGGACGCTGCTGAGATGGCTAAAATTGATGGTGTGGTTTCTCTTGATGGCACAGTACGTGGCAAAAAGAAGTTACTAGTTACTGATCCTGAGAATGGAGATGAAGAAGCTCACCTAATCTCGCACGGGAAACACCTTATAGTTCAAGTGGGCGATCTGGTGCATAAGGGGCAAAATCTGACAGAGGGTGGAGCTGATCCACATGAGATTTTAGAAATTCTTGGGCCCTCCGCAGTTCAGGATTACTTGATCTCTGAAATCCAAAAGGTTTATCGCCTACAAGGCGTGGAAATCAACGATAAGCATATTGAAGTAATTATTGCTCAAATGCTCAAAAAGATTCGTATTACCGATCCTGGTGACTCTGAATTCTTCTGGGGTGAGCAAGTGGATCGCTTTGAGTTCATGTCTGCTAATGACCATATCGAAGAATCTGGTGGTAAGCCTGCAGAAGGTGAACCTGTCCTGCTCGGTATTACAAAAGCGTCGCTAGAGACCGAATCCTTTATTTCTGCTGCTTCTTTCCAGGAGACGACTCGAGTGCTCACGGATGCCTCGACTCTTGGTAAGGTCGATATGTTGAAGGGCTTTAAGGAAAATGTCATTATGGGCCACCTCATTCCTGCGGGTACTGGCTTGCCTGCGTATCGCAATTTGCGCATAGACACCCTTGGCGCCGAAATGGAGCATCTTAGCCCGCAAGAGGCGGCACAACGTATTGAAGGTGTTGCATTGCCAGCTACAGAGAATAGTAGTGCGCTAGTAGAAAATCTGGTGCCCGAGGTTGATGCTGTCGAAGCTGGATCGGAAACTACTGATACGCCGGACGAGCAAGTTAGTTAATGCTAATTATAAACTAGATTAATCCAAAAGCCCGCTTCATTAGGAGCGGGCTTTTTGTTAGTATTCCCTTTATGAATTTATTTAAATAATTTGCTTACTTCTATAATTTCTTAAAAGTTTATTTTATGTTACTAATTCTGAGTCAATCAATCCGGTGGCTTCTAATTTGGATCTATTTCGTATTCATTATTTGCCTATTAGGTGCTCTTTTCGGAACACTCTTACATTTATTTTTTGGTTTTTGTTTTATTAAGGAGCCAGATTACTGGCATTTGGGCCGTTTTGGATTTTCTAATGGGATCCGTTACGGGGGCGTATGGTCCGGGGGACTTTCTATTGTGCTTTGTGTGATACTTGCGCGTAAGGAATACTTACAGCGACAGGTTTAATTCTAATTTTAATCTGCAAATGAAAAACTCACATCGCGTCTTCGTTTATTTAATTGGGTTTACTCTGGGGACTCTGTTGGTCTCGGCTATTTTGTCGCGACGCACTATGAAGGAAGAGGAAGTTACTGACCCTTGGTTAGTGTACAATCAAAGAGCTATAGAAGTGGGTGCCGAGCCTCTACCTTTAGGGATGCCAAGCTCGATCCAGAAGGGGAATATTATAGATTTTGGGTATTTACCACTAGGACATGAGCCATTAGAGCGAGTGTGGTTACTTCAATTTGATAAAAGCTATCCCTATGTCCGTGCGGTGGAAAACATATTAAGTGGCGAATTTAGATATATGGCGGCTGATCAAATATCTATTCTACTCTCTGAAGGGATCGATGTAACTGAGTTAAAGCCTATGCTAGATGAACTAGGTCTGCGCTTACGAATGTTTAATCGCAAAGAAGGCTTGGCAGTTATTGGAGTGCTTAATACACAAATAGATGCAGTGCCAAATACTATTCAGGCAGTACAACCATGGGGCAGCCTATTTGTTCACGCACAAGCTGACTTTTTGCATTTTCAGCACTAATTTAATTAAATCTGCGTCAGGCTTTAATTTGCTTTAGCGGTAAATCCATAAGCGCTTGGATTGGTTTTGGAAATCTAACGCTTCTTTAGACCATCTATCGACGAAGAAATTTACGCGGGCTTTAGCGCCACGAAGACTTATCTCATTCCACCAATTAGTACTACCCACATGCTTATTATATAGATTTGAATTTATGGAATTAATGAAAGGATTACTAGATGACCATTCGGCAGCTATCTGCATCATGTGAAAACTGAGCTCGGTTGGTCGGACCTTAGTCCAGTTGAATACGCTGACATAAACTCCACTAATCTTAACTCCCGCATTTGTATGCGTATCTATGATGTTATAGCGTAAGCCAGGTATTTTTTTGGATTCAAGTGCGGCCTTCACCTCAGAGGGAGATTTACCATTGTATCTTAGTAAACGAAAAGGGTAAGGAGTGCCTATCCCATGAGAGAATCCGCCCACCTGAGCGCCTAAGCCAGTCATCGCATATCCTAGCACAGCAGAGAGGTCTGGAATGTTAGGTGATGTAGGGACCCATCGAATTCCAGTTTTAGTCCATAGCATGTTCCTACTCCAACCCCGCATAGGGACAACAGTAAGCTTTCCTTTCTTGCGAACCGCATCAGGCACATCCATCCACCCTTCTGCAGTTTTAGCAAGTCTGGCCAGCTCTGCGATGGTTAACCCATGGACATAGGGTACATGAAAAGCGCCGACATAGCTTCGCCACTCTCTATCGAGCGGGGGGCCGTCAACTTTCAGGCCTCCAAGGGGATTAGGTCGGTCTAAAACGACTACCTCAACCCCATTTTCAAAGCACGCCTCCATGGCGTAGCGCATGCAACTGACGAAAGTGTAAGAGCGCACGCCAACGTCCTGTAGGTCAATAATAAGTGCATCCAAATCCAGTAGCATTTTTGGCGTTGGCTTTCGATACTCGCCGTAAAGAGAATAAACGGGTAAGCCAGTGCGCGAGTCGATTTTATCATCGACAGGAACATTAGCTTTTTCATCACCGTAAATTCCGTGCTCGGGACCAAAAAGTGCGATGAGTTGAATGTTACTAGCACGGCGGAGTACATCGATGGTACTTATGCCCCGTCGATTCAGTCCTGCTGGGTGAGTGAGTAGGCCCACTCTTTTACCCGAGACTACTCTAAAGCCACTTTGCTCGAGAACATCTACTCCGAGATATATAGGAGATGCGTGTGATAACTGTTCAAATAGTATCAGAGATAATAGAAAAAAATGAAACTTTCTAATCATTATGTCCATGGTCACTAAGAGTCTAACTTTGAATAGATACCTAGACTAAGACCTTCACATAACTACACTACTAGTTATCGTTGTTCTAATCCGGTATTAATATCGATAATTTTGAAATTCTCAACATGGTAAATGGGATCCGCACGGAATGAAAGGCTTGCTCTGTAGGTGCTCTCGATTTCCAAAAGTAAGTCTTCGTCCTCCTGGCGTAGGCGCTCTAGGTTTGTTGGATGAAGAAGAATACGAAGATGAATCTTTTTCTCACTACCATCGTTCGCGCGAATGCGACGGATTATACTAATCAAGCGGCGCTGCACTTCCACACTCATAGTGCGTGAACTTTTGACAGAGCTGCGACCGTGACAGTATGGGCAGTCTGTGTAAATGCCACTAGAATGGCTCTCTGAGTTGCGCTGCCTCGTCATTTGCATAATGCCAAGCGTAGAGATGGGAAGAATATGATTCTTTGCCTTATCACTAGACATTTCGCGGCGCATACGATCAAAAACTGCGTTGCGATCTTTCTTCGACTTCATGTCAATAAAATCTAGTATTATCAGTCCGCCAATATTACGGAGTCGTACTTGTCGACAGATCTCACTAGCAGCCTCGAGATTAACCTGAACGATGAAGTCCTTGCCATCTTTGTTCTTATTTTTGTGCGAGCCTGTATTGACGTCGATGGAGATTAAAGCCTCTGTTTCCTCGATCACAATTTCACCACCACCGGGCAAGGGAACACAACGCATATAGGTCTGTTCTATCTGTCGTTCAATATTAAAACGTTCAAAAATAGGGATGTTGTCCTTGAAGAGCTGAATTTTTGAATTTGAACGGGGAGAAATATTAGTAACTTCGTCTACAACTACATCGTAGTCTTCCTGTTTGTCGACCATCACACGATCTATCTCCTCGGTAAGGAAGTCACGTACAGTACGTCCTACTATATCAGGCTCTAAGTAGAGGCAGACAGGTTTTTTTGTCGAGTTCATACGCTGATTAATGGCTTCCCAGCGTTTTAGTAGAATATGTAGATCTCGGACGAAGTAGCGTGCTTTTTTCCCTTCGCCAGCAGTACGAACTATGATACCCATACCCTCAGGGAGGGTGAATCCACGAAGAATACCTTTTAAGCGTGAACGTTCTTTTTTATCTTCAATTTTTTCGAGAGATCCCAAGTGTTCCAGAGTAGGGCATGAGTACGAGATAGCGACCAGGAAGGGCTATATTAGTCGTAGTACGTGGACCCTTTGTGCCAATTTGACCCTTTGTAATTTGGATAATGATCTCACTTCCAATGGGGTAAAGCTTAGGAATGTCCTTAACTGTAATTTTCTCAGCTTCTAGTTTTTTCTGTTTTTCAGACTTATTATCACGGACGATCTCAATGCTATTGTCTTTTGCTGCAGGTAGAATATCCCAGTAGTGCAAAAAAGCATTTTTGTCTTCCCCAATATCTACAAAGGCAGCCTTTAGTCCAGGCTCTAGGTTTTGTATTCGACCCTTAAAGATGGCGCCGACCTCACGGGCTTCACCCGTGCGTTCGACTTCGAACTTTTCTAGTACTCCGTTTTGTAAAAGTGCTACTCTTTTTTCGAGAGGTTCTGAGTTAATAATGAGTTCTGTGTAGGACTTTTTTTCGGCTTTTATCGCTCTAATAATCCTTGTGACTAGAGGCTGTTTTTTCTTACGTTTAGCGGCGTCGTCTTTTAGATTTTCAGCATTTATATACTCCCCCTTTTTTTCTACAGGTGGTGCGATCAATTCTTGAGTATACTGTTCTTCGTTGCTGGAAGTGTCGTTAGTTAATTTGTTATTCATTAGTCTTGGTTTCCCGTGGGTGAAATGGGGATCCCAAGTTCTGACTGTTTAGATCTTTTTATCTGTGCGTTGATAGTGCTATCATGAGAAATCTTTTCGATGCCGATATATACTTTGCACAAGACCTTGTAGAATAAAACAGCTCAAAACAAAGGAGCCTCCGTAACTTAAAAACGGAAGCGGTAGTCCGGTAATCGGGGTAATACCAATAGTCATGCCGATATTTATGAAGAAGTGGACTAGGAATAAAATACTGACACCGATTGCCAGTTGCATCCCAAATCTATCTCTTGCGAGTCCGGCAATACGTATGCCGTTGGCGACTATTAGGCAGAATAAACCAAGTACGAACGCGCTTCCAAGAAAGCCTGTTTCCTCTGCGATAACAGAGAAAATAAAGTCGTTGTGTGCCACCGCTTGTGGTAAATAGCCGAGTTGAGCTTGAGTGCCTTTAAAGAGGCCTTTCCCCGACAATCCACCGGTTGCGGCAGAAATTTTTGCTTGATTGGCATTCCAGCTTGCACCGGTGCCACTCGGATCGACGACGTCTGGAGCGACAAAGGTCAATATCCGATTTCTTTGGTAATTTCTAATCGGCAACCATGATTGGTAGTCATCGATTTTTACTTCGCTGTTACTTTTTGATACCTCGCGCTGGGCTTGAAGGTGCTGACTATATCCATAAATATCTGCCGCAAGTACTGCTAATGATAAAACAAAAGCAGCAAAAGCACTCATAAAAAATTTCTCCGATAAGCGAGAAACGTATAGTAAGGAAAATATAACAGGCGGAAACACAAGAGTCGACCCTAGATCGGGTTGTAAGAATATCAACAAAATAGGAAGTAAAAATACACCCGAGACTTTAGCCAATACAAAAAGTGAGTCCTTTACCGTGCCAATATCGGATCTAGCTAGGATACTAGCAGTCATAATCAATGTGCCGATTTTAGCGCCTTCGGTTGGCTGAACACGGGTTAGCCCCAGATCGATCCAGCGCCTAGCGCCCATATCCTCGAAGCTGATAGGGCTAAATGGCATAGTTAATATTAAACCCACAATTCCGAATATGTAAATAATATGGGCGTATTCTAAGAAGATTTTATAGTTAATTATTGAAACTACGTTGTAGAAGCCCAGTCCAATAATCACCCAGAACATCTGCCGTTTCCAATGTCCTCCCTCGTAAGAGATCTGCGCCGAATAAATGAAAAGAAGACCCACTAAGCAAAGCGTAAGAATACATATTGGGTTCAAGAGATCGAAACGAAGCCTATCTCCTGGATTCATCAATTTCTGGTAAGATTTGCTAAATACGCGTCGGTATTCTGACATTACATTTATTTAGGCGACTGTAATCTTTTTATGACTTTCAGGCAATGTAGATTAAAAACCTTTCCTTATCTACTCGTAATATAAAATTTTGATATTCTTTATTCATTATCAGGACTCCTACCTGCGAGTTACCTTGTATTGTTAATTCACGTCGCCAAGATAGTTACTACATGCTTCAAATTTCCCGCCCTTGAAAAATGGCTTTATTGCTTTTGGAAGAAAGCGACGCGCATGTAGATCCTCTAATGGTATCCATTCGACGCCAATCTGCTTTTTGTCACTTTTTGCAGTAAACACTATATTTTGGGGATTGGGAAGGCTGCAATAAAATACGTTTTCTACTTGATGAAAACCAGAGTGTGCCAAGAAGAATTCATGATTCTTTCCAATATATTCTCTAACATAGGCGAGTTCACCAACTTCGACATCTGTACGTATCTCTTCTAAGCACTCTCTAATAAGGGTATCTTTAAAGGATTCTCCATGGCGCTGTCCACCGCCCGGAAGTATGTAGAAGATCCCCGTTTTGTCGCGCATTTTAATCGCAAGGACTTTTTGGTCTAAAATTATTAAGGCTCGTGCTGCTGTTCTAATATGACGCATAAGTTAAGTTTAGATACAGTCGCAGATAATTATGGTAGCAAGTCTCAATCGCCCTTGTGCGATATTTATTTCATTAAAATAGTCTTCTTTCTGTAAGATCTAGTTCGTTGGCAGAAAATTAAGTGATTTAGACGGCGGTCCACGATTCAAGAAGCTGGTATCTATATGAGTGAGTAATGATGAAGGCTTTGGAATTGTAATTTAGGATTATATTATCTGGTTGTGTACCTACTTCTTTCAGCCTATTTCTTTATAAATATGCCCATTTTTCTATTTTCTCACGGGCAAGGTCAATATCCACTAGTCTGAAAGCTCTTAGAATAAGGGAATTACTGTAAAAGGTTCACGCTTGCCTGAAAACGTTAAGCGCGTTTGCTATAAGGGATGTCTTATATATCACAGCCTTGTTTTCTCGACTTTGCAACGGCCCACGCGGTGGCCAATAGTTTCGGTACACCTGTTTATGTCTATGATCAGAAGACGCTAGAGGCCAATGCGGCGGCAGTGCTCGCCTTTCCGAATGCCTTTGGTCTGACTGCGAGATATGCAATGAAAGCCGCGCCCAATGCAGCCATCCTTAAGTTATTTTCCAATGCTGGTTTGCATATAGATGCATCCTCCGGGTATGAAGTACACCGTGCTGTGGCTGCAGGAATTAGTGCTGATAAGATAAGCCTCAGCGCACAGGAATTACCAGTTGACCTCGGCGATTTGATTATGGCGGGTGTTGTCTTTAATGCTTGTTCGCTATCACAGTTAGAGCGCTTTGGTCAACTTAATCCTGGAGGTCACGTAGGAATACGTATCAATCCTGGTGCAGGATCTGGGGGTAATAACCGCACAAATGTAGGGGGCTATTCCTCTAGTTTTGGCATTTGGCACGAATTGATACCACAAATCAAGGAGTTATTAGCGCGATATAAGTTAACTGCTGTGCGTATTCATACTCATATCGGTTCAGGCAGCGACCCTGAAGTATGGCTTAAAGTAGCAGAGATGAACTTTGATATCGTCCGCCAGTTCCCTGATGTAGTCACACTCAACTTAGGCGGTGGCTACAAGGTCGGTCGTATGCCAGATGAAAATTCAACTGATTTACAAGTAATTGGGCAGCCAGTTAAAGAAAAGTTTGAAGATTTTTCGATTGATACCGGTCGTAAGATACACCTTGAGATCGAACCTGGTAGTTATTTAGTTGCCAATACATGTGCCATACTTTCCGAGGTCCAAGACCTTGCTTCCACGGGGGCTGACGGGTATGATTTCATTAAATTAAATACCGGTATGACAGAATTGCTGCGCCCTTCAATTTATGGTGCGCAACATTTAATTAGTTTACTACAACCAAAAGCTCAGAAAAGTGCCAAGGATTATATCGTGGTTGGCCACTGCTGTGAGTCAGGTGATATTCTAACGCCCGCACCAGGCGAACCGGAATTACTTGCGCCACGTAAACTACCTGAGGCCTCTATAGGAGATTATTGCGTTATTGACGGTGCAGGCGCATATGCCTCAGCTATGACGCCAAAGCATTATAACTCCTATCCCGAGGCTGCGGAAGTCATTTTGGAGGCGAGTGGCAGTGCGCGACTCATTCGGCGTCGTCAAGAACTCGAAGACATCTGGGCAAATGAAGTATAACACCAACGTATAATCCTAAATGTTAGACCTTTCTCTGCTCTTCTTCAAACATTAGGTCATCGCTATCTTCGGGGCGGTTGGCATGTAATTCATCGGGTAAACATGAGTAGTAGATCATAAGCCAAAAGCTCCAGCAGAATTGGTAAAGAAGAATTGGTAAAAAGAGCGCGCCAGCGATTGCCAACGCGAGAGCTAATTTCAGTGGAATCCAGCTTGATACGCCGCATATCAGGAGTGGAGCGACGAAACCAAGTGAAACTATTCCGTAATTGATGCACAGTGGACCAATGTAGTATCCGTCTCCTCTCTCCAGTGTCATTCCGCAGTTGGGGCAGAGATGATGGATGCGTAGCAAATTTTTAAATAGTTTTGATCGTCCGCAATTTGGGCACTGGCACTTCAAACCTCGTCGTAGAATGTCGCGGCGGTGCACTTTAGGCAATGCATTTAAGTTAGACTTAATCATTTTTAAATAAGCGTCGAAAGTTAGCTTCAACTTGCTCTTGGATTAGTTCCACACTCATGTTTCTTAGCTCTGCAACTAGCTCATATGCGCGTGTTAAATAACTAGTTGCATTGTTTGATTTTTTTATCGTCTCAGGTGCGTCTGTTTCAAGAAGTATTCGCTCTATCGGTATGGATTGTACGGCAGCGACCGTTTTTTTAGAATACTTATTTAATTGACCCGCATGGAAGGAGAAATATGCACCGATTTCGGCGAATTGTGCTACCTGCTGTGCGGAACCATTATAGGCATGTAAATGGAATCCACGTTGGGGGATTCTCTGATTTGCTAGAACTTTGAGTAACGCGCCACTTGTTCGTAGGCAGTGAATACTAACTGGTAGGTTGTGAAGTGAAGCCTGTTTAAGCTGCCAGCAGAATGCCGCCTCCTGTCGTTCTAAATTGGAATCGTTTATCCATCGATCCAGCCCAATTTCTCCGATTACCTGGGCATGGGGAAGGGCATCTAGAAACTGCGACTGCCAATTGTCGGCGACCTCGTTCACTCTCCATGGGTGTAGTCCGATCGCGGGAATCACTTTTTGAGAATTTTTGGCAAGCTCAACGACTTCTGTCCAATCTTTGGGAGAGGTCCCATTGACGACTGATAAATTAGCCTTACTAAGCCTGCCGTAAGGATGGCAGTGTGCATCAAAAAGGGTTCCTTGCATGGCAACCTGAAGTAGTATTCCTTTTTATAAATCGCCTATGCAAGACTTAGCGAAACGCTGAATAGATTCAACTATTCGGCTTAACCCGTTACGACGATTGGGAGAAAGGTGTTGGGTAATACCAACCTCACTAAGGAAATCAGCATTTGTTTCTACTATCTCTTCGGGTAAAGCTTCACTGTAGAAGTCGCAGATTAAGTTTGCGATACCTTTCACTATGGCTGAGTCCGATTCAGATTGGTAACGACAAAGCCCGTTTTTATGTTCAGGGACGACCCAAAGTTGAGACATGCAGCCCTCTATTTTGAAAGTATCTATTCGTAAGTCATCGGAGATTCCTTCTGCATTTTTTCCGCGATCTACAATATAACCGAGGCGCTCATAGGCGTCCGGAATAAGCGTGATCTCTTCAATTAGTGCCTCTTTTTTTTTCTTAAGGTTCATCTATTAATTAGCTAATTATATAACGCACTGGCCTGAGGAAGTCAAATTACGGTTGAAGGCACATGGACTTGACACTTTTTATTTAGATCGAACGATTTCACATGTATATATCTATATGTTAAGAAACACCTTGAAAGTATTTTTTCTGTTAGCTTGCGCGGCATCTAGTCATCTTCTAGAAATAGAATATGCCGAATATTTTATTCTTAGGTGACGTTGTGGGACGTCCTGGTCGTAACTTTGTTATTGAGCGTCTTGCTGACCTGCGCGTTGAACTCGATGCTGACTTTGTAGTTGTCAATGCAGAGAATGCGGCAGGAGGTGCAGGTATCACTAAAAAAATTGCTACTGATTTACATGCTGCGGGTTCAGATGCGATTACCTTAGGAGATCACGTCTGGGACCAGAAGAATTTCGAGAATGAAATTGAGCAGTTGGAGTGTGTGTGCCGCCCCGCTAACTTACCTGAACAAAACCCAGGTCGTAGCCACCTAATCATCGAGAAAGATGGATTCCACCTAGGTATCTTTACAGTGCTAGGTCGTAATTATTTAGCGCTTAAGTCGAGTTGCCCTTTCGCTATGGCGGATGCTAAAATTAAAGAACTAGAATCACTTTGCGACGCTGTATTGGTCGAAGCTCACATGGAGGCTACTTCAGAGAAGGTTGCCCTAGGTTGGCATCTGGACGGGCGTGCTGCAGCTGTGGTGGGTACTCATACCCATGTTCCGACCGCAGACGGGCGTGTTTTACCAGGTGGTACTGCGTACTTAAGCGATGCGGGTATGTGTGGGCCCTACTCATCTGTTCTCGGGCGAGATCTTGGTCAAGTGGTTGCTACCTTTTTGGATGGAAGGAAGCGCCGCTTTCCTGTGGCAGAAGGCGACGTCCGTATTGCGGGCTGTTTAATCGAGATCGATCCTAATACAGGACTTTCTAACAAATTTCAACGTATCGAATTGGTAAAATAGTCATTTTATTATAAATACAGTAAAAGTTTTTAAAAAGAAATAATTACGCGCATTATTAGATAATTTATGAAAAAGACACTTATTCCATTGTTTCTTCTCACATCAGTAATTTCTGCTTACGCACATTGTGGTGGTTGCGCCGAAAGTGATAAAAAATATTCCCATTCAGAGGTTTCAACACCTTGTTGTTCCAGCTTTGGTACTTGCTGCATAAAAAAGAACTCAGATGAAAAAAAAGAGTCTATTTCAAGTGGGGTAGATTCTGCGCAGTTTGAAGTGCCCATGCCCAAAATGGCATGCTGTCCTGTAGAAGATTAGGCCAATCGGTATATTTCTTACATATTTTTAATTGCCCTGACTTCTGGCGACTGATGTTAGCTCGGGGCTTCCTTAAAATACGAGTACTAGGCACTAACTGCGTATAGCTTGCTCAATACAGTTACTAAGAGAAATACCATCTTTGTAATTACCCATAATTTGGAGCCCATAAAACTTCTTTTCTACATCCTTTATTTGTTTAAGAAATTGCCCGTAGCCTAGATTGTATTGAGGAATAGATTTTTCCCAGTATTTGTGGTGTATGAAGCAGGGTGAATCTTTAATGCCTAGTATTTCTCTTATCTCTGGAAGAACGTGCCGTAGCAGCTCTTCTGTATCAGGAGTAGCTAGTTCAGGCTGCCTATTTCCTCCAACGAAAATTGTCAGTAAAACGTCGCCTTCGGGTGTGCGATGTTGAAAAATACTAGATGGGAAAAGCACTCCGAGTACAGATCGCTTTTCACATTCAGGTATTAGTAGGCCAAAGCCGTCGAGTGGATGCGAGACCTGAGATCTCTTGAAAGCTAAATTTAAAACTGATACTGGTGGGTAGTCAATTGCCCTAAGGAATTCTAGTGCGCTGTGTAAAGAACGCTCGAGTGGAAGCTTCGATAGGCTATGTGCTGGAGTAGTTAAAATGACTTGATCATAGCTATACTCATGGTCGTTCCAATTAATTACCCATTTATCCTGATTTCGTTCTATTGATCTTAAGCTTACACCAGTTTTTACAGATTCACCTAGGGCTTTTGATAGCAATTGTGGTAATTCCGCTAAGCCGTTTTTAAAAGAAAGTATGCGCTTTTTTAAATCGCGGCTTATTCTTTTTACGCGCCGCTATTATCACGTCCATTGCAGCCACTATTAGAATATTACGCCTTTTTTCTAGAGCGTGGATTTTTGGAAATGCATGACGAAGGGAAAGACTTTCAGGATCTCCCGCATAAATCCCTCCTACCATAGGATTTATAGCGTATTCGTAGAGCTCGTTTCCAAAGCGCCTGCGAGAGAAGTCCGCAATACTCTCTTCGATTCCAGGATTGATTGTCGGAGTTAGTAATTTCTTAAGAAACGCAAGTTTCCCAGTTGGTGTCCACAGTTTTGTGGTCACTGCCGAGAGAAGACTAATGGGCACTATTCTAGGAATGCCTGCTTTGAGTATAAAGCGCTTTTTAGCATCTACTGAGGCGTATATAGCGCGCTCGGGAAACCCAGGAATGCTTTTTAGGAAAGTATCAACTTCAAAACTATTAACCTGTATAGAGTTTGGGCCTTCTTCTGCTAAATAAGCCCCCTCACGGCAACTACATATCGATCCTCCTACTTGATCGGATCTTTCCAGTACTGTTACCATGTGACCGCATTTTTGGAGTTCCCAAGCGCGTGCTAGTGCTGTAATGCCAGAGCCTATTATTGCTATTTTTTTCATTTATTTATGCGCTTAAGTTACCGCATGTAGATGCATTTAGAATATGTATAACTGATATAAAATAGCATACGAAATAAAATCTAGCTAGAGGAGTCTTAGCAATTTAAAATTAAATAAACGGAATTTGTTTGGTATCGTAAATTGCGTTGCGCTAGTTAAATAGCTGTATTTATTGCCACTTTAATGAAGGTCTTGCTTACATCTCATGGTTCGACCGGTGATATTTACCCACTCATCAGTTTGGGGCATGCTTTAATTAAGGCTGGGTATCAAGCCCGTTTTGCAACCGTTTCTCTTTTTCGGGAAGAGGTAGAGTCGGCGGGTATTGACTTCGTAAACTTGCCGCCAAATTGGAACCAGGCTGGCTTTGCTAGGGTGATGCGCGATCTAACGAAGGTGAAAAACGGACTGGATACCTTACGGATCATTTATTCAGAGACAGTCCCGTATTTTGATGAGATTATCGATATTCTAAGGGGAGAATTAGAAGTAGCCGATATTTTTGTTTCGAATTATGTCTTTTCTCACTTATGCTTATTGGCTCGTGAGGCAGGAGTGCCTAGTGCGGTAACAACTTTTGCTCACAACATAGTCCCTTCTGAAAACTATCCACCCATGGCGTTACCGCGGTTTTTAGCGGCACCAGAATTTTTTCGTCGGCTCTGGAACCGTGCGCTATGGAATTTTACAGATAAAGTTATTTGCTGGCAAATAAATCGCGTAGTCGGCGAGGTAATGCAGCGTAACGGTATCCGAAGGTTTGCAAGCTTTGCTCTTGAGCCAGCTGATAAAATATTGGTGTCGGTCTCGCCAGGGCTCTTTGGAAAGGAGAACTTATGGAGTGAGCGTTTCAAATTTACTGGTTATTTGCGCTGGCAGTCGCCAGAGGATCTATCGATAAAAGCGCAATTAGATGCCTTCTGTTTAGGCGAGCAGGTACCTATTCTCACTTTTGGCAGTGTGGTCTTTGACAATACGACTGATGTAATGGCGCGTTTTATGCGTCATTGGCCTAGAGAAAGGAAGATAATCATCCAATCTGGTTGGGCGGGCCTTACGATTGAGTGTCCTCATCCTAAGGTGTGCTTAGTTCCACGTGTCTCGCACGACCAGCTATTTAAATATGCTTCGATGGTTATACACCACGGTGGCGCAGGTACTACAGCGAGCGTCCTTCATGCAGGTGTTCCTAATATCGTCATCCCACAAATAGGCGACCAGTGGTTTTTTGCCTCTGAGATTAAAAGAATAGGAGTAGGCTTGGAGGTCAAACGTAGAACCTGGCCAGAGGATTTGCCAAAAGTGGTCAGTGCTATAGAAAAAGCAAAAGGTATGCGGCTGCGAGCTACTAAGGTAGCCGAGCTGCTGTCCCGAGAAGACGGTCCCTCTAGCGCAGTCAGAATATTGGAATCACTTCTGAATCACAAGATTTAATCTTATCTGATTTCTATGTGCTACCGTGATAAACAACACTAAGTTTTGCTTAATTTAAACTTAGTCAGCAGCTTTTTCTAGACTGTTTAAGTCTTTTGAGGTAAGTAAGTTGATGAGTTTCTTCATTGCAGGCGTTAGAACGCGGCCTTTACGGTGAATCAGCGCGAGCGGTCTTTTATAGACTTTATCCTTGAAATTGATTACTTTAAGTAAACCTTGGGTTTCTTCTCGTGTTACGGTAGTTTGAGGTAATATTGCTATCCCAGCATTAATTTCGACAGCTCGTTTTACTGTTTCTACGTTATCGAACTCCATGACAGGCTCCATTTCAATATTCGCTTCACGGAAAATTTTATCGGTTGCTTTACGAGTTGGGATATCTGGCTCAAAACCTATGAACTTCTGAGCGGCGATCTCCTCAAGGGTCACCTCTTTTTTATCAGCTAACTGGTGCTCTGGGCTAACGACTAGGATCAGAACATCATCGTGAAAAGGTAGGAATTCGAGTTGTTTATGTTTTTGAGGATAAGCAACCAGCCCTAATTCGATAGAATTAGTTAATATATCCTCATATACATTATTAGCACGACGGTATTCAACGCGAATATTAACATCTGGATATTTGCTGAGGAAAGCTTTCACGTAAGGCGGCAGTTCGTGCAGTCCTATGCTATAGACCGTGGAAATATGAATTGTGCCGCTTATGACTTTCTTCATTTCCTGCAGTTCACTATTGAGCTTATCGTAGAGGTAGAGAATCTCTCTCGCAGATTCATAAAGTTTTTGACCCTCGCGCGTAAGGCGAAATTGTTTTTGGCTACGATCAACAATCAATATGCTAAAGAACTTTTCCATAGCCCTTAATTGCTGGCTTACCGCGGACTGGGTAATACCGTTTAGCTTAGCAGCCCTAGAGAAACTTTCAGTCTCAACTAAATCTGAGAATATTTTGAAATTTTCAATGTGCATATTATTATGTATAAATATCTCTTATTGGAAATCAATGATAATTGAAGCTCAGCTTATTTGCTGCCCAATTCTTGTAAAAACCACTCATATATAATGATCGATTTTACTACTTTTGAAAAAAATTTAGCGACCGTGCAGAGAAGAATTATTCTTTCCTGCCAGATGTGTGGTCGTTCGGTTGAGTCAGTTAAACTCTTGCCTGTCACGAAGAATCATCCATTGGATGCAGTAGATTTTTCAGTTCGCTGCGGCTTAGATTCGGTTGGTGAAAATCGTGTCCAAGAGGCTGCAGATAAGCGCAGTTCATACCCTGCGCCAGTATTTTGGGAGCTTATCGGACATTTACAGTCTAATAAAGCACAGCATGCGGTAGCAACCTTTGATCGCATACAGTCGGTTGACTCTCTGAAGCTTTTGCGGCGTTTAGATCGTTTTTCTAGAGAACTGGGAAAACAATTACCCATACTTCTGCAGTTTAACACAGGTGAAGATCCCAATAAATACGGATTTGCTGCCTGTGATGCTGATCAGGCACTGGAAGTTGCTCTAAGTGCTGATAATTTGCAAGTGGATGGTCTGATGACAATTGCTCCATTCGACGAAGATCCAGAGGTGGCTAGAGCCGCCTTTGAAAAACTCAGGGATTTGCGCGATCGATTGACCGAGCGCTTCGGCCTACCATTGATTGAACTCTCTATGGGTATGACCCAAGATTTAGAGGCGGCGATTGCGGCTGGTTCGACTCAGATACGTGTTGGTACGGCGCTTTTTGGAGCGCGAACTTACTAATAGATTCTTTTTAAGTTGCGGCAGCTTCCTCAGCTCTTTCTTCTATTCGCTCTTTATGCCCTACTACAGCAACTCTTTTATTTAAATCATGTATCTTAAAGAAATAGTTATAAGTGGCTTTAAGAGTTTTGCCGAACGTACTCGACTGGATTTACGCCAAGGGGTCACTGCGGTTGTAGGTCCAAATGGTTGCGGTAAAAGTAACATCGTCGATGCGATTCGCTGGGTACTTGGAGAGCAAAGTGCCAAAGCCTTACGCGGGTCCTCTATGCAGGATGTTATTTTTGAGGGCACAGACAAGCGTAAGGCCTTGCCCACTTGTGAGGTCACGCTGACTTTTACCGACTGCGAGTCCGAATTGGGAACGCTCTTTAATGAAGTCGCGATTTCTAGACGAGTCACCCGAGACGGAAGTAGTGATTATTATATCAATGGAAAAGTATCTCGTCTGAAAGATATTCAGCGGCTCTTTGCGAATACTGGCGTAGGTCGTGTGTCTTACTCATTCATGCTTCAAGGTCAGATCGACCAGATTCTTTCGACTAATCCTGGCGAGCGACGAACCATTTTCGAAGAAGCTGCTGGCATCACTCTTTACAAAGCGCAGCGTAAAGAAGCACTGAACAAACTTGCGCTCGTCGATAACAACCTCGCTCGAGTCACTGACGTGATCGAAGAGGTCTCTAGGCAGATTGGATCTCTTAAGCGACAAGCTAGCAAGGCGCTGCGTTACCAGCATATTAAACACCGGCTTACGCACCTTGATTTAGCCTTTAATGCCCACCGGCACGCTGTCCTCGATGAGTCGATACAGGAACTGACAGGACAAGCCACACAATTACGGGATAAAGTAGAGTCGCAAACAGGCTCACTCGAGCGCGACGAGGCTATATTATTAGAAAAGAAATCTGAGCGTAATGAACTTACACAGAAGATGGAAGAACTACAACAGCGGGTATATAACCTTCGTTCTGAGAAGGACAACGCGGACAATCAGTCTGAATTCGCTGCTTTGCGAAGCAAAGATATGGAATCGCGTAAAGAGGACTTTGAAAAAGAGATTTCAGGTCTTGAATTAGAGGTATCTGAACTGGCTCAACGTGCTAAGGATGAGTCTGAAAATAAACAAATGCAACTTGTTGTGGTTGATGATTCTGATCGTATCTTTCATGAACGAAATAACGAACTCATTGAGGTTCAAGACAGATTATTGGCGATGGAAAGCGAACTTCAAAAAAGTCGCCAAGATGTGCTTCATGTCGAAAATCGGATTAATAGATTACGGTCTAGGTGCACGACTCTAGAAGTCGACCTAAAGACTTACCAAGTAAAGCACGCTTCGCTTACTGAGAGCATTTCTAGTCTCTCTGAAGAAATTGTCCTTCTAGAAAAGGGACTCTCAGATATTGAGCGTATTCTCCATAAACGACGCACTGAGGAAGAAGAAAGTGAATCTTCAGTTCAAGCGGCTCGTAGCGATTCACGAATTGTATTAAGCCAGTTTCGTAGCCTGCAGGAGAGCATACAGAAGCAGGATAGGAGTGTTGCCCAGAAGACTGCACAGCTCAATGTACTAGAGGAACTGCAAGCCAAGTTCGAAGGTTTTGGTGAGGGTGCAAAGGCGATTCTAGGGGATAAGCTAGGTCAGATAGCTACTAAAGAAAGTGTTTCCATTATCTCCAAAGAATTGAGTGTTGATGCAGTTCATACCACCGCGCTAGAAACACTATTGGGCTCAGCAGCAGATGCATTGTATATTGGCGATTCCGAAAAAGCACTTTCCGTTATTGGTAAATTAGACGCGGAGCTTTTAGGTCGAGTCTGTTTGCAGATTGACTTAAAGCCTGCAAATTCGGCGGTTAATGTTGAACTGCCTGCTAGTATAATTGCGGCTCAATCGGTTGTACGAGTGGGCGCTTCAGATTTACAAGGTCCTGTTAATCGTCTATTAAAAAACTGTTATTTTGCAGATAGTCTCGAGCATTTTATAGAATTTTGGAGGAAAAACCCTGATTTTAATTTTCTCTTGGTTTCTACCAGTGGCGGCGAAATTATTGACTGCAGGGGACTTATCCACGGCGGGCGAACCAGTGGGAAAAAGTCTTCCAGTGTTCTAGAACGCGAATCTTCTATTCGCCGTCTGCGTGAAGAGATCAATGAGGAACGTGAAGCGCTCAATGCCTCACGCGAGCAAGTTACTTTACTTGACGAGCGCCGCATTGCGACTGAAGCGACTGTCGATGCGAAGCTTAAAAGGCAAAGTGAACTCGCAAGTGAAGTATCCGCGCTTGTTACTGAAGAGCGTAATCAAGTTCAGAAGATTGAGCATAATGCACGAAGCCGCGCAGATTTTGAAGACGAGATCGCGCGTCTGGATGCGCATCATGGCGATTCGGTTTCTGAGTTGCAAACCGCCCAAACGGATCTGACCGCCGCTGAGCTGAACTTAAAGAATGAGCGCAAAGTGGGGAGCGATTTAGAAGCGGCTATTGATCACGCGCGCAAGCATCGCGACGAACAACGTGAAGTCCTATCTGATGTGCGCCTCGAACTAGCGGAGAAAAAGCAGCGCCTTGATTCGGTCGATCGCTCTCTTGGTGATGTTAGGCAAGAGACGGCAAATCTTCAGAGCCAGATTCTGCGGCGTAATCAAGAGATCGATACAATTAACGAGAAGATTATCCAGCTAAAGCAAAAAAGCGTCAGCGAACACTCTAAAAGCGAAGAATTAGACAAGACTTTGCTTATCACTACAGATCAGTTAAAAAAAGATCGCTTACAACTTAAAGAGTTAGATGCATTCATAAGTGATATTGATAACGGACTCTCTGGTCGTCGCAGCGAAAGCCGTTCATCAAACCAAGATTTAAATAAGCTTGAGGTTCGCCTCGCCGAGGCGCGTTCGCAGCTTGGTTTCATATTAAGCACTTCACAGAATGACTATCAAATCGACCTCTCTGAAGTTGATTGGAAGGCCGAGCTATGGGAAGGTAATATCGAGTTTGAGAAGCGAGTTAACTTTGACGAGCTCGTTGATCCAGATCAATTAGCTGAGCAACCAAAATTAGAGCGACGTGATCCGACGGAGGCTGAACTGGCAGAGATGGATTTAACTGATTGGTCAGCGATCGAGAAAGAAGTGGTAGAACTCAAGGAACGAATTGCCAATATGGGACCTGTAAATCTCGAAGCGATCAGTGAATACAGTGATCTTAAGGAGCGATATGATTTCCTTAAAGGCCAAAGCGAAGACTTATGGAACTCTAAAAATAAGCTTCTTCAGACTATTGATGAAATTAACGAAACCTCGAAGACTCTATTCAGTGAAACTTTTGAACAGGTTCGTAAAAACTTTGCTTTCACCTACGAAAAGATTTCCGGTGGTGGCGAGTCTGACCTTATTTTAGTTGACTCCGAGGATCTGCTTGAGTCCGGCATCGATATTGTTGCGCGACCTCCAGGGACGCGTTTGAAGAATGTTACACTTCTTTCTGGTGGCCAGCGTACTATGACTGCGGTAGCTCTTCTCTTCGCCATTTATATGGTAAAGCCTAGCCCATTCTGCGTTCTGGACGAGATTGATGCTGCACTAGATGATGCTAATATCGGCCGATTCTGCGATACTCTTAGTGGTTTCACTGATAAATCGCAATTCCTCATTATTACGCATAATAAGCGTACAATATCGAATGCTGATACCGTCTTTGGTGTCACTATGCCAGAAAAGGGTGTCTCCAATTTGGTTTCTATGCGCTTCAATGATGGAAATAAGCGCTAGAAAATAGTCACATTAGTGAGCCTATTCTCTGAATGCTTCCAACTAGCTACTTGTATTTTGTATTTTGGTAAAGGCCCAGTCTAGCCAAGGCAAAAGTGCTTTGATGTCAGTGGTATTGACTGTTGCGCCACCCCATATACGCAGGCCTGCAGGCGCGTCTCGATAGCTTCCAAAGTCATAGCCTATGCCTTCATTTTCGAGCAGACTTACTATCTGCTTGGCCTTGTTAGCTTGTTCATCAACAGGGAGTGCTTGATACCATTCGGCTGTGATTTTAAGGCAGATTGATGTATTAGAAACGGTGGCTGGATCTTCAGCGAGGAAGTCAATCCATTCAGTATGGGCTACCCAGTTAGAGATGGCCTTGAGATTTGCTTCGGAACGTTTGATCAGTTCAGGAAGCCCTCCTATAGACTCAGCCCAACGCAGTCCATCGACTGCATCTTCCACGCACAGTAAAGAGACAGTGTTGATAGTTGCGCCGCTGAAAATTCCATCGATCAATTTTCCATCCTTCGTCATACGAAAGATTTTAGGCAAGGGTCGATTGGGTGTATATGTTTCTAAGCGATCAATTGCTCGAGGGCTAAGAACTATCATACCGTGGGCACCTTCACCGCCCATGACTTTTTGCCAGGACCAAGTCACAACATCTAGCTTTGTAAAATCGATATCCATCGCAAAGACCGCAGAGGTAGCATCGCAAATAGTAAGACCTTTTCGTTGAGAGGGAACCCAGTCTAGATTAGGCACTTTTACCCCGGATGTGGTACCATTGTAGGTAAAGACAACATCGTTTTCGCAGTTTATTTTGGAGAAATCGGGTAGTTGTCCGTATTCGGCTATGTGATGATTTACACCTTCGAGTCTTAACTGTTTGATCGCGTCTGTCACCCAATCAGAGCCGAATGATTCCCACGCGCACATATCCACACCACGTTCACCGAGGAGTGACCACATGGCCATTTCTACGGCACCGGTATCAGACGCAGGAACTATGCCGCAGACATAGCCTTCCGGTAGCCCAAGAATATCGGACGAGAGGTTGATGACCTCTTGGATGCGGGCCTTAGCCAGTTTAGCGCGGTGAGATCGACCGACGATGGCGCCTTCAAGCGCATCTAGCGACCATCCTGGGCGCTTAGAGCAAGGACCTGATGAAAAGAAAGGACGATTTGGCTTTGTAGTGGGTTTCATGATAATCGGTCTTTAATATAGGATTTCATCGAGGGTTGTCCACTTGAGTTATGGGGATTTTTAGTTTAGGTCAGAAAAATATATTACACAAAAGTATGAATCTTCTGTTCTTTGGCTCTCGTTAATTAATTCAAACTTTAGAGAGAAAAAATGCACGTTGTTTTTCGCTAATATTCAGCCCGCATTTTTCCATAACTTGTAACATATCTTCCCAAGCAAGGCGCTTTGTTTTTAGTGTGTCATTTCGCAAGAGATAAGATGGATGAAAAGTAATGATTACAGGGATGCCTTGAAAGCTGAACCATGTGCCCCTCACATCACTGAAATTCTGACCTAATTCATCACCGAGTAGGCCCTTCGCAGCCGCATTTCCTAGCGCAACGATTACTCTAGGTTTAATAATATCGAT
This sequence comes from Puniceicoccaceae bacterium, assembly GCA_902603705.1. Classification (GTDB taxonomy): domain Bacteria; phylum Verrucomicrobiota; class Verrucomicrobiia; order Opitutales; family Coraliomargaritaceae; genus Thalassobacterium. The sequence goes on from CACKVQ010000009.1 coordinate 46,579, forward strand.
TTGTGCTCTTAAATAGGACATGCAGTAAGCAATTTCTTCGCCCGTGGCTGGACGTTCTCCGTAGGGTTTATTATGCGACGGACGCCATTTCATTATATATGTTAGATAGGTACTCTCACGGGTGAGTCCCATGGCGGTGATAATTTTGGATAGTAAATTGCCTGCCTTTCCAATAAATGGTTCGCCAGTTAACGCTTCATCGACGCCGGGGGCCTCTCCGCAGAAAAGAATATCTGCAGCAGTCGAGCCTGCGCCTAAGACTACTTTTTCTGGCTCTTTAAGCTGTGCTTGGCACAGATCGCTGGCACGGATCATTTCATTTAGCGAAACTAATTGAGTTCCAGCATCGCCCTTACTGAGTTCAATCTTTGGAGCTTTGGGAAATTGAGCCTTTTTTTTGCTCCACCGTATTTGAGGTGGTCGTGGTAGGTACTTTCTTTGCTTTAGTGTCTTCCACCATAGCACTAGAGTCCTTATCTAGTATCTCTTTATTCCTGTTAGTGTTAAGTAATTCTTTAGCGTAACTCAATTGCACTAAGGTATCGTCTTCGACAAAAATCCTATCAATACCATTTCTTTGTAAGCGCTTAAGCTCATTTGCAATTGCTTTTAGATCTGGTGACATGTACAGAGATTTGCTCAAGCTATCGTATAGGTCGAGTCACTTTTAAAGAGGACTTAAAATAAAATATTAATATCTAAGACCAAGTTTATACCATCGCTTTTCTAAGGGCTAGAAACCTAGCCAAAGTGGGAGCAGCAGATAAAGTAAGCATACAGATGGAAAATACTAAGAAGCCATACGGACTACCCACAGAAGTGATAGCTGTCACGCCTAGAAGCCATCCCCATGACGTTATTCGGTAACTTTTATCTAGATTTCCGATCCAGAGCCAAGTGTGCTGGGCCGTTACGATGAGTGCAGCTAGTACCAAAGCAATATGACTCTGTTTCTCTGGTGCGATCAAAGCGCTGATAACGAAGAGAGCGGTAATTATGTTTCCCATCAATACAAAAAAAGAATTCGGCAGACGGATACTTTTTGCCCGTTCTTTAATTTGCAATTCTGCATAAACAGTTGTGGCAACTGCCGCCATCAGAATAGAGAGTGTCCATACGTAGTATAAGCTATTAATTGGAACTGCGTAGTGTCTTACTAAAAACTCTAAAAAAAAGCACTTTGTAAAAAGTAGGCTCCAGAGTGCCATTATTAATTTCAGACGGATATCGCTGCTAAATGAATCTTTCATTTCAAATTTTGTGCTATACATGCTTATTTGAAGCACGCTAACGTCAAAGATTACCTTACTTTCGAAATGTGCAATTAAGTTTGCTGATTTTACTAGTAGCGTATTTATTCTCGCCATGTATTTGGAGCAATTAAAGATCGATTTGGAACAAATAGCTGGAAATTGCGAAATGAAATCTGGGGAGACTATGGTCCAAGTCTTGGCGAGGTTGGACACGATCGCTCATTTGGACAGCACTCCTGCTCAGCTGAAACACTTACTATTGCAGCGCAGTTATGTAAAAGCGCTTGGTTGGATCGAAGACCACAGAGCGCCCTATCAAGTGTGAGTAGTAGCAAAAAAAGCAAGATTTCGACCGACGGAGGCAGTTTTTTGCAGACCGATGCGTTTGCCGAATTAAAATCTAACACTTCGCTCGAGGTTACCCCCAAAGCAAATTCTAAGACGGCCGATAAAAAGATATTGCTTAAAAAGCCTAAAGGCCGTGTGGAAGTTTGTCGAGAGAAGGCCGGTCGTGGCGGTAAAACGGTGACCACTCTGAAGGCTTTCCCAAAACACATAACACTCAAAATGCTTGAACGTATGACATTTGAATTTAAGAAGACATTTGCTTGTGGTGGCACATTAAAAGGTCGTGCTATCGAGCTGCAGGGGGATGTCTGCGATCAAGTCTGTGATAAACTAAAAGCGGACGGCTTTCAGCCAGTTAGGGCGGGCGGTTAAGCCTAGACTTTCGCTTTTTTGATCTATCTGGAGAATTGCCTAGTATTAGGACGCAGAGTTACTCTTTAGCTCTCTAGCCAATCGAGAAGGGTCTCCTCTTTGTCTATTTTTAAATCAGTATGATACTCGGGCGCTAATTCGTTTTGATAGGCTGATTCTGAAAATCGTTTACCATGAAGTAAGACTCGGGCACTTTGTCCAGGAGCTCGGACAATGCGCCCGAGTGCTTGGTGAATTCGCCGCATAGCCGGCCGAACGTAGGTATGAGTAAAAGCATCCTCTTGCGAGTCTCCAGCACACTGAGTCATTTTTGTTTTCTGAACGAGGTTTACCTCGGGCAGAGCAGGTCCCACGATCATAATTTGGTCGATACGTCCACCCATTAGGTCAATACCCTCTGCGTAGCTACTACCCAAAATAAGGAACAGTGCGTCAGCGGTAAGTAATCCTTGCTCTATGAAATCTTTTTGTTCGCTCAGAGTCACACCACGAGGTTGTCTTAGCACTCGTAATTCAGGCCGTGATGCTTCGAGGTAAGCTAGCACATTGTCTGCATATTGATAAGATGAGAAAAAGACTGCGACTGGCGCTCCTGAACTAAAATGGCTCAGTAATGCCACTGTACTCGCTGTTGTTTTGTAGTGTTTACTTCTAGATTTTAAGCGTGTATCGACACGACAATCGATAGCAACATTGTAGGCGTTGTCACGCCAGGGTGCGTGCCCTTGTGCGACCATAACTAAATCGCTATTTAAACCACAGCTTTTCTCAAAGGTGTCGAAGGGAGCTAAAGTAGCAGACATCATGATGACTCCGCCAAACGGTTCGAGGCAATCTTTGATCCACTCGCCGGCATCAAGGCAAGTCGCTGCTAGTACACCAGTGCGAGGTGCCCAGTGAAGATATTGTCCATCAAGCGCGCTAAAACTTATAGCTAGTGTGGAGATACTCCAGGCAAGTTGCATTGCAAAGGGTGCAGTTTCCTTATAATTGAAAGTGGCTAGCTTGAGCTCTTCGGAAAAGTCTTCGCATAGGTCTTGGCCAATATATCTTTCGTGACTGTTAAGCACTTTTTCGGAATCTAATTCTGCAATCCATCGAGCTAACTCACTTGCGATGGAGAGTAAGCGACTGGGGGCGCCGTGCGCACGCAATTCTTCGATAGCGAAAAATAGGTCACTGCTGGCTATCTCTGTGCTCAGAGAATCTGTTGCACGCTTAGGTAAGTTATGTGCTTCATCTATAATTATTAGAGTGCGTTCGGCTTCGAAGCCTGGAGCATCGAGAAATATCGGACGGCTTTCGGGCGAAAAAATATAGTTGCTATCGCCTATCCAAATCTCAGCGAATGGCAAGCAAGCCTTAGTCAAAGTATAAGGGCAGATTCCTGTTTCTGCACCAAGTTCTTGCGCGCGAACCAAGCTAAGGGTACCATCAATAAAAAGTTCTGATGGATGGATACCAGATTCGTGCCATTGCTGTCCGGTTTCAGTATCACACCTCTCATCGCCTGTACAGATATGACGTTCGCTATTAATATGATGTTCGCTGCGATTACGCATTTGTATATAGTGTAGATCGTGCCCGATTATCTTCTTTAGTTGACGCAGGGTTTCTAGTTGCCCGGTCGACTGACTACTTAAGTAAATGCAGCGGTCATAGACCCCGTTCTGCATTTGTTTAAGGGTATGCTCGAGTATGATGCCTGTTTTGCCAAAGCCTGTGGGAGCTTGCGCTAAAACAACACGGGCTTTAAGCGCAGCTTCGCTAAGGGTCTGAAAAAGTTCAGCCTGACCTTGGCGTAGGTTCGAAAAAGCAGGTCGAATGTTGCTCTCCCGTAGCCGTTTCATGCTTGATAACCGGGCATTCAAAAAAGGTACAAGCCGGTCTAGCTGAAGCTCAAAAAATCTCTCTTCGCTCGATTCAAGTAAAACGGATTGGCGAGCTCCATTTTCAATATTAATAAACTGGACTTCACTTTTGATAGAGTGGTGAGCATATTCTGGCAAAACACGCAGAATAGCCTGGTAAATTGCTGCTTGAGCAAAGTAGTCAACGTACTGTTCGATGAGGGTTTCTTCGGCAGCAGGAAGCGGGCTGCGGATGGTCTTAATTTCC
>CACKVQ010000010.1 GCA_902603705.1 Puniceicoccaceae bacterium
GCACTTCGGTAGTTAACTATCTTTCCGTAGTCAGGTGCGAAATTCTTCTCGGGGTCTTCCGTAGTGATACGCGCCTGTATGGCATAACCATTACGCGGGATCTCCTTCTGGGGCGGTATGCCAACTTCATTACTAAAAAGGCTGTAACCCTGAGCGATAAGACACTGGCTACGCACAATATCGATTCCGGTAATAACCTCAGTCACCGTATGTTCGACTTGAATGCGGGGGTTCATCTCGATGAAGAACCACTCATGAGTGTCTAAATCGAGGAGAAACTCGACCGTGCCAGCGCTGTAATAACCGATAGACTTGGCTATTTTTACCGCTGCTTCGCACAGCTCGGCACGAACTTGCTCAGGCAATCCAATGGAGGGGGCGATCTCGATAACTTTCTGGTGACGGCGCTGCACAGAACAATCGCGTTCGTGTAGGTGGACAACGTTTCCCTGTTTATCGCCTAGGATCTGCACTTCAATATGTTTGGCACGACCAATATATCTTTCCAAAAATACAGACGAGTTGCCAAAAGCACGTTCAGCTTCACCCTGTGCTTCTTCTAACAGCGAAACAAGGTCTTTAGGATCTTTTACAACACGCATACCACGACCGCCACCACCAAAAGCAGCCTTTATAATAATTGGGAAGCCAATTTTTTTGGCGATCTTAGCCACTTTTTTAGGATCAGACACCGGGTCTTCCGTACCTGGCAAAGTGGGCACCTTAGCCTGATCGGCGATCTTACGCGCTTCGATCTTATCGCCCATGCGACCAAGCAACTCTGCGCTAGGCCCGACGAAAGTAAGGCCGTTATCCTCGCAAGCACGGGCGAAATTGGCATTTTCGGATAGAAACCCGTAGCCTGGATGAATTAAGTCGACGTCCTTGCTCTTCGCCAATGCAATTGTGCTCTGTATATCAAGATACGCAGCCACCGGACCCTTACCTTTTCCGATAAGATACGCTTCGTCGGCCTTGAAACGATGTACGCCTAAACGATCTTCATTCGCATAGACAGCTACAGTGCGGTAACCGAGTTCGGTCGCACTGCGAAAAATACGGACAGCGATTTCACTGCGGTTGGCGGCTAGTAACTTCTTCATGGATTTATGTTTTAAATGATAAGAAAAACAAAAGGTGTAAAGAAATTCTTGCGACCGTCTCTGTCAATAGGAGTTGCTTAATCAAGAAAATGCGGTTGACCAATACATTACGCCTTCGACCATGGCACTAGCACCAAGTTTGCGGGGAAGATAGTAGCAATACCCCAAAAAGCGCCCATCATAAGAAAGAGGCAATAAAATGCGTTAGCTCTCTAGGCTTATAGATTCTTTCTTTAGGCTGCTAGCAACTTCCCCCGTACCCGATAGTAGTATCGCGAAAGGACGGGTGGCAGGGAAATAAGAGCATATAATCATAATAATAACAGTTATTGGCACACAAAGGAACATGCCAGGTATACCCCAGATGGAGCCCCATAGGCCAAGGGAGAGTAGTATGACGATGGGGCTTAGGTTAAGCTTATTGCCCATCAACTTAGGCTCAATCAGACTGCCAACGCAAAATTGCACCCCGGTTAGGACTAATAGGGTAACAATGAAAGGACCGAGCGTGTCAAACTGTACGAGCGTCAGCACTGAGGGGAAAGCGGTCGCAATAATCGAACCAATTGTCGGAATAAAGTTGAGCAAAAAGATCAGAACTGCCCAGAAACTCGCGAAATCAACTCCCACAATTTTTAAAACAAAATAACTAATTAATCCAGTTGAAGCGCTAGTAAGGACTTTAATCCCGACATAAGATCGGATGTCTGAGCGCATTTTGTCGATTAATTCAAAAGTATCCACTTGTCGCTGAGGATCTCGGATAATACTACGAATCTTTGCACTAAATGTGCGCTGCTCTAAAAGAAGGAAGAGTAAATAGACTGTAATAATACCCATACTACTGACCAGCGATCTCACTGTAGCGCCAAAACTCTGCAAGTAGGCACTAAAATCGAATTGATTAAGGAAATCGCGTATATTAGGCACTTCCTCTGATCCGAAAAATTGGTAGCCTTTATAAATAAGTGCCTCGAGATTCTGCTGATACACAGGTGCTACATCTAACACACTCTTAATATTTACGGTAATCAGTCGCACTAGATACGAAAGAGAGAGGAGAATAACTGCAACGGCCAGCAGAGTGGCTAGAGGCCTAGGCACAGAATACCCCTTAATTTGTGGTACTGAAATGGTGTGTGCTAGTACGCTAATTAAATAAGCGACTGCACCAGCGATTACTAGAGGCAATAATAGCGCCTGCCCTAAGTAGAGTAAATAGAAGGTCAGAAAGACGATAATCATCGCCATAGCCACACGTTGAATATTCATGATGTGTATTGTGCGTGCTAGTCTAGCTTTGTCGAATATGTTTCCTTATACAGCATATATACGACTAAACCCGCCTGTTCCAGGCTAAGCAATCAGCATATTCCACCGTCTTGCCGCCAAATAAATCTAAAGCACTCCCAATAGTTAGGTCCACATTGCCACCACTAAGTTTTTCAACCCTACTAAGATCCTCTAGTTCGCTAGCGCCTCCCGCATAGGTTACGGGTATGGGGCAAATACTCCCAAGAAGCTCAACCAAGCGAGTATCGATCCCCCCACACTTACCTTCCATGTCTGCGGCATGAATCAAGAATTCGTCGCAACTCTCAGACAACTCGCAAATCGTCGATGCATTTATTTCTAAATCAGTTGCAGATTGCCAATTATTCATCGTTACAATCCAACGGTCCTCCTGAGCTCGACAACTTAGATCCAGAACTACGCGCTCTTTACCAATTTCGCCTACCAGTTGGCCTAACCTCTCAGAGAGAAAATTTCCTTGGGCGTTAAAAAGCCATGATGTAACAATAATATGGCTAGCCCCCCACTGCAACCAGTCCGCTGCATTAGTTAGGTTTATACCGCCGCCGATTTGTAAGCCGTCCGGAAAAGCGGAAAGAGCCTCGCGCGCGGCGACGTCATTTCCAGGCCCAAGCTTTATGACATGTCCACCAAAAAGAACATCATTTCGGTAGATACTAGCATAATATCCTGCGGAATTGGTGCTTACAAAATTGGTCTTAAGATCGCCATCATCGCCACTAAAGCTACTGCCGACCAGTTGTTTGACCTGACCATTATGTAGATCGATACAAGGACGAAATTTTGTCATTACATTTCATTGCGACTAATGACTAGAGACTGGCAAACATAATTTTTGATCAAAATAAAAATAACTTGTTTATGACGTCATTTTGAATATGATATACTATTATTAAACCACAATTATGAAAAACCTTACCGTCTATCTTTCCCTCGCTTTTTTAATCGCTAATTTGTCTGTTTTTGGGCAGGACAACTTAAGTACAAGTGACTCAACGCACACATTTAATATTGTAATCGATGCCGAGACTCGCGAAGCAATCGCCAACGGAGACTCTGAAGCAGTCGTAGCCGTACTCGCTGCGGCAAATGTGGATCCAAACGATCCCGATGCTATCTCCAAAGCTATTAAGCAAATCGTTGATATAGTAGAAAATTCTCCTACGGAGAATTAAATAGTAACCTATCTTAATTCATTATGAAAAAGAAATTTCATTTCATCGCTCTGGCCTTAATGCTCTCTATCGTATCAAGTGCAAATGCACAAAGCGATAGAGCCATTAGTAGGTTAGCTTTCGCGATCGGCGCTGGCGTTACGGATTATGTAGCAGCTAGAGGGGCCAGTACAGAGACTGCGAATGCTGTTATTGGTGTGGTAGCGGATTTTACCTTCAGTATAATAGCAAACACAGGGGCTGATAGAAATACGATGGTCGCAGCTATTAGTGGCTTTATTGCTGGGACATCTGAAGTAGTTTCCGAACAAGGCTTAGATCCTCAGATTGTCTCTGAAGCCTCTTATGCAGGTGGATCCGGGGCTACTGTATTTGCTGCTATGAGCGGCGCTGACCCAGATACTGCCGCTGATATTGTTAGCGATGCCGCCAGTGCTACATTTAGCGCAGCTACCAGTGTTGGCGCTGAAAAAGAAACAGTCATCGCTTCCATTAGTGGCTTTATTGCTGGTACATCTGAAGTTGTAGACGAGCTAGAACTAGACCCTCAGATTGTCTCCGATACCTCTTTTGCAGGTGGCGTCGGGGCTACCCAACTAGCCACACTGACTGGCGCTGATGTGGAAGATACAAATTTACTCATTACCGAAGCATCTAGCGCCACAAGTTCTGCCACTGCTCTTAACGCTGAAGAAGACACAGTCGCCGCAGCCATCAGTGGCTTCATTGCAGGTGCTATGGAAGCAGCAGCTGATAACGATCTCGATGTTGCTGATACTGCTGAAGCTGCATCGTCGGGAGCAGCTGATGGCGCAGTTGCCGCAGCCATTGAGACAGGCGCAGACATCAGTGCAGCAGCTGAACTAGCAGCAAATAGTTCTGCCACAGCTGCAATCCGAGCTGCGATCGAAACTGGCTTGGATCTTGCCGCCGCTACAGAGGCTGCCGCTTCTGGTTCCTCGCAGGGTGCTACTGAAGCAGCGGCCGATGCAGGCGTCTCACAGACTGTTATAGATGCGGTTACTAGTTCATCTATTAGTGGATTTGTTGCAGGTGCTATGGAAGAAGCAGCAGAGAACGATCTCAATGTTGCTGATACTGCTGAAGCTGCATCGTCGGGAGCAGCTGATGGCGCAGTTGCCGCAGCCATTGAATCGGGAACGGATGTTAGTGCAGCTGCTGAACTAGCAGCAAATAGTGCTGCCACAGCTGCAATTGAAGCTGCAATCGAAACTGGCACAGATCTTGCCGCCGCTACAGAGGCTGCCGCTTCTGGTTCCTCGCAGGGTGCTACTGAAGCAGCGGCCGATGCAGGCGTCTCGCAGACTGTTATAGATGCGGTTATTGATTCCGCAGCATCTGGTGCCTCAGAAGGTGCGGTCGACGCAGCCGAAATTGCTGGCGTGGATACATCTACAATAGCCGATGCAGCTGAAAGTGGCTCTACTCAAGGTGCCGATGCAGGCACATCGGATGGCGGTTCCACTATAGACATAGAAGATCCCGTTGTGACTCCACCAGATGACGCTGATGATGTTATTATTGTCAGCCCAGAAGATCCTACCACTACGTAATAGTACACGTATCCGATCTCTGGTTAGGCAGCACTTATTAAAAAAAGCGATACTCTCAGCTAAGCCTTGGTCCTACAAGGCTTTTTAGGCTACCTTACCCATGCACTATCTCGCTATCGTCTCACTTATATGGGCTTTCTCTTTTGGGCTCATAGGTAATTCGCTCTCGGAGCTTGATCCCATCTTTGTGGCGGCCGCAAGACTTGGAATAGCAAGCCTCGTTTTCCTTCCATTTCTTCGTTTATCAGTTGTGCCAGAAGGAAGCTGCCTCAGATTGATCATTTGTGGCGGACTACAATTCGGTATCATGTATCTGTGCTATATAAAAGCTTTTCAATATATTCCTTCGCACTTAGTTGCTCTCTTTTCGATTCTCACACCACTGTATGTAGTGCTAATAAACGATCTCAGAGAAGCCCGATTTAATCGAAATTTTCTTTACGCCTCCGTACTCTCGATAATTGGAGCCGCGATCATTCGATTAAACCCAGAAGTATCGGGCTCGATATGGAAAGGCTTCTTACTAATGCAGTTCGCCGGCTTATCTTTTGGCTTTGGGCAGGTTGAATACCGCAAATGGAAACGTAATAAACCGGAGATAAAAGACCATGAGGTCTTCGCCCTACTCCTCGTTGGAGGATTTATAGTGGCTGGAGCTACGAGTGCCTTCTTAACCGATTTATCGAGCATACAAATCGATGCGGATCAATACCGAGTCCTGCTATATTTAAGCCTAGTAGCATCAGGCATCGGATTCTTTCTCTGGAATAAGGGTGCAGCTCTAAGTAGCACAGGTACACTAGCAGCCTTTAATAATGCAGTTGTACCGCTGGCTATGGCTTGCTCGATATTCATCTTTAGAGAGCTCGACGAAGTTACTGGCATCACATTAGTGCGCCTCTTATTAGGCGCGCTTTGTATCACAGGGGCAGTCTTCCTCGCTGAATATAAGCCAGTTAATGATGGGCGGCATTCTAATGAATAAGACTACTTCCTAAAATGATCCTATAGCCACGCCATCTCAGTGACATATTCATTAAAACCCACAATGTTTAATACCCCAATAATAGAGATTTTCGCTCAGTTGCTTAGTAAGATATTAACGTTAATACTAGGCAGGATATTATGAATATTAACTCACAAATATAAAAACAAACACAGCGAATAAATATGACACTCACAATCGGCACCAAAACACCTTACTTTAAGCTGTACTTTCGGTAAAAAGAAAATCAAAATTTTTCCTTTTGCTTTCACTGGGGAGTGTATTAAAGAAATGCTTAGTCAACTTTGACTTCTAGCATAAAAAGATCTCAACGCAGAAGTATGCGGGATATAATAGATAGTCCTTTTCGCAAGAAAAGATGTCGTCCGTAAACGAACTAGAATTCCCATTGATTAGCGTCTTTAACAAGGAAGTATCGGCTGACTACGATGTTCTCCATTTTGATCTATTAGGATTCAAAGGTATGCCCAAGCGCTAAGTATTTTTAATCGACGGAAATGGCGTAATTGCTTACAGCGAACCATCGGACGAACTAAAGGTCATCCTCAACTCGAGGCGATCAAAGCTGCTCTCGCATAAAACAGACTGCCGCAAATTTTTATAAACAGACTCGTCGACCTAATTCGTTTAGAGCGAATAGATGCAATAGCTTGCGGTACACTTTCTACACACTGATCAAATCTCTCTGCGAAGGCGCAAATTTTGTTAGGTTAATTCCAACGACCGCTGACTTATATTCATCCATAGTAGGAACTCGTCCGAGGATGGCGGAGAGAACAACAACAGGAGTGGAAGCAAGTAAAGACTCTCCTTTTTTTCGATCAGAATCTTCGACCACCCTACCTTTGAAAAGACGCGTAGAAGTAGCCATCACGGTATCCCCCCTAGCTGCTTTCTCCTGGTTACCCATGCACAGGTTACAACCTGGGCGCTCCAAATACATCATATTTTCATATTTAATACGCGCTTCGCCTTTCGGTGCATTATCGTCAAATTCAAAATCCGAATACTTTTGAAGTAGGTCCCAATCACCTTCAGCCTTGAGCTCATCAATAATATTATAAGTTGGTGCTGCTACCACTAGTGGTGCTAGGAATTCTACCTTACCCTCTTGTGCTTCAAGATTTTTGAGTATTTGAGATAAGATTTTCAAATCGCCCTTGTGAACCATACAAGAACCAACGAAGCCAAGATCGACCGCCTTCTTACCTTCGTAGTATGAGAGCTTGCGGATAGTATCATGCGTGTAGCGCTTTGAAATGTCCTCGTTGTTTACATCCGGATCCGCAATCATTGGCTCATTGATCTGGTTCAGGTCAACTACGAACTGCGCGGCATACTTCGCATTTGCATCCGGCATGAGTGCAGGCTTTACGCCCGAACAGATGTCTACGATGCGCTGATTAGCCTGATCAAAAAGACCTTGGAGCACCTTACTCTCATTATCCATACCTTTATCGATCATAATTTGTATACGCCCTTTAGCGATTTCAAGCGAACTAATCAGGGTCTTGTCCTCAGTTATACAGATGGCAGCCTTAGCCTTCATTTCAGCAGTCCAGTCAGTAAAAGTAAAAGCCTGATCGGCAGGTAAAGTACCAATATGCACCTCAATGATGCGCCCCTGAAAAATATTTTCACCAAACTGCTTAAGCATCTGTATTTGTGTGGCATGCACCACATCACGGAAGTCCATGTGATCTTTGAGGTCACCCTTGAAAGCCACTTTGACCGATTCAGGAATAGGCATGGACGCTTCCCCGGTAGCGAGCGCGAGTGCAACTGTTCCTGAATCTGCACCGAAGGCGACACCCTTCGACATTCGAGTGTGCGAATCCCCGCCGATAATTATCGACCATTCATCTACCACTAAGTCGTTAAGTACTTTATGAATCACGTCGGTCAAAGGCGGATAGATTTCGTTCGGGTCACGTCCAGTTATTAAGCCAAAGTTATGCATAAACTTCATAAGCCTAGGAATATTAGCCTGCGCTTTTTTGTCCCAAACCGAAGCCGTGTGACAACCAGATTGATAAGCGGCATCCACAATTGGAGAAATAACAGTCGCAGCCATGGACTCCAGTTCTTGCGCAGTCATCAGACCAGTCGTATCCTGTGACCCTACTATGTTCACGTTGACCCGCACATCGGAACCAGCATAGAGCATCATTCCTTCGCTTGAACCAACGAGGTTCTTGTTAAAGATTTTTTCGACCGCGGTAAGGCCTTGGCCTTCGCGACTTACTTCCTTAGCAGGGGCAAAAACTTGTACCACATCAATACCTAGTGTTTTGGCAGCAAAAGTTTGAAGTTTTTTACCGAAAACAACAGCATATGAGCCGCCCGCCTTCATAAACTCTACTTTCTGGGGCGTTAGGGAGGCCGCTATATTGACCAGCTCTTGGTCACCCTTATAGAGCTTCTTAGTCTTCGTATTAATAGTCAGTACGGTACCTGTGGCGACGGAATAGACCTCTTCTAAAATAGGATCTCCACTCTCGCTTAATACTGGTAGTCCATCGGCATCCAGTTGCTTACGCCAATTCTTAAGATCAATTCCAATACCTCCGGTTACATCGACCGTCGTAAGGAAAATTGGAGAAATACCATTAGTACCTGCGACAATTGGGGCGATGTTAACAAATGGGATGTAAGGGCTGGTTGGTTTACCTGTCCACAACGCGACATTATTCACACCCGACATCCTAGATGAACCTACGCCCATAGTACCCTTTTCCGCGATAAGCATCACCCGCTTGTCAGGATGTAGTTTTTGCAAGGCTTGAATCTCGACTTGCGCCTGCTCCGAAATAAAACACTTGCCGTGCAGTTCTCGGTCAGATCGAGAGTGCGCTTGATTCCCAGGAGAAAGTAAGTCCGTTGAAATATCCCCGTGACCTGCAATGTAGGTAACTACTTCAATCGCTTCCTCGATGTCTGGGATTTTAGTAAAAAATTCCGCACTAGCATAGCTTTCTAGAATGCCCCTAGCAATTGAACTACCAGACTCATAAGCCAACTTGAGTCGTGCCATATCCGCCTCATATAAGAACACTTGGGATTTAAGGACTTCAGCAGCTTGCCTAGCAATTGCTTGATCATCGCCAAGTGCTAGGTCCAGAAGCACGTTGATCGATGTGCCACCTTTCATATGCAGAAGCAGCTCAAATGAAAAATCAGGTGAGAGTCCTTCGACGATCGATTCGCCGAGTATGATTTCTTTTAAGAAGTGCGCCTTTACGCCTGCAGCGCTTGTTGTCCCCGGCAAGACATTGTAGATAAAAAAGTCCAGAGATACTTTTCGGTACTCGTTATCGTAATCCTTGATCTGATCTATAATTACTGAAAGCAACTCACCATCATCAATCGGCTTCGGGCTCAAGCCTTGCCCCTTACGCTCTTCAATCTCTTTGATGTATTCTTGGTACAAATTCATATTTTTACAAGCGTGCTAAAAGGCTCTGTTCTAGACAGTATTTTTCAAGCAGAATTTAAGAATTATTGCAAGCTGCCGTATTTGCAGGGTTGATTCTTGATCGCTGTGGGTTAACTTTAAAACGAAGTTATTTCGCTATACTTTTTATCAAATCTTATGCACTTTTCATGCCACGCTCTCCATGTGTGATCCAACACAGCCCACATTTCTCGTCAGCGCATACTCAGATCCCGTCATAGTTAAAGTAAACGGCAAAGCTAACTATCTAAATTGTAATTCCTTTCGGGAATTCATGGAGACGATCATTGCAGGTGCTCGCCGCAGAGTCTTTGTAGACTTTGAAATGTGTAAAGGTATGGACAGTACATTTCTGGGCATACTGGCTGGTACCAGTATCGAACTAAGTAAGCTGCATAGATCTGGGGAACTGGTCATAGGTAATTTAAGCAATCGAAACTATGAGTTAATTTGTAATCTTGGCTTACAGAATCTGCTGACTGTATCAAAAAAAACTCCCGGCTCAGAAGCATCCTTTGATCCACTCCAAGATCTGGAGGTTTCTGATACTAAGAGTATCCTTAAGGCTCACGAAGATTTGACCTTAGCCGACGAGCGAAATATCTACAAATTTCAAGACGTCATCACATTTCTCCGTAATCAAGTTGAAAAGCAAGATAAAGAATGAGCCAACAATTTCTATCACGACTAACTATTCTAATTACCGCGACCTTAAGCCAACTCTTTGCGATATCCGATCAATTACTTTGTAATTTTAAATTAATCCCGAAGTAATACCGAGAACTACGAGCATACTCATAAAACTTTATCTTAGGCCAATGAAATAGCTGCATTTCTCCGCTCAAAATTTCACAGGTAAGTCAATAGCCCCAATAGAGTGCATTTCTATAGCTCTCCCTGATGCATCAGGAAGCGGGGAACCGAAAGGAATGAGTAATGCTGCAATAAATCCAACGATCAAAGGTGGTAAAGCCAAAGATCGTTTCGTAGGATCTAACTTTCTTTGGCATTTGTATCGGGCACATGCGTAAAAAATTGCCACGGAGATAAAGACTTCGAAAAATGCAAATAACGCGTATGAGGACATAAAAGTACTAAGTGCGTATCCCAAGGTTAATCCTAGGCAGAGGGCTGCTACGAGTACAGACACATAAGAGGCCATTGCCATGGCAAATAGTTGCCCAGCATCTCTTAACATACGGCGCCGACCTTGCATGACATTAAATACGAAATATGCCGCACCTGCTGCCATAACTCCCATATTAATAAAGTTAACTCCTAGAGTGGCGATTGAGCCCTCCCCAAGAAACAATGCCTTAACTATAAGTACGAGGCCGACTGAAAGCATAGCGGACCACAGACCAAAGATGATTGTCAATAAGGCCACACCTAAAAAATGGCCGGAAAATCCTAATCCTGTTGGAAAATTAACCATGTGGGCAAGTAAAACTAAACCGGTCGTCACCAACCAGGAGCCTAGCATTTGTCGGGATATTTCCTTCCGACTTCTCCAACTGGCAATTACGAACGCACATAGACCTAGGCCAGAGGTCGAAATAATATTTACAGTGGACAAACTTCCTTCGGTTAAATGCACGTTGTTTACTCGTCTAGTATTTTATTAGTTGAAGAATGTTTGAGCTCTTTGGAGTACCTTTAGTAACTCTATCTTAGAATTTATAATGAGCATATTCCGCACCAAATAAATAACCTTACGTAGACAAATACCGTTTGCTACAAGACTTTTATTCCGAGCCCGCCAGAACGTAGTGAACTAGCTCGAATTGATGTATTTAATGTATCAATATCGTGAATGCTTTGTATGAGCCTGCCAAGTGGTTCAAGGCTCATGAAATACAAGCCAACTTAGCTACCGCAGGAAGTAACTACTTTGCCAATTTAACGCTTCACTAATTTTAGGTCGGTAATTAAAATTCTTATAGAGAATTAGTTCGCCCTTTTTACGTATGAGTAAATTAAAACGCCACTCATAGAACTCAAATGCCTCGCTAAAGGCAGCGCTTCCAGGTGTGGAAATCTCACAGAGTAAAAGTGTAGAATCGCGGGACATATCAACCTAAGTTGTTTGCCAAGCAGAAGAATTCTTTTGAAATATCAAAGGAGCAGGCCAAACATCGAGCACAGATCCAGTACCAATTATATAGTTCTGCTTTACTCTGGCAAAACCACTTTTCACAATATGAACACGGCAAGCTGCTGGACTAATTAAAGCCGTTAGTGCACCTGCAGATTCTGCTATTCTAAATGCGATCTGGCATTCCCGAGGCAATAAATGTATGCGAGCTGTATTTAATAATAGATCTGAACGGATGCCTAATCGACAACTCTAACCGGCTCAAGCTTCCATATGTGCTTAGCATATTCGCAAATCGTTCTATCGGATGAGAACTTTCCGACCCGAGCTGTATTCATAATCGCCATTTTCGCCCAGCGCTTTTTATCGCTAAAAGCCTTATCAACATCCTCCTGTGCTCGCAAGTATCCGACATAGTCTGCTAAACAAAGAAAAGGATCGCCCCCTTCGAGCCAACTACTGCATAAAGGCGCAAAAGCATCGTGCTCGCCGGGCGTGAAATAATCCGAACGCAGCCAGTCGATAACGGCTTTGAGTTCCCAATTGTTATTGTAGTAATCGTACGGATTATACCCTTTAGCCTTTATCTCTTCTACTTGTTCCGCTGTGTGACCAAAAATAAAGATATTATCATCCCCAACTTCTTCGCCAATCTCAACATTTGCTCCATCGAGTGTTCCAATGGTTATCGCGCCATTTAGAGCGAGCTTCATATTTCCAGTTCCTGAAGCCTCTTTTCCAGCAGTAGAAATTTGCTCAGAAAGATCGGCAGCAGGAATCATTTTCTCTGCCATAGTCACGCGGTAATTAGGCAGAAAGACAACCTTGATTTTGCCATTGATACGAGGGTCATTATTCACCTTTTCCGCTACTTTATTGATAGCCCGTATAATGTTTTTAGCTAACACATAGCCTGGAGCCGCTTTTGCACCGAATATAAATACACGGGCATTCATTTCGTAGTCTGAGTCGTTGAGCAGGCGTCGATATAGCGTAAGAATATGAAGTAAATTTAGGTGCTGCCGCTTATACTCGTGTAGACGCTTTATCTGCACATCGAAGAGTGCCTCCGGATCGAGCACTATGCCAGAGTATTCAAGAACAAAATCAGCAAACGCTACTTTGTTTGCACGCTTGATCCCCATAAATTGCTGTTGAAAGTTAGCATCCTCTGCTAGTTTAGAAATCGCTTGGAGCTGATCCAAATCTTTTGGCCATTCATCACCAACTTTCTCTGTGATTAGTTCACTCAAAGCAGGGTTACAGGCAAGCAACCAGCGGCGTGGCGTGATGCCATTAGTCATGTTGATCAACTTGTCCGGATAAAGCTCATGGAATGTAGAAAATAGATTTTTCTTTAGCAGCTCTGTATGAAGTGCTGCTACCCCATTGACCTTGTTCGAACCAACAACCGATAGATAAGCCATGCGCACCATCTTAGGTTGAGACTCTTCAATAATGGAAAGTTCCGCTTTCTTGAAATCATCGCCCGGCCACTTGGATTCGACCTCATCTTCTAAGAAGCGATTATTTATTTCATAAATTATTTCGAGGTGACGCGGCAGCACCTTTTCGAAAAGTGGTACGCTCCACTTCTCCAAAGCTTCTGGAAGTAGGGTGTGATTTGTGTAATTACAACAGCTACGAGTGATCTCCCATGCATCATTCCACTGCATGTCATACTCATCGATAAGTAAGCGCATAAGCTCAGGAATTGCAATAGCCGGGTGGGTATCGTTGAGCTGAAGTACGTTATATTCTATGAAATCCGACCAATCGCTATGATTAGCATGAAAGCGGCGAAAAATATCCTTTATCGAGCAACTAACAAAGAAGTATTGTTGTACGAGGCGTAGCTCTTTACCGTTCTCTGTCGAATCGTTCGGGTAGAGAACCTTTGATATAGTCTCTCCAATAGCTTTTTCACGAACGGCTTCTATGTATCCACCTTCGTTAAATATATTAAGATCAAACTCGTGAGTGGACTTGGAGTCCCACAAGCGAAGAAAATTTACCGTCTCGCAGCCATAACCGGCAATGCCTACGTCATAAGGTACGCCTTCGATCAACCTGCAATCGACCCAATCAGGTTTAAAAACACCCTTACTATTCACTTTGTGCTCTACCCTACCGTAGAGCTTCACTTTCTGTGAGAAGTTAGGCCGCATGACCTCCCAAGGGCAGCCTTTATCCATCCACACGTCTGGGTTCTCAATTTGGTGACCGTCTTTGAACTCCTGACGAAACAGGCCGAACTCGTAATGGATGCCATAACCTACTGCGGGCAGATTAAGTGTGGACAAAGAATCGAGGAAGCAAGCAGCTAGGCGACCGAGACCACCATTACCTAAACCCATATCAGCCTCTTCGTCAGCGACCTCACTAAAATCCTGGCCGAGCTCGGTAAGCGCTTCGCGTGTAGACTCGAACAAACCAGAGTTATGCAGATTGTTTACCATCAATCGCCCCATCAGGTATTCTAGGCTAAGATAGTAGGCACGGCGCACTCTCTTCTCATTATGAGTAGCCTGTGTCTTCATAAAGCGTTCGAGTAGGCGGTCGCGTACAGCATTGCAGGTTGCAGTCCACCACTCATCCTTAGTCGCGCACTCTGGGTGGCGCGCCAAAGTGAATCTCAAGTGATTGAGGATCGATATTTTCATCGATTCTTTATCAGCTCCAACCTCAAAACGAAAAGACTTGCCGGCAGATGAAGCTGTTTTCATCGAGCTAATAGATTTATTAGACTTAGTAACGGTCTTTGTCATATGAAATATGTTATATATTAAATAATGTGGAGGATCGAAGGAAAGATAGCTAAAAGAGTAATGAGAGATTATTTTAAAGCATAAAAGAAGCCAAGTGCACCGATCATTGAATAATCGATCGGTGCCTTGTAGCGTTTTACTACGTCCTCACACAAGGCATCAACGCCGCTTCTTTCATGCCATGGATAATCTTTTTATCAGCCGGACAGAGCGTCGCAAGGATGCCATGTAAACGAGCAGATCTAGCTTGCTGATCAACAAAGAAGTAAGGGCATAATCGCATGCGACCTTCCATATCGTATAGACTGCCATCACTATTATAAACTCTGTGGTGCAAGCGCTTAGGCTTTTCGTAGGCCTGTAAAATGTGTAGCGAGGTATCGGACATGGCTATAGCTTCCTCAATGGCGCTTTCCCATTCAATTCGGGAGGAATCACTGCCCAACGTGACACTACGAGCGCCCCAAGCACTTTCGTGAAAACCACTAATCTTAATAATCAAATTTCGTTCCCTCTGGCTAGCTTTGATTAGCCCAGACCAGTCCGTCAAAGGCTTACCGCCAACATAGGGCGCATCTAAAACGGCGTTGGGCGGCAGTTTGACTGGATCAATTACCCAAGTCTGCGGTATTACCTCGGCTAGGGTTTCATAAGCCTTCTTAGAAAGGCTCTCTTGCCAGAACTCATCGAGTATGTGGTGGTGAAAGAGCGCGAGGCTGAGCTTTTCCTCTTGAAATGCACGCATCGGCGGTGTCAAGCGAACCTGAAATGCCTCACGAGCTTTAAGCAAAAAATCTGCGGTTGGTATGTTAGCTAGATCAAATAACTCCCAAAAACGGTAGATCACATCCACTTTTTTTGGGGTACCGTCTATATCCACACAGATATTCTCACCCAGTGGCATGAGCTCATCGGGATGAAATACGTACACGCACCTGCCTTGCTGGCGGGCTTGCGAGGCCATCCACTCCATTTCTGGCCGATAGGTGGCTGCTTCATCACTCACGATGATTGCTATGAAAGGGGCGGCCATGTTTGGTACGCGGCTAGAGAGACCCTCATAAAATGCGGCCACCATGTCCTGATCGCTAGCACCAATGAGGGCCTCGCCGTGCACCTGCGTGTAAAGATGATTCAAAAATGCGGTCAGTCCAATGCCACCGGGCACCGAATCTATCTCAGTCATAGCGAAGCCAGACTCAGTTACTAACAAATCTGGGCGAATGACCATTGGAATAGTTCCACGCAGTGACTTAGCTCGCGCATGACGAATGAGTTTCTCCGGCTTACCTCGATCCAAATAAGCGGCGACCCAAGGCGCTTTAAGCGTCCGATTTCGGAGGAGGTTTTTATCCTCAGCCGAACGTAGATAAAGTATCTCCTGTGCTTTATAAAATTCGTAGCAAGCCTGTCCGATCTGAACGATCTGATCGATCTGAGCTGAACTAAGGGGAAATGCTTCTGGCGAGTAGCGCCAAGTCTTATCCTCGAAGAGATTATTGTCTCCGAAAGCCCTAAAAAGCGCTTCGTAGCTCAAGCCATCACCCTGATGTTCTGCTCTGCTCATATTTTTAAATGCAGCTTACTAAGTAAGTTGGCGGTGGCTAGCATGAGTGCTTAAATATCCCCTAAATTTTAATTTTTATTATTGGAAACGAAAAATAACCGATACTTTGCTATAAATTATTCATTCCCAAACTCTCGATCAGAGGCAGCTTTGCGCGTGCTGGGTCCACCAGCACGGAGCCAAGCATGGATAAAAGGCTCAAGCGCACCATCCATAACACCCTGGACGTTACTGGTTTCAACCCCAGTTCGGAGGTCTTTGACCATCTGATACGGCTGAAAGACATAAGAGCGGATTTGATTACCCCAGGCAATCTCGCCCTTCTCCCCGTAGAATCGCTCCATTTCACTGCGCTTCTCATCTTCGATCTTCTCGTATAGTCGGGACTTTAATGTCTTCATGGCTGTTGCCTTGTTCTTAATCTGCGAGCGGTCGTTTTGACAGGTTACGACAATCCCGCTAGGTAAGTGTGTTAAGCGCACGGCTGACTCGGTGCGGTTCACGTGCTGGCCACCCTTACCACTTGCGCGGTATACATCAGTGCGGATCTCTGACTCATCAATTTCGATATCAGCGTCATCCGCGATCTCCGCTACAACATCTACTGAAGAAAAGGAAGTGTGACGCCTAGAATTAGAATCAAAGGGGCTAATACGAACAAGTCGGTGCACACCTCGCTCGGCCTTACAATATCCGAATGCATTAAGTCCCTCTACACGTATTGTCGCCGAGCTAATTCCCGTTTCCTCACCAGGTTGTACATCCAACACCTCCGTCTTGAACCCAGCCTGCTCGGCCCAACGATTGTACATGCGAAGTAGCATGTCAGCCCAGTCGCAGCTTTCCGTGCCACCAGCTCCAGAATTTACCGTAAGAAAGGCATTACAAGAATCATGCTGGCCGCTGAGAAAAGAGGCTAGTTCCAACTTTTCTAGCCTGTGTTGAAGTTGCTTCTGCGCATCCAATATCTCCTTCGCATAAGCCTCTGTGTCAGGATCATTATTCATTTCGTCGACCAATTCGAGCATCGCTTGAAGGTCATCCATCTCCGCGCAGAAGGCCTCGGATGGATTTATCGTACTTTTTAAGCGGTTAGCCTCGGCTATCACTTTTTGAGCACTCGCTTGGTCATCCCAGAAACTGGGCTCAGACATAAGCGTTTCCAGCTCAGCTATGCGTTTTTTCTTTGTATCTCCGTCAAAGATACCTCCAAATGTGGCCAGCGCGGCGAGCAATCTCTTCAATTTGCGAACGGATCTCGGGTGTGATTAGATTCATAAATCCCATAGCAACAAAGCCGGGCAAATATTAAAGATTAAAATGAACATTTCCCTATTTGACTATCACTTACCTAAGGAACTCATAGCACAAGAGCCTGCAGCGGTACGCGACGGGTCGCGTCTTATGGTTATTAATCGCGACACACAAGAGATTATCCACACCCATTTCGCAGAAATCGGCAAATACCTGCCCTCGAGAGCCCGCTTTTTCCGTAATAACGCAGCTGTTCTGAAAGCTCGTATACTCGGTCAGCGTCCAACCGGCGGCAAGGTCGAGTGTCTCCTTTTGCAACCTGCTGAGGATGCTTCCACTTGGTGGTGCCTTCTCAAGCCAGGTAAGAAGATTCTACAGTCTATGCGTTTTGCACAGGCAGGTGAGTATCAAGCTGAAGTTCTAGAAATGGGCGACAACGGGAACTACCGTGTACGCTTCTATCCTGAGCGAAACGAATCGATAACTGAGCTCTCTGAACGCCTTGGTATCATGCCTCTTCCTCCGTATATAGAGCGAGTGCAAGAGGACAGCCGAAGCGAGAAGGATAACGAGCGGTACCAGACTGTTTACGCAGACTTCGATAAACGCATAGCTGTGGCAGCTCCGACTGCTGGGCTCCACTTCACGCCCGAGCTAATTGCGTCGCTCGAAGCGAATGGTTCCAGTTTTTATGACCTAACTCTTCAAATAGGCATAGGAACCTTTCAACCCATTCAAGCAGAGAATATTAAAGATCACAAAATACATCGTGAGTGGTACGAAATTTCTGCATCCGCACTGACCGAATTGAAGCAAGCTAAGGGAGGCGCTCGCATAGCTGTCGGCACCACCTCTATGCGGTCGATTGAGGACGCCATGCGCCGTATAAAGCAGGACGGCGGGTCATGTATCAGCCCTTCTGGCAATGTTCAAGCCGAAGCCGATATATACATTTACCCGCCTGCAGATTTTGCTGCTGTCGATGCTATGGTCACAAACTTTCACTTACCGAGATCGACCCTACTTTGCCTTGTAGCGGCCTTTCTTTCTCCTGGAAGCGATTCTGGTATCGATTGGCTTATGGAACTTTATAACGAAGCCATCGCTAACAAATATCGCTTCTATAGCTACGGGGACGCGATGCTGATTCTATAACTTTAATAAATAAGCTACCGAGAGTAGACAACTAGTATTATTAGAGTAATTTTTTCATTCCTAAAATATATCTTTAAAACATCATCATGAAAAAATACTTTCTGCTTCTCATAGTGCTAAGTATGCTTACTCTTTGCATCTTACAATCCGGCTGCGTTTCGCCGAATCTCGTAGATTATGATCGAACCGCAGCTTCCAAATTCGAAGACTACCTATGCTTTTCAATCGATAGCCATGGCGCAAGGTCTGATTCACAAGATCTACCACTTAGCCCCATCGTAGACAGAAGGATAGAAAAAGCTATCGAACTTACGCTACTTAGCAAGGGCTTCAGTAACAGTTGCTCAGAAGTTGATTTTAGGGTCAGCTTTGCAACAGTTAGTAAGACAAAGACAAGAGCAATTAATTTGGGCGTCCAACTCAGTCCCTTTAGGCGGTATTCGCACTTAAGATATGGGAGCTATAGTCGCGTAGGTCTCGAACAATATGAGGAGGGTACCTTTATAATCGATATAATTGATCAACTCAGCAATCAACTTGTTTGGCGGGGCTCTTACACAAAGCGGCTCGGCTGGAACGCTCCAAGCGATGAGGAAGTACTCAAGATCGTAGAAAAAATATTGGGAGCTTTCCCACCGACTGGTGAGTAAATCTAACGTTTTACTTATCAGTATTTCTACCGGATCAGCCCTTAATCTAAACTGCTTGAAAACCCACCAAAAGGTCTTCCAATGATCTGAACATAATCAGACAAATGCGCCTGCATCATTTTTAATACTTTTTCATACTCTGGATTTTGAGCTAAATTTTTTGTTTCCAGGGGATCCTTTCGCAGATCGAAAAGCTGATCAGGGTCGACGATCCCGCCGATATTATTACGTGGCTGTCCAAATGGATTCTTTTCCCACAGAAGGTCAAACGACCCTTGTGTCAAATGCTCCTTAATCCCACCAATCTGTGGTGGCACAAAACCACGGTCTAAAGCGTCCTTATTATAACGAATCGCAATATATTTGTAATATTTAGTAATTATCCCTTTAGCAAAGCCACTCTCTGTTAGAATTGCCGACTTCAAGGTATCTTGCTCGCCGCGCCAAACTGGCGCAATACTCAAGCCATCCAACGCCATCTCCTCGATTGGTTCAGTCTCGGCCAGATCCAAAAAAGTGGCCGCCATATCCGTCACATCAATCAAGGTATCATTCTGTGTATTCGGCTCGATGGCTACCGGCCAACGGGCAATAAATGGAATGTTCGCACCACGCTCATAGGGCGATGCCTTGCCAGCATTCTGCTGATCAGATAAAAAGATGATTAGAGTATTATCCATTTGTCCTTTAGCTTCCAGCTTGTCGAGAATCACACCAATACCACCATCCATCCATAGGACCATTTCCTTGACCACATTGCGCCATTTTGCATTGGCATCAATATATTTGGAACGTTCAGGCATCAAACCAAGATGCTTTTGCGTATACCCCTCAGGCGTATGTCGTATATCCCCCGAATCAATCGGCTCGTGAGGGCCATGTGTCGTGGTGAATGCTGTCCATAAGAAAAAAGGCTTACCTTCGGGAACTTGATCCAAGAAATCTACAGCGCCCTTTACCGTATACTCAATATTATGGTGCTCTAATGCCTTGGGAAAATGATCCAGATTGCCCTCCGTCAAATACTCCGCATAATCGAAACCATAGTTATCTAAACGGACACGTAACTCATCCTGAATTGCTTTGAGATCGGCAATGACCTTCGGGTCCTTCGGATTTGCATCTTTAGGAATCTTTTTCCACATTTCTTTAAGGTTAAGATCATTATGCCATTTGCCAGTCGCTCCAGTGTAATAGCCGGACTGACGCAATGCTTGGACGACCGTTCGCTCATCCGGGCGGAACGCAGCTCCGTTGCGTATCGACGGCTGCATCGTCAGAGGCCCGAATATAGAATTCGTGCTTCGGCTCGGATATAATCCAGTCAGGCAACTGTAGCGTGTCGGCACACATAGAGTTGCCGTAGAATACGCTCGCGTATGTAAAATGCCCTCCGCTGCAAGGCGGTCAATATGAGGCGTGGGATATTGCGAACCGTAAGCTCCGATACTATCCATATTTTGATCGTCGCTAATTAAAACTAAAATATTAGGGCGTACACCCTCAGCGTTCACTGCGTGTAGTAGGAGCGTCAATACCATTGCAATTTTAGCCTTAATTTTTATTGAGTTCATTCTTTTATTCTAAGCTCATTAAATTAGAAAAAGATTGGTCTTAAATGCTACTAATATGCTAGGTTATAAACCTCTCAAACAAGCTTCAACAGTATCGCTCAGGGAGCCCGTAGCTAGGCAAATCGCGTAATCACAAGCACCGTAGTAGAGGCGAATCTGATCCTTCTCATAATCGGCAATTGCGCCACAAGGGAAGATCGTATTATCGCAATTTCCATGCTGTTCCCAAGGCTCCTCCGGCATCATTAGGTAGCTATTTGTCTTGCCAATCACCTTCCATGGCTCGTGAAGATCCAGTAAAATTGCGCCTATGTAGTAATAAGTGCCACCTGCAGGAGTGAACACCCCATGGATGATATCAAGCCAGCCATGCTCAGTTTTAATCGGTGGTGACGGCCCAATTTTTTGGACATTCCAAAATCGATATCCAGCGGCTAACACAGGCTTAAACTCCCCCCAATGAACGAGATCAGGAGACGAGCTAATCCAGATATCTCCATCACCACCATCTCCTCCGCCAGGTCGATCTAGCTTGTAATATTTTCCGTTGATCTTTTCAGAAAACAACGACGCACCACGATTCTTCGGTTGGGTGATTGTTTCAATACGCTCGTATTTTTTAAAGTCTTTAGTTCGACCAAGCATACCTATGGGCGAATCAAAGCCCTGCACCATAACCGGAGTTATTATATAGAACCAGTCGTCAATTTTGGTCACACGATTGTCAATAAAATGATGGTAACGATCCCATGGCTCACCTGAAGCTTGAGTTTCTATAAAGTTCTCCTCAGAGAGGTCAAAATTAATGCCATCCTCTGATCGAGCCACTCGTGTCTGACCGACGTCGCGGCCAAAACCCTGAGTGGCCGAGTGCTCTACCACGGAAACAAGTAGAATAGTTTCGTCGCCACATTGAACCGGCGCCGGATTATAAATCTGAGCTTTACCAGGAAAATCCTTCACATGCAAGAGTGGACCACCTTCATGGCGCTTGAATATTTGTGTAGCATCTTTCATATATATAATTGATTAGTTAATTTTCTTAAGACTGAGACTATACAGTCCCATCTTCCCGACCTGTTTAAGGTCCGAAGTTTCCAGTAGTGTGACTGCAAAGGTCTGCTCGCCAGGGTCTAAGCGCACGCGGCCCATGGAATGAAATTTCTTACCCTGAGCGAGAATGCATTTGTTGCTAGATGATCCCGCCTCAAAACGGACGCTTGTTTCAGCAGGCACCCCAAGTGCTCGTAAGGTTACTGAATACTCGCCCGATTCGGACACATCTACTCTTAGCTCCTGAGTGGCATTGAGCTCGTGGAAATAAGTATTTGCCCAAGTTACCGAATTCTTTCCCTTTACGCGATAAACACCCTCCATCTCGAGATATCCCAAACGCCCATCGCTCACATTAAGCTCTTGAATAGGATTCGAAAATGCATGCGGATCATCAAGAATCTCCTCATAAGCTGCGTAATATTGCTTCTGCATCGTAGCAAATCTTTCGGGCATTTGATTTTTTAATTCAGCCTTCTGCTGTGGATCATCGACGATGTTGTGTAGCGACCAGTCTCCTTCATCATTAACAATCACATAGTCCCCAGAATAAAAGCAACTACTGCGCTGATCTAGCGGTAAGGTGTACTCGCTAAATCGATAATACCAACCATCTTTTCTCTGATGCATTTTAGGCTTACCAGCTTCCGCAGTAAAGTAGTCCTGCGACTCCCATTTAGTTTTACCTTTGATTAAACCGACCAAACTTTGGCCATCTAATTCTGGTACGTAAGACGGTCGCATACCACCAGCTAATTCCACCAAGGTCGGATAAATATCCATGACTAAAGTGCGTTGCTCCGCAACTACTCGTGGCGTGTATTTGGCGGGGCAATAGACCAAGAGTCGGTTTCTTACCGCGCACTCCCAACCAGTGGCTTTCTTCTCACGGAATCCACTAGGGTTGCGACGCGACCACTCCTCCTCATTCAGCGAATAATACTCGCCAGTCTGTCGAAACCAACCGTCAGCTTGCTGCTCTAGGATACGAGTCGTCGGCGTCGGGCCGTTGTCCCCTAAGAAAAGAACGATGGTATTTTCTGCAATTTGATTCTTCTCCAGCGTATCCAACACACGCCCAAGCTGCTCATCGAGCTGCTCCATCATACCCATGAACATTGCGTACTCCGCGCCAATACCCTGATCGATATACTTTTTTTGATATTCCTTAGGGCATAACCACGGCTCGTGCGGCTGCGCATATGCTAGATATAAAAAAAATGGATCCTGCTTATGTGACTCAATAAAATTGATAGCTTTATCCGTGACACGCTCTACTTGCCAGCCTGCTTCAACCCCAGCATACCGACCATTATGAAAAAATGGTGCATTAAAATGTGTATAGCGTCCATAGCTACGCACTTCTTTTTGAACAATCGGCCACGCTTCGTGGAAGCCACGGCGCGAAGGAAGTTCGGCGTCTGATAAGCCTAGATTCCACTTGCCAACCATACCAGTCACATAGCCCGCATCTTGCATCGCTTCACCAAGTAAGTACTCATCCATATGAGGACCTTCGGCACCAAAACCAACCGCAGCAGTTCCTGTTTTTAAATAGTTGCGCCCGGTCATCAAAGCGGAGCGTGTCGGCGCACAAGCTGGAGCAGTGTAAAAACGATCAAAGCGTATTCCTTCTCTAGCCATCGTATCCATAACAGGCGTTTGCATCGGCGCCTGACGAAAGCCGTAATCATCAAATCCCTGGTCATCGGTCATGATCAAGATAATATTCGGCTTCGATCCGGAAGCGGTGCAGGCATTAAGAAAGCATGCGAATAAGACTACTCCAAAAAGATTTTTTGATCTATTCATAAAATAGTATACTTTGACTATACCTAATCGAGTGGTGGCTGCAAACCCAGCTTCTTATATTGTTTCACAAAACGCAGGTAAGACTGTACGTTCTTAGTGGGTTGGTCTGCATCTGCAACATTGTAGAGTTCGCGCCCGGAAGTGACCTGTGGAGCTTCGTGCTTAGGAAGCCATTTCTGTGCAAGATTTTGCATCATCGGGGCATAGTCTGAATCATCAGCCAAGTTAGTCCATTCGTAGGGGTCTTTGCGGTGGTCGTACAATTCCTCTGAACCATCAAAGTAACGGTTGTAACGCCAATCTTTTAAGCGCAGGGAGTAATTGCCACGCCCCCAAGTAATCAAAGCCGGTTGCTCTTTGGGTAAATATGGATTTTTGAGCCAGGGCACTAAGCTAATCCCATCCACGTAATCTGGGACTGTAAGTCCTGTTAGCTCACACAAGGTGCGGTAGACATTGATCAAACCGATAGGCTCGGAACATGCGTTTGCGTTTCCAAATTTATTACGAGGATCGAAAATAATAAATGGTGTGCGTGTCGCTTCTTCCCACAAAGAGAACTTACTAAAACTACGCTTTTCTCCAAGATGATATCCATGGTCAGACCATAAAATAACTATTGTATTATCGTTATAAGAACTTTTCTCAAGTGCGTTCATAACACGACCCACATTGTCGTCAGTAAAATTTACAGATGCGAGATAGCCGCGATGAATATCTTCCCAAGCTTGATCCCGGCGCACTGGAATCTCTACATAGATTTGTGCATTCGACCGCCCCACTAGCGGGACATCAATCAAATCATCGGCCTTAATTAGTGGGTAAGAAATCGGGTCTAAGAAACGATCCCAATTCGCCTCAGGCATAATGAATGAAGCGTGTGGTAAAATGAACCCAACCGCTAAAAAGAATGGCTCTGTATGCTCTTGCTCCAAAAACCGCACAGCATGCTGCGCTGCCTCGTAGTCTCCAAAATCACTTAGCGGATTACTGGCAGGACAGGAAATAGTACGCTTGTTATAAGGCTCTGGATGATATCCCTTCTCCTTGATCAATGCTTTATCCTTCTTTCCCGTACCATACATTCTATACTCATCCCATTGCTCCTGTTGCCGATATTTATTATCGGGGTTGTGCCAAACTTTAGATAAACCCACAGTCTGATAACCATTTTCGCGAAATAGCAAAGGCAGCGGAGTGAAGCGGTCGAGCGATTCGGAATCGACATTATTTAGGTTGTAAAAAGGATATAGTCCGGATCGGTGAGGCTCTACTCCTAAGAGCAGTGCATTGCGACTGGGCGAGCATCCAGGCGCCGTACAGTGCGCATTGGTAAAATTAATTCCTTTAGCAGCGAGCGCGTCCATATTAGGCGTCTTCGCTTGCGGGTGGCCACCGAGGAAGCCAACCCAATCATTTAAATCATCCACACAGATCATTAACACATTTGGACGATCACTAGCAATCATGGAACCATGAGATTCTGCCTGGAGGGCACACCAAGCAAGAAAGCTAAAACCACCTCTAAGTAATTTCATGTATATTTTCTGTTTCATCTCAGTCTCCCCATCCTTCATCTAACAATTTACGGTTTATAGATATAGCCCGATTCTCTATTAAATATTCTCCAGGAAGCGCATCAAATCGAATCCCTCCCTCGAGTCTTTCAATCAATTTCCAACGCCAACCTTCTTTACGGTAAATCCAACATGTGTCTTTGAAATTTGATAGGCTAAGTTCAAAGAGATGTTTGCTGTTATTTTCTATTTTTACTACAGGATCCCCTGTGTGAAGTTCCTTCCAATGCGGACGAATAAACTCTACATTTGGCATTATGCTCAAGCGCAACCCGCCTTTTTCACTCGGTTCAATAAAATATAGACCGCTCCCTTCATAATTTACAAAAGGCGAATTTCCAACACCGGTTAATGCGACGGGCGACTTGCCACTCTTGCCTAAAACAGAAAGTGACCAATCATCGTTCTCCGACCAGCCAGAATAGATCAAACGGCCCTCGTGTAAGACCGCGCTTGAGCGCGACTCATAGGAATAGGTTGTGGGTACATCTTTGAACTGTTGCTTTGCTACCATAAATGAAGCAGCCTTACGAGGCGTGGTCTTAAGATTGAAAACATGGGAGCCCCCGAGGTATTCTACATATGCAGTCAGTCCATAAGTCCACTGCGCTGCTATCTGCACCCCAACAGAGCGGTAAAATTCTGCCATCGCTGGGTACAAATAAGCGCTCTGATTACAGAATGTTTCATACTCATAAACTAATTTAGCCTTATCTTTAAATGCATCTGATCGCAACCAACCGAGCCAGTCTTCGTTATCTGAACAATTCTTGATGTAGGGTAAATAATTACGATCGCTCAGATTCTCAGGATTTTTCCAAAATGGTACTTTAAGGTCGCTCTGCCCAGGATATAGACAGAAGGAAACCGCATCCACATTAGACTCTGAAATTCCACGAAACGCAGCTCGGTTTTTAGCAATCAATCGTGCCCAGCCGCAGTTCCATACGACCGGTTGCGTCATTCCTTCCTCGCGCAAAAGTGTTACCATCTGGTCGATGTAGTTCTTTGTACTAGAATAAATCCACCGCTCGAATTCACTGCGCTTACCGTCACCATTATTTAGCTGCCAAACTGCGAACTGCTGGTAGGCTGGCTCATTGATAAGTTCTAGGACAGCAAGAGCAGTATGCCTCTTATACAGCTGCCCATTGTAGGGGTTTCGACGTTTCAGTAATTGACTAATATAAAGTCTTGTAGCCGCGATCGCTTCGTGATGAAGCATCCACTGATTTCGCGTATATTTTGCGGCAAATGATTTACGATCGTAGGGAAACTGTGTTCCGTCATGGTCCAGATGATTCAATAAAGTCAGATAGATATAAATCCCGCGATTCTGAGCCTGAGAAATAGTGTAATCCAACATGTCCAACCAAATCGTTTGTACCAAGTTGCCCTTAGCATCCGTAAAGTCAGCCGGATGCAAATGGATTCGAATTATCTCTGCACCCAGACGCTGAATCTCATCAAAGCTCGAGTCAGCGACCTGCTTCAAATCTTGAGCCTTCAAGGGCATTAATACACCTTGATTGTGCATACGTGCAGCATGCTCCCAACTAAGCATCGGCTGAAAATTCACACCGAATAAATTTACTTCTGAACCATCCGCATAAAACAACCGGCCATCCTTGACAGTGATCGACTGGAAGTAATCAGCGGCACATGCAATATTTATAAAAAAAAGAAACGCTATCCAATGTTTCATCATCTTTGTACAATACTAGCTTAGAATCGCTACACGTCTCCACGACGAGTTTCAAGTTCTTCTCGGATGTTGTACGCAGTCTCCTCAGTTATATGATATAGTTTTAAGCAAAAAATAGCTATAAGCGGAGCCAATACTGATGTGCCAACGAAGAACACTCGTAGCGCCGTTATTGTGCCTTCAGGCTGATTCACTCCGAGCGCTTCATCAAACCCGCTAAAATGTAGAGCAACTCCAGATACGAGAAAAGTAAATGAAGTTCCAAATTTAGTGATCCAAGTGAAGACCGAGCTAATTATTCCTTCGCGACGCTCGCCAAATTTATATTCATCCCAATCACACAAATCAGCAATCATTGAAGGAACAATCACTCCCAGTGAGACCCAAACCGGTCCGTTCAACACAGCGTCGAGTAACAAAAGGTGGGGGTACTCAGGAGTAAAAATATACCACTTTGCGATGCCCCCAAGCGCTGTCAGGTAGAGCACAAAGAACATCGCTCGACGTTTACCAAATCTCAGCGCCAGCCAGCGCAGCACAAAAATCCCTAAAAATCCTACTATGGCAAACCCCGTTCCATTCCATGCATTCAGGACAAGTCCACCTGCAACATCACCTGCCTTTACATAATAAATTACGATATACATCGCAATACTACCGGCTATAGTGCCACAGAAATTCAGAGCAAATACAATACCGACAAGACCCATCATTGGCTTTGATGAGGCGGCTTGTCCGATCGCCTTCATGAAACCTATTTTCTTATTTTCCTTCTGCGCGACCTCATAGAATCGCTCCTTTCCAAATATTGCAGGTAAGATACCCATTCCAAAAAACACTATGAGCGCTAGACCTAACGCAATCCAACGTGCTCCGAAAAGTGAATTTTCAAAACCACTCCAGTTAGTCGCAGGCACATACCAATTAACGCACAAATTACCTATGTTATAAAAGAGCGCAAAATAAAACATTAACCTAGTACGCTCGTGGTAATCAGGAGTCTGCTCGTAGACCAGTGCATTAAAAGGCACGGAATAAACCGTAAAAGCCGTAAAAAAAAGTACGCTAGTAACCGTCAACCAAAGGAAAATACTAGTTTCGCCCATATTTTGGGGAACCATCCAAATAGTCAAAAAGCTCACACAAACCGCAATTGAACCGAAAAATACATACGGTCTGCGCCTTCCATAGCGTGACTTGGTTCGGTCAGAAATACGTCCCATCAAGGGATCGGTAAAGGCATCCCAAATTCGAGGGATCGTCATAGCCAATCCAAATAAAGCAGGGTTTAAGCCTAGGAAAATCTGGAATATAGGCTGCGCCATGTATTGAACGATTAAACCACCATTTTGAACTGGAAATCCACCCGCACCTACGGCCAGTTTTTGTATTATGGGTACACGGTCATTATACTTAGTAATATGAGGTTCTTTTATATTCATCTCTGTGGGGTCGCTTAGCTGCTAAAATAGTCGGATAAGTTAGACATGTTGGGTAACAAGTGGGAAGCGATAATGGCCTGGCTTGTCCTTAAAAAAGATGGGGTGAAAGCCAGGTAATTTTAGCTCAAACGGCAGTATAAAAGTATAATCTAATTCAACTACCGGCTCCCCATCTGTATACCAGTTCCAAGGTGGGCGCAGGAATTTAGAGTGGGGAAATAATTCAATATGAACGGATCCTTCCTCCACTTTTATGAAATAGAGTCCACTGCCCTCATATTTTACAAAGGGTGAATTTCCATAACCGACGATTCTCTTAACTGTCTTTGGCAACTTCAAAGGACACCATGAGGCTTCGCTTGAATGCATGAAAGTATCATTAACGCAGCTGATCGAAATATCCTGATTGAAAGAAAAGGCAAAATCACCAAAGGAATCTTCAGTCTCCGCACTAAGCTCGAATTGAAACCCCCTTGGCAGAGCTCGGAACACCTCACCAGCAATCATATAGCTAGCGGCTTTCTTGGGAGTCGTCTTCAGATTCAGAATATGCGACCCACCCTGATAACAGGAGTAAACATTAAAAGTGTGCGTCCACATAGTAGCCATCTGGACGCCCAGCGAGCGAAAAAGTTTCGCGATAGCAGGATACAAATAGGAACTGCTAGCATTATACATCGTCTCAAACTCATATACTAGTTTGGCCTTATCGGCGAACTGCTCGGAACGCAGCCAACCGAGGTGCAAATAGTCGTCATAACATTGCTGCAGGAAAGGTAGATAGTTATTGGCGCTCGTATCAGCGGCATTCTCTACAAAGGGATCACCGACATCATCCTGCCCTGGATATAGGCAAAAAGAAACCGCCTCTGCCTTCGACTCTGCAACCGCTCGAAACACATCACTGCGCCCATCAATCATGCGTGGCCAGTTGCAATTCCATACTACTGGTTGCTGGGCACCGGCTTCTCGCAAGATATCGTGTAAGTCATTAATGTAAGCACGCACTATCTCTTCTCGGTATTTGCTGTAATACACATCGTTCCAGGGATAACTATTCGCTTTAAGCCACACACTAAAGATCCTCTTCTGCTTGGTATCAGACATCATTTGTGCGTAAGTCAAATATTCTGGTTCATTAATTAAACCCCACACAGCAATCGTTGCGTCATCCTTATAGCAAATTCCAGAGTAAGGGTTCTTCAGATTGATCAACCGGCGTACGTAGTTCTGAGTCGCCTGAACCACATCAGGATCAAAAATCCATTCTTCGCGAGTCGCATTCGCCACGAAGGATTCTTCTATCAGGGTAAAATCCATTTGGTTGATCAACGTAATGTAAACATAAATGCTGTGTTCACGTGCTTTCGCTATCATGTAGCCCATCATATCCAGCCACATTGTTTCCACTAAATTACCCATAGAGTCGGTAAAGTCGGCTGGAGTTAAGTGGCAACGAATCACATCGCAACCCATGCGCTTCATATCCTGAAATCCATCGTCACACATCGCCTTCATAGTTTCGAGCGTCTGGGGAAAGCCTAAGTGCTCCATGCGAAACTTGTACTCCCAGTAAAGATTAGGCTGAAAATTACTACCCCACAAGTTGACTTCTTGCCCATCCGCGTAGCGTAAAACGCCATTGCTTACACTCATCGCTTGTGGAAATTTAATATTCATAATATCTAACCTTAAAAACCCCGTTGAAATAGAATCTTTAATATAACTAATTGCGGAACTGCTTGCCCTGCGTGTAGGAAACATGCGCCTTGTTAAGGCGCGCTAGTCGCGCCTCGATTCTCTCATACTCGATTTGCCCCGAGAGATTTTTAGTTTCTAGCGGGTCTTTTGTATAGTCGTACATCTCGACAAATTCTGGCTCGCTTTTATAACGCTTTCCACACCATCCAGGCTCAGGCCAGCCTTTATACCATGCCACATAGCGATAGCCTTGGGTCCTGATCGCAATGCCCATGTAACCGTCAATGGGGTACAAGCTAGCCGCATATTCTTGAATAGAAGCAGACGAATCCACAAGGACCGGCACCAAACTCACACCATCTAGCCCAGTTGGAATTGATATCTCTGTGAGCTCGCAGAGCGTAGGAAAAATATCAATTAAATTCACTGGAGAGACACTTGAAGTCTCTACCTCGAATCCAGTATTTGCGATAATCAATGGCGAACGAGTCGCCTCTTCATAATTAGTGTGCTTACCAAAGAGATGTTTATCCCCTAAATGAAAGCCATGGTCACCACACAACACGATAATCGTATCCTCATACTGCCCAGTCTGGTGCAACTTAGCTATGAGCTTGCCGATTTGCGAATCTACATACGAAATGCAGGCCAGGTAACCGTGAATAAGTTCGCGTTGAGTTGCCTCTGGAATCGGCCCATCTGCAGGTACACCACCATAGGTACGAGCTTCGACATAGTCGCCTATTGCACAGTCGGGCGCGCCATCAGGAGCATGCTGAGACGGTGCCAGCGGCAAGGACGCTGGGTCGTACAGATCCCAATATTTTTTTGGCGCAACAAATGGCAAGTGCGGCTTCAGAAAACCCACTGCCAGAAAGAAAGGCTGCTCCTTATACTTAAAGCGCTCAATTTGCTGCACGCCGCGATTAGCAATACCACCGTCTTTATAAGCATCATCGGGTACATCGTAGCACTCCACCGCTGGCCCTGCACCACGATCACGCATATAATTACGCAATGCTTTCCCTTTTAGCCCCTTCGCCTTTCCTTCGGTTTCGACCACTTTAGCTAAAGCGAGTATTTTAGGGTCATGATAGTGACCAGCCTTTGGAGCACCTGTTGCATCATTGTAAGAGTTCTTTCCAAAAAACTCAGTCCATGAAATCGCATCTTGCGGGCCGTGCCAGTCATCCTCAACATTACGCGGATCAAAAATCTTGCCAGTACCGATAGTTGCATAACCATTATCTTTAAAATGCTGAGGTAAGGTTATGATCTGCGGATGCATTTCACGCAGCTTATATTTGCCGCCTCCCATTCCATATACCCCGATCGTATCTGGGTAATACCCCGTAAGCAAACTCACGCGTGATGGCCCGCATATTGCTTGCTGACAATGGGCATTTAAAAAGACCATACCATCTTTAGCAAGCTCATCAATATATGGTGTCACGGCTAAATCATAGCCATAACAATTAAGCAAGGGCTTCAGATCGTCCACAGCAATAAACAGCACATTCTTAGGCTTTGCACAAACGGCAAGGCAGATAAAGGCCAACGAAATGGATGTAAATTTAATTAACTTCATACCATTACTTCAATTTCTGTTTCGCATAAGGCCCAAACATCGCCTCTTTTCCCCAAGGCAGAAAATCAGGCGCAGGCTTGTTATTGGCGTGGTTCTTAATTCCAGCGGGTAAGGCTGCTTTCCAGCCAGCTTGCAACTGTGCCTGCAATTCTTGCACTACCACTTGATTTTCAAGTTTACCGACTATATTCATCGACTCAATCGGATCCGTCTGATGATCATAAAGTTCATGCCCTTTGAATGAACCGTCGAGTTCGCGCCATTGTATATAATTATAGCGATCCGTTCGGATAGAATATCCCTCAAATTTAGCTCGTGGCCAACCGCGTGGATATTGACTGAATACAGCACTTTTCCAATCACGAGCAGGATCTTCTAGTAAGGGGGTCACACTGTTACCTTCCAGATAAGTTGGTAGCTCAATACCCGCTAACTCGCAGAGGGTTGGGAATATGTCTACGTATTCTACCAAAGCATGGGTGCGCTGCGAAGATTTAAGCCCCGGCGCGGAAATGATCATAGGTGCACGAGTAGCATTATCAAAATTCGTCGATTTACCCCAGTGATCTTGCTCACCCAAGTGCCAACCGTGATCAGAGATCAGCATCACAATGGTGCGATCACGCAGCCCGAGTGTATCGAGCTCATTCAAAACCTTTCCTAATTGAGTATCGACATAAGACACGCAAGCGGCATAGGCATGCTTCATTTTACGCGCGACATCTTCTTCGCCCACCAATAGTTCATTAGGCGACTCAGGCAGTTTATATTTTTGAAGGTTGCACCAATCGGTCGAATATTTCGGCGAATCCTTTGGGTGTGATGGGTTTGGTGCAAGGGGAATTTTATGCCGTTCGTAAAGATCCCAGTATTTTTTTGGGGCATTCCATGGCAAGTGCGGCTTCCAATATCCAAGCGTCAACATAAAAGGCTTCTCCTGCGTTGCCATGCGACGCAAAGTGGCGATCGCCTCGAGTGTATTTTTTCCATCGTCATAAAATTCATCTCCCACATCAGCACACTCATAAGGAGGTCGCTTGCTCTTATTCGCCTTTTTTAAAGACACGTCCATATAGCTCGTACCATATCCTGCGCTGTAAGACTTTTCCGTAAAGTTCTCGTTATAGCCATGATGAACCTTACCAATGCCCCGCACATAATACCCTTGATTCATAAAGTAGCGCATTACCGAAGGGCGATCCCCCTCTAAGAGATTCTCCACTGTATATATAGAATAAGGATAATCACTGCCAGTAGTATCTGGTCTTAAACCGGTCAAGAAACTAGCG
Source organism: Puniceicoccaceae bacterium (assembly GCA_902603705.1). Lineage (GTDB taxonomy): Bacteria > Verrucomicrobiota > Verrucomicrobiia > Opitutales > Coraliomargaritaceae > Thalassobacterium. The sequence goes on from CACKVQ010000010.1 coordinate 32,857, forward strand.
CGCGATGCCGTACATACCGGCTGTTGAACGTATGCGCGTTCAAAAAGGGTACCCTGCGTTGCGAGCTGGTCGATATTAGGAGTCACCATATAATCTGCCCCGTAGCAGCCCAGCTCTGGACGTAAATCATCTACAATGATTAGTAGAACATTTACTTGCTCTGCCATTAATTTGCAGCAGAAGAAGCAAACGAGGAGAATAGTAATCACTCTACTAATCATAGCATTTTATCATTTAGAATTTCCAAACTCACCAAAAGTGTGTGGTAGTTCTGCTACTACCCCATCTAAATACTTTTGCATCTGCTCTAGTCGTAATTGATGCTTAGGTTCTTCAAACAAATTTAGTTGCTCATACAAATCAGTATTTAAGTCATAGAGCTGATCTGCATCCCAATACCCAGGATACATTTGCTCAGTCTGATAATTGTGATGGTCTACCCCAGTCCAGAACACTTCGCGCGGCCGAGCTGTCATCTTTGCTTTTATCTCAGGGGTCACACGATTGGCGACATACTTCCAATCTCGTGTTACAATCGCACGCGAATTTCCCGCTTCAATCAACATACCTGTTCGCCAGTCCTTAGGCTCTGCTTTGCCAAAGAGCTGCGACTTAAAACTGCGACCATCTTTGGTCATATCCGCTGGTGCGCTGCCACCAGCCAGATCAATCAATGTTGCCGCAATATCCACATTTCCTATCAAGCTATCATTCTCCGCTCCCGCCTGTATTTGCCCTGGCCACTTAATCATCATTGGTACTTTGGCGCCTCCTTCGTAAACACTATTCTTACCACGACTGCCATGATCACTTGTGAAAATAACTATTGTATTCTCATTTAATTCAAGCGCGCCTATCTTATCCAGAAGAGCCCCCACATAATCATCCATGCGAGTAGCCATTGCATTATCGTCAACCACGCCTGCTGCACGCGTGCGTAGCAGAACATCCTCTATCTTAGGCAGTACGAAAATAGGCTCCTCTAGAAGACCCGCTGAAGTAACCCGCTGATCATAGGATGTAATATCATTGTAATCGAAATAGTATTGCCCATGCGGAACGGGCAAGGCGCAATAGAGAAAAAAAGGCTTTTCCTTGCTCTCTTCGATGAATTGCAATGCACCCTCACACTGCCAATCGAGATTTACGATCGAGTTTCCCCACTCCATACGGTCGACAACGTCCCAACCAAATCCATCACTCAAATAAGATATTCCGGCTTCGTAATAATTATTGATGGGCTCCTCATACTCCATCGTGATTTTATAAGTGGCATTCGGTTGATGTGCATTTTTGTTACGCTTAGGTAGGACTTTATCTGGCATGTTGTGCCACTTACCAATTATACCCGTTCGGTAGCCCAACTTCTGCAACTCCTTAGCCAAATTAGTCTCTTCACGCACAATTGCGGGTCGCCATTCCAAGGTAGCGTGCGTCCCCGCTGGATAATCCTCTTGTAACTCAATGCCTCGGGTCGCATATCTCCCAGTCAGAAGACAATAGCGACTCGATGTACAAACCGTGCCATTAACGTAAAATCTCTTAAATATTAAGCCATCTTCTGCCAAAGAATCTATGTGCGGAGTTAACACTTTTGGCGAACCCGCCTTACGCCCTTTACCAACAACACAGCGCGCACCATGTGCAGATGCCCATGTATCCACACGATTCATAGTATAATTCAGCTCATCGGCATCCAAATCATCCGCGTAAATCAATAAAATATTAGGCTTCAGCGTAGCGGACGAATACCCTACACTGTGCAACCACAAGAGTACCATTAAAATGCCTTTTATCTTCATTATATATCAGGTAAGATTGTGAAAATTATGAGTTAATTAAAATGCTATCGCGAGGGCTAATTTGTATAAGATATATGCCAATTTATACGACTCTTTGGAATAAAAGAGGCCGTAAGCTGCTAATAATTTATATATGGCTTCATTACATAAGTACCAGGTTTAGCCATAAAGCTAGGGGGCTTAACACTCAGTAAATCTACAGGCAGAATTTCTGTTTTTTCTATGCGGAAGATTTTGATGTGCTCCGCTAAATTAGGAGCCATAATCGTCATCTTATGTTCGATATCACTCACATATTGATTTGACGGTAACATTCGGTTTTTCCTAGCGATCTCATAGTAGTCTCGCGCACAAGCATATGGAGGATCGTCCTCCTCAGGGGCTTCGCCATTTTCTTGTAGCATTTTTCCGCCAGTCTGCGGCGAACGCAACCACTCGCAATCTGGCAAGATCTTTATTCTAGCTTCCCCAGAATCCTTGAAGTCTACAAAATAAAGCCCCGTGCCGTCATATTCAACAAGGGGAGAACTACCAACACCGACTATTCGCTCAAACCCATCCTTCAATCGATCAGCACTCAAAAGGTGATCGACATATCGCCGTGGCATATCGCCAGAATAGATAAGTGATAAGTCATCGGCATACGCAGAAGTGCCCACCTTAAAGTCAGTAGCAGTATTCTTAAAATAATCCTCATCCTCGCCACTAATCTTATAAGAGAGGTATAATGGCGTATTCCGAAACACTTTACCTGCGGCTATAAAAGCTGCCGATTTTGCAGGAGTAGACTTCAAATTTAACAAATGTTGCGCTGCAATGTAATTAGAAAGCTTTGGTAGAATATAGGTCCACATTGTAGCTATTTGTGCGCCCTGCGCGCGGAAATACTTTGCCATAGCTGGATACATATAAGAAGTCATATTGGCGTGCGTCTCCCACTCATAAACATAATGCGCTTTATCGCGAAAAGCAGGCTCATTAGCCCATCCTTGAAGCTCTCGCTGATCGTACGAAGCCTGTAAATACGGGAGGGAATTATGCTCTACACCTAGCTTACGAAGATCTTTTTGGGTATCTCGTACATAATTATATACAGTCCCTTGAGTCGGATAAGTCGAAAAACAAACCACAGGAACTTTAGAATTAAGAGAGGCTTGCCACTCGGCATCTCCGCCATTATGCCGTATCGCCATAGACCACTTGTGCGACCACGCTACTGGTGCTTGGCAGCCTAGCTCTGTAAAAAAATCACACATCTGATTAATATATTTCAGAGTGTAATCTTTACGCCATAACTGAAAATTTTCCTCCGTGTTAGGAATTTTCTTATTCTTAAGCCAAAGCGTGTAATACTCATGGAAAGGTGCCTCTGGGTCATCTACCGCAGGCGTATGCGGCTCATTGACTAATTCGGCTATACAAAAGGCAGGATCATCAATCATTCGCACGCTGTCGTATATATTTTCGCGTGTAAGCAGGTTGTTTATGTACTGCTGTGAGCGGTCGATAAAATCGGGATCAATCAACCAATCATAGTAACTAATTTTTCCGCGCCCATTAAGGTCCTCCATTAAGGAGCCCACCACATTCTTATCATTAGCCCCTAGCTCGTTTATGAAGGCGAAATAATAGTAGATCCCCATCCTGCGACATTGCGAAGTAAGATAATCTAAAGTACGCATATTAGGACTATCTTTGAGGGATCCGTCAAAGTAGGCCAACTCATGCGGGGAAAGGGCAACTCGGATCACATCGCAACCAAGCTGATGTATTTCCCACAAGCCCTCGTCGATAATTTTATAATAGCTGGTCTCATCAAATGTTCCCCTATCGATTAAGCCAGCCTTGATAAAGCGTTCGTACTCCCAACCAAGCGACGGCTGAAAATTCACACCCCACAAGCTTACCTCTTCCCCGTCTGGATATACAAACCTTCCATTCTCAACTGAGATACGTTCTAAAGCTCCAAAAGAGCTAGCACATAACCAAATGATTAGAAAAACTATGACTGGTTTCCTATTTTGCATATTAATTATAATTTGAGCGCGCTACGCAAACGGCATATAATTCAATAAAAATAATCAGATGTAATTTCTAGAAAACCCATCTAAAACATAATGCACAAAGTTTAAAATTTTAACCTATACAAATATTTTCCGAGGAGAGGACAAAAAATCCGAGGCTTAAACATGATCTCGGATTTTTTGGTGGTCGGGGCGGAGGGATTCGAACCCCCGACCCTCTGCTCCCAAAGCAGATGCGCTAGCCAGGCTGCGCTACGCCCCGATACCAAAAGAATTGCGAATGCATCATATTTGCTCTTTCTGTCAACTTACATTTTGAGTCCTTGATAGCGGATAATCAAGAGGTATGCCATCAACGATGGTCCCACGGCAGAGTAACTTCTGTCGGCTCATGGTTCCAAACTTCAAAATCACCAAATATCTTTCCAGGGTTTAGAATTCCTTTTGGGTCGAGGGCATCTTTGACCGCTCTCATTGAAGCGATCTCCGTCTTACTGTGTTGCATGGGCATAAAGTGAACCTTAGCAAGACCAACTCCATGCTCGCCAGTTATAGTCCCGCCTAAGTCGACGACCTTTTTCATGAGTTGCTTGATACCTTTTTTTGCTCTTTTAGATTCTGCCCGACTGGCACGGTTATACATAATATGAACATGTAAATTTCCATCTCCTGCATGACCAAAGGTTGGCGTCGCCAAGCCAATCTCTTTTTTTAGGGCGATAGTATAACGTATGAGCTCGGCCTGTTTTTCAATCGGCACAACCACGTCTTCATTCAATTTTGTATCTCCAAGAGAGAACATTGCCTGCGAACAAGTGCGCCGCACCTGCCAAATTTTTTCTGCCTGCGCTTCGTTAGGTGCTATTTGATACGCAGTCGCTCTACCCTCCATATATTTTAACAAACACTTTTTTTGCTCGCGCACTTCACTGTCTCGGCCATCTAATTCGATCAGCAAGATAGAGCTCCTAGGTTGATTGGTGAAAATTGTCTTACCTGTATAACGCTCGGCACAGCACACTGACTGACGATCTAGAAATTCTAAAACAGAAGGATCTAAGCCTGCCTTAAACAGCCCAACAACCGATTTAAGAGCCGCCGACTCACTTCTAAAAGCGAACATCCCGGTCCAGCGCTTTACGGGTTTAAGGATGAGCTTAAAGTGTATCCTTGTGACCACCCCAAGCGTGCCTTCTGAACCGATCAGTAAATCGCGCAGATTGAGCCCTGATACATATTTCTTAAGTGGTAATCCTAGGTTAAAACTCTCGCCACTCGCAAAGAATCCTTCGATTCCTAGCACATAGTCACGTGTCACACCATATTTCACACAGCGCATACCACCAGCATTACAAGCCACGTTACCGCCAATTGTGGAATATTTCTTCGAGGAAGGATCTGGTGGAAAAAAGAGCCCATACCTTTCGACCTCTTTCTGCATATCGGCGGTCACAACGCCCGCTTGTGCACTTACAATACGAGTTACCGGATCGACCTTTAACTGCTTTAGGTCGGCCATATCGAGAACCCATCCGCCATGTAGAGGAACTGCTGAACCCGTCGCCGAGCTACCAGCCCCTCGCGTGGTCACAGCAATGCCATATTTGTGAGCTATCTTGAGAACGATGCCAACTTCATCTGCTGCTTTTACTCGAATAACTAATTCTGGGAGAAAAGATATCCGCAAATTATCGACCGAAGCGCGTAAGCGGTTAACCGAATCCGACTGAACCCGTCCTGGAAGTCTACGCGTTAATTGTCGCGTAGCCTTAAGAGTATTCTCAGCACCTTTATTCGGTTCGTTCTTCTTCATAGGGTCAGGGCGAAACTATACTTTTTATCAAAATAGTTCTGAAAGAAGTAGTGCTTATTTCGTTAGAAGCTTACAAAATACAGTCATGGAATTCGTATGACTTGGCCGACTCGCAGAGCAGCTTCGCTAGACAAGCGGTCCCGATTAGCCTGAAAAATATCGATATAGCGCGAGGACGTTCCGTAGAAACGCTTGCTAATTGCACTTAGGGTGTCTCCAGATTGAACAGTGTATGTGCGCGGCACACTACTTGGATTGGGAGATGATTCGCTTATCGGCGACAAAGTGTTGGACAAATTAACTGATTGTGCCGGTGTCGCGCGGCGCGCTTTACCAAGGACGTTCTCGAGTTGATCCACACGGGCAATTGCTCCCATTAATTCCCGCTTCAAATCATCATTCTCTAATTTCAGCGTTTTAACTAAATCCATCAAATCGATTCGATCGAGTTCGCCTTCGAAAGGTTCAGCAGGAAGTTGCCTTGCAAACTCTTTTTGCGCGGTCTCGATCAACTGTCTAACTTGTGCTGATTGGGGAGACTGTGGTTTAAACTGTAGATAGCGATCAAAGTGGTAAATTGCCCTTACTGGATCTTCCATAGTGCGCAGGTAAATGTAGCCCGCTTCTAGATGCGATTCTGGCGCATCTCGGCGCGCATCGATAACCCGCAGAAAAGCGTCTAAAGCATTTTCCTCACGCCCCTGACTTTTGTAATCTTGGCCTAGTTGGTACTGCTTTTCATCAGTCTCACCTACAACATCCACGCCGCTAGGTGTGCAACCAGAATATCCTAAAAAAAATATACAGAACAGAATGAAGCGAAAAATTGTGCATAACATTACGATAATGTCTTAAATACGCATCGATGCCGTCAACGCTATTCCATTTCATAATGTAAGTGATCTAGTATCTAATTCCCAAAGCGTTTCAACAAACAAGTCGCAGAATTAAAGTAATCTGTAAGTATTTATCTAATTATTCGGTTATTCATTAGTATGAAATCATTGTTTATTATTTTTATGATTCTATCTACAATTCACAATATACTATCTGCAGATCCTTTAGAACTGGGCAGTTCCTCGCCTCAGATCACAGCCCTAAATGACCAAGGAGAGACTGTAGACTTAGGAGCAGCACTAGCCGAGGGCACTACACTTGTCTTTTTCTACCCAAAAGCAATGACTCCAGGCTGTACCAAGCAAGCATGTAGCTTGCGAGATGCTTGGGACAAATTGAACGCACGCAATGTCCAAGTCTACGGAGTTTCTACTGATAAATCTAAGACCCAAGCTGCATTTAAGAAAAAATATGAACTTCCATACACTCTCTTAGCAGATACAGACGGTGCCATCAGTGCCGCTTTCAATAAAGGTCGCTACAGTCGCCACGCGTATTTATTTAAAAATGGGCAACTAGTTTGGCGAGATCTGAATGCTTCTACCAGCTCTCAAGCAGATGACGTACTAGCTGCACTCGATAAGCTAGAAAAATAGGGACTCTGCAATCGTTTGATCGGCAACCAAAGGTTTTATCCTAGTAGAAATTTTTTCTACTTCACCGGATATTGACGCTTTGATATCTCCCATAGATCCATCGCGAAATTTGCGCCACTTAAACTCACGCAAGTCTGAGTACTTAAATTCTAGCGAGAGGGATTCTTTTGAATTAGGGTCCGTAATCAGCTCAATCCTATATTCAATCAGAGTTTTCTCAAGCTCTTCTTGGGCGACACAAGCTCCAAGGCATCCTTGAATCCAAGCCATCAGTTGCTGACCCTCACCTCGCATTATATTAATATGTTGAACCGTCACTTTTTTTAAACAGCACCGGATGTCTTCGGTAGCGTAGCCACTTAAATACTGACCAATCGCCTGTCGAACGGGTAGTAAACGAGCCTTAGCTAAATCTTCCAAGCGGTTGGTCTCTGGCCAATTTAGTAGGGTAAGGTCTTCTTCTTCATAACTGCTATCGTAAATCGTACGCCGTACCCCGACTAAGAGACTTCCAAAATATTTTTTTATACGATCAGAGGAAACACCACAGAACCAATGATAGACGGGTAGATCTGGCTCTAACCAAACCGAGACTTGATTACCCAGATAGCCGCAGTCATCAGGTTGATAGCCTAGAAATAAGGCCTCACAGCAACACATTTCGCGATGTGAATCACCTATGTAGCACTGGCTAAAAAGTTTTGCCCGCATAGAGCCACCTACAATCGATCGTGTGGGGCACAGTACGATAATACGGCAAGGATATCGCTGAGCGAAAGCTAGTAGGGTATCGAAGCGTTCACGTGCCTGCGACTTCGTAACCTTCCATCCAAAATGTAGTATGACATTCATCTGCGAGGCACGAAAGGCGGAGGATACGCCCAAAGTATCACTGTGCCACATACTTTCTAGCCGAGAGATGACCTCACAGACTGGTAAATCCAGTCCGGGAAATGAATCGATTAACTCTTCCATAGCTTAGAACTAGCCCGAACGACGCCACTTATGCTGACGCTGTGCGAGAAGATGGTCGCTTTGCGAAGGACCCCATGAGCCTGCTGCGTATTCTTCCATACCGATTAATCCAGAGGCCTCCCATTGCTTCAAGACAGGTGTAAGTAACTTCCATGAAGCTTCTGTTTCGTCCCCCCGAATAAACAAAGTGCTGTCACCAATCATTGCATCTAGAATCAGTCGCTCGTAGGCTTCAGGCGTATTTGATCCAAAAGTAGTGGAATAACGATAGTGCATCTTTACTGGTTGTGTACGTGTTTCCAATCCAGGTATTTTGGAATTCATGACTAAGGTCACACCCTCGTCGGGCTGGATACTGATGACCATAGTATTTGCAGCTACATTATACTTATCTCCCTCTGAGAAAAGAATGCCCGGTGGGCGCTTGAATTGTATCGCGATCTCGCTAGCTCGACGCGCCATACGCTTGCCAGAACGAACATAGAAGGGCACTCCTTGCCATCGCCAATTGTTGATTGCTAGGCGCATAGCAGCGTAGGTCTCAGTCCCAGAATCGCTCGGAATATCAGCTTCATCCATATATCCCTTGACAGGGTCGCCCCTAATTATCCCGTTAATATAACGAGCTCTTACCAAGTCGGCATCGAGTTTGAGCGGTTGTATTGCTTTAATTACTTTGACCTTCTCGTCACGGATTGATTCCGGATCCAAAGAAACGGGAGGCTCCATCGCGGTCAGGGCAACGAGCTGCATAGTATGATTCTGAATCATATCACGTAGGGCGCCGCTTGTGTCGTAGTAACCGCCACGCGATCCGACACCAAGGCTCTCTGCCACTGTGATCTGAACACAGTCTACATATTCACGATTCCAAAGCGGCTCAAAAATAGAGTTCGCAAAGCGCTGCACCAAAAGATCCTGCACAGTCTCTTTACCAAGATAATGGTCGATTCGATAAACTTGCGGCTCTTCGAATACGCTGTTAATTACTGCGTTGAGTTCACGCGCCGAACCCAAATCGCGTCCGAAAGGCTTTTCCACTATCACCTTTGAGGCGAGCTTAGTTTGCACATGCACCTGTGCCATGCCGCTGTTGCCCAAATTCTTAATAACAGTTCCAAATACACTTGGAGGTGTGGAGATATAAAACATGCGTTGCATGTCACGCCCTAGTGACTTCTCGATCTTATTGATTTTCTTAGCTAGAGATTCGAAGGTCGCCGGTTCATCGTATCCACCAGTATGATAAGATATATTCTGACGAACACGTTCCCAGACTTCCTTATTAAGTGACCGGCGAGAATGCACACCGATCGCCTCGTCCATCATCTTGCGAAAATCGTCATCCTTTATTGGCTTACGGCCATAACCAATAAGGTGAAATTCACCAGGGAGTAGATTGTCTAGGCCGAGGTTAAAAATCGCTGGCACTAGCTTTCTCGCAGTAAGGTCCCCAGATGCGCCAAAAATAACTATGACAGTCGGTGGCGCTCCGCGGTGCTTACTAAGGCCCTCAAGAAAGGGGTGTCTAGTCTCTTCATTAACTGAGTTCATCATTCTGTCGTGTAGCGTTTAGAAAAAAGTAATACATTGATGTAGTGTTGGAGATCTCCTTGCCTTCCTCGGAAATAGAAACCTCAATCACATCAAAGCGTATGTATTTTGGTGAATATTGGAGTTGATTTATGTATGCCTTGCTGGCTCTCTGCAATGCAATCTTGTTCTTTTTGGCTATAGAATGAAAGCCACTTACTAGAGAATGGGCGCTCCCGAGCATACCTCAACGAAGCCCCAGTACATCTGCGTCTAGACAGATAATATCGATCTCGTACTGCTTCCAAGTACCAGTTTCTAATTATAACTTTGTAGCCAAGCTTTCCTTTACAACACTTCGAAGCAAGGTCATCTCCTAATTTACCTCACTCGGCACGACTACTCTTAGGATCTATTTTTTCGGGCTTACCGATGAATAAATCACTTAACGCATTAAAAAACCTCATCGTAGTT
>CACKVQ010000011.1 GCA_902603705.1 Puniceicoccaceae bacterium
AGGGACGTCAAGTATCGCTCGTTCGATAACGCTTAAATAACGTTCAGGATCTTTTGGGTGTGCAAAAGCTATGTCTGGTACGGGAGCTAAGAAAGACTCAATTGATGTAAAAGGTCCAAATAACTGAATACGGTCAGCGACACGCTGAGCAATCTGGGCTCCAAGTTTGGGATAAGACATAGGATTTTTCGTATTATCGCTGTCTTTTGCGCCAACGCGAAAGTATTCTGTAGGCGGAGGATCGCCGTATGGACTGTACTCACCCGTGTGGTAGACTTCTTGAGCAGACTGGGGATACCTTAATAGACTTTGCCCTAAGTTAACTGTACGCGTGGGCTTATTCGCTATTATATCACCGTTCTCATCATTTATGTTAACTATCTCCCAATTTGGTAACTGTATAGAGCCGAGGGTAGCTGCCCATGCAGAACTAGAAGTAGAATTTATGTTAAATGCTCCATCTATAAATAATGATTCCGAAGTGTAATTATTAGTGCTCACTGGGACTGCCAATTCAGATATTGTCCCTCCCATAATCTCAGAAATACTCCGTAGTCGATGGTTAGGCAGTAGAACTGAGTCTTGCATAAATGCAGACTCAGCATCTTCTAGTTTTAGTCCGCTAAAAAAAGCTTCATCAAAGACACGGTTAAAGCGCTCGTCATTATCGCTACCCCAACTATTGCCGATCGAGAAAGGCCTACGATTGTTGATTTTAAGGTGCTGTAATTCTCCAAGGGATACTGGAGGTTGCCGAAAAAGTTCAAATAGCGGAACATCCTCACTAGGACGAAGGCCACTAAAACCTGCAGTACGATCAAAGAGGAATTGGGAATTGCTAACACCGGTACTTGTATATAATGCAGGATCCAAACCCAAAGGTGGAAGGAGCGCCCCAATGCGCTCACCTGTAAGATCAAAAGTAGGTCTACTAGAGCGAGGATCTTCAGTACGCAACCAATTTGACTTATTCCAGGCTAAATCTCCGGAAGTAACAACGAATCCACTCTCGTCCCTCTGTAGACAGAAACCGAAACGAATTGATTTATGATTAGAATTATTTAACCCAGTTTCAAAAGGTTCATACTCAATTCCATCGACTATAAATAATGTACCACCGCTGTCTAATTCCGCGCCCTTTTTTAGCATGGAAACAGATAGACTAGTTTCAGGCCCCGAGATACTTATATACTTTATTCTATCGTTTACGCTGGTCCCAGTGCCAGCATACCAAATGCTTTTATTTAGATCTCTGTTATAAAATTTTCCAAGTAGCGCGCTGGGGGTGGCTTTGGACCAATAACTGCCTGCATAATTATTTTGCCCTGTCCAACTGTAAACACGTCCTGGTAGCCAGGATAAATCGTCGTCATTACCGAAGGAAGTATTAGTAAAGGGAAGTTCAACAAAGTACCCATCAGAACCCGGAGGACCGTTATTCAGTTTTTCTTGCAAATCGATGTAATAAACTATTGGAGCTTTATAGATGTTCTCTCTAGCTTCAACTTGCAGAGTCGGAAGGTTGTTTATTTTCAGGACTAGGTTTTCTGGAACTAGCGCACTCGTGTAAGGGTTCCATAATTCAATATAAACATGGGTTCTGATAACTATCTCCTTGTCGTTTAAAATAGGGTTCATGCTACCTTCAGTCCTCTTTACTACTCCACTACTACCACCGCCTGCTACGTGTAAACTCATTAGTAATTTAAAATCAGTAAGTACTGGCGAAATACCATCGCTAATCTCGCCGTCTGATATATTGCTAGGCGCAGTTATATTATATCGCCGACGTAAATCGTCTTTATAAGGAATATAGGGCCTAGTCCTATCTAGCTCCTCGATCGGAGGCTCCATATATGATTTATAATTTTCAATTAAACTAAAGGCACCTGGAATTGGCATATCTTCTGGACGAAGAGAAAGGTCACTGCGCAAGCCCGTACCCGTAGTACTAGTTAATAACCCATAACTACGATCTGTCACTGAATGTATATAATCATCGTAATTAGTAAAATCCCAAGCATTCATCAAAGGAACCTGTCTAGTCGAATTAACCTTACTGATTTGATTATAGATTTCCACAGGATCTTCTGTGATGGGACTAAACAGAACCTCAATACCACTGCGCTTTGGAATTATTTGACCGAGGCGTCTAGCCTGAGTCTCACTTAAGCTATTTGCTAGCCAATTCGTTACCTGCGAATCTAATTCAGGGCGAGTGGCTAGACTCACCTTGCTTGAATTATCCGAAACCCAATAAGCGTATTTGTTGGTATTTGTTTCAATGTTTTTTACAGGAGCTCGAACTTTAGTATTAATTCCTGAATTGTTTGCTCCAAATAGCACCCTAGAATTTGTGTCAGCTAATGCAGTTGTAGGTAACACTGGAACCGCTCTGTCGCCTGAAACGAGCCAGTTAATTTCTCCAATTCCGTTGATTGGAGATGTGCTGTCAGCAACTCCAGTCCAATGAGGATTCGCGATTGTTTCTTCATTTTTTGAATATGCAGTAGAAGAAAATGTGACGCGCTCATCGGGACCAGCATAGCGCTGTAAATCACCCATGGCAACCATAACTCCGAGGCGAGCATTTTCCTTCGCTAGCAGACGCTTTAAGCTAATCTGCGCGGATTGTAGCTCAACTTGCACCAAGAGGCTCAGAGAGAGCAGTAGCATCAAGACGAAGGACATTAAAGTGAGGGAAATTACTAGCGCAAATCCCTGATTGCGCCCATCTGTTGCCATAGCCAAATTCGAGCACCGAAGAAAAGAACATTGGTGTAGGCCAATGAACTTAAAAATTTGATACCTATTACTAAAAAAACTCATCTCTGTTAATATTTTCACATTATATCAATACATTGCTCAGGGGAAAGCAGATATTGTACTAAGAGCCAATCTTTGATTAATAATATACCGAAATATTCGACATTCTTCTCAATTCGACTTAGGTAAGCTCGTAAAAACACCCCTAAAATGGTCCTTAAGGTCGCTATTTATACCCTAATACTTAGAAAATAGTATCACTTGGCGAAGCACAATAAATAAGAATATTCGTTTACATGCCCAGCCTGCTAGCTTTCATCTCATATTTAATGCTAAAAATTTGCTATGTCCCAAGCTACCTATGACGCACCTGAAGGCATTCTTCTTGTTGATAAGCCACAAGGCATCACATCTCACGATGTGGTGGCTAAGATGCGCCGTATATTCCATATTAAGAAGGTCGGCCACGCCGGTACACTCGACCCAATGGCCACGGGACTCCTTCTCATACTAATCGGGAAAGCGACCAAAGCCTCACAGTATTTAATGAGCTTAGATAAGGAATACACCGGCACTATAAGACTTGGCCAAATTACTGACTCGCAGGATGCAGACGGAGAGATGCTCGAGGTGCGCGACGTACCAAAGTTATTAAAGGAGAATGTCCTAGCCGAGATGAAGAATTTTATGGGCGACCAGTATCAAACACCACCGATGTTTTCTGCTAAGAAAATACATGGGCATAAACTTTACAAACTTGCTCGCCAAGGTAAGATAATCAAACGCGAACCACGTGTGATTCATATAAGTTGCTTCGAATTGATAGATTTTTCCCTTCCCGAACTTTCTTTTCTTGTTGGCACAAGTAAGGGCGCCTACGTGCGAACCATCGCACACGATCTCGGCGAACGCTTAACTTGCGGCGGACATCTCAATAAGCTACGTCGGACTGCCGTAGGGCAGTTTCGAGTTGAGAAGTCGTACACGATCGACTCCCTTGAAGAATTATCACCGTCGAGCTTGCGTAAGAAGTTAATTCCCATAATCCGAGCAGTGCCTACCCATGCATTGTAAATTTCTCCGTGAACTTTCCTGCCAGTATTGATGACTTTCCTGCTCCCTCTGAGCTGAAAGATCCTTTGCACCTAGCTATCGGCATTTTCGATGGCGTTCATTTAGGACATAGGGCTGTGATCGACCCCTCGGTAATTAATGCAAGGCGTTGTGACGGGATCTCTGGGGTACTTACCTTCAGTCCGCATCCAAGCCATTTGCTTCGGTCCAAAAATCCCACTGCATTGATTATGCCTATCGATGCAAAAACCGAGATGCTCCACGAAATAGGAGTCGATTGCGTCATTCGTAAGCGCTTCGACAAGACCTTTGCGTCGATTACAGCTGAAAAATTTTTGGTAACGCTTAAAAAAAAGTTGCCTACTTTAATTTCTATTTACGTTGGAGAGAATTTTCGCTTTGGTTTAAATCGAAAGGGTGATGTAGCCACGCTTATTGAATCTGGCCTCGATCTAGACATTGATGTCTTCAGCGCAGAGCGAATAAAATATAAAGACAAGCCAATAAGCAGCACCCGTATACGTGAGAAACTAGAAACGGGAGAAATTGCTAAGGCGAATGATTTGCTAGGGTACAATTATAAGATACGCGCGCAGATTGTAGAAGGCGCCAAATTAGGGCGCCATATCGGATTCCCCACATTAAATCTTCCCTGGCTGCCAGAATGCAAGCCGCGCTACGGTGTTTACTTCGTCCGCTTTGGGAAAGCTGGTACTACAGATCGTCATGCCGCAATCGCCAACTATGGTGTTAGGCCAACTGTAAACGATACTGCCCAAGCGCCAGTTCTTGAGCTCCACGCCCTAAACGGCACTAAGCTAACAAGTGGCGACACCCTTGATGTAGAATGGTTTCATTTTATCCGCCCCGAACAGAAATTTAATGGAATCGAAAAATTAAAAGTGCAGATCGCCAAAGATTGTGCTATCGCACACAAACTGGATCGATGAAGTGCTATCGCTATAAATTATTGCACCTAGCTACCTATGCTATTTTAAGACTCCGGACGGGTCAAAAGCAGTTAAATCAGGGAGCTACAAAGTACTGTGATTGAGCGCGTAATAGAGTTTACCGTCCCAGACGGATCGGAGGTAATGCGCGCAGATAAAGTATTTGCCGCACAATTCGATGACATTAGTCGCGCACGCTTACAGCGCGCTTTCGAGGCGGGTCAAGTCACTTTCGACGGGGAGACTATCGACAAGCGTTTTAAAATAATCCGCGCAGGTACTCTTCGAGCGACACTCAAAGAAGCGAAATTCGACTCGTCTCCTAAAGCCGTTAATATCCCATTAAATATCATCTACGAGGATGCTTCTCTTATAGTAGTCAACAAAGCCTCCGGAATGGTAACTCACCCGGGTAGTGGTACAGGAGAGAATACTCTCGTACATGCCTTGCTCCACCACTGTGGTAAAAACCTGAGCCGAATAGGCACTCCCAACCGCCCGGGAATCGTGCATCGATTGGACAAAGAAACTAGTGGGTTAATAGTTGTAGCGAAAAATGACAGAGCTCATCACAAGCTTGCGGAATCTTTCAGTGAAAGAAAAACTCATAAGCATTACACGGCGCTAGTTATGGGCATTCCAAAATCAAGTCGCGGCACAATTAAAGCCCCAATTGGTCGCCATCCTACTAAACGGACCCGTATGGCCGTCGTTCCAAAAGGTAAACCTGCGCATACCGACTGGCAGGTCGAGACAAGATACGGCCAAGACGCAGCGCTAATATCTTGTGTAATCCACACTGGGCGAACCCATCAAATCCGAGTCCATATGAGCGAAATGCGCTTCCCGCTTTTGGGCGACTGCATCTATGGATTCAAGCCCGGTCGGCTAAAAGAAATTCAAGTACCCCGCATCATGCTTCACGCCACGGAACTGCGCATACAACATCCCGATCGAGATGAATTAATGGAATTTAATGCGCCATTACCTGCCGATTTTGGAGAGGTTATAAGCCAACTAGAGGCATGGCAACTCCGCTAGTCGGCAGCTCCAAACTTTGGAATTACAAGAGTCTACTTCCGCCTTTCACGGCTGCTCAAATTATCTTTGGAAGAGCTCTATTGCTGCAATGCTCTCTGGAACTACCCATGCAAAAAGGAGAATTAAAAAGACCGCCACACAAGTCCAGAGAGCTCTCTGTTGCTTACGAGGAGACGCAAAACGCTTAAAGCTACGGCTTTTGCCTGATGATTGTGAGAGATAGCTGCCTAAATCGACGTGAGAGATTTTGCCACTCGTACGTTTTGTGGGGAGCTTAAAGGCCTCTGCTTTTTGGGCACGCTTGTAGCGCCATTGATGAATAAAACGATGCATGGATTCGATGGAGACAAAATGTTGTCAAACGAAGTTATGATGTTCAGGTTTACTGCGCATAATTTATTTTCAATCATTAATCTTTGATCTAGCTATTAAATTTTATAACAAAATAATTCTATGAACTGTTGTCTATTAGGAGCAGGTGCCTGGGGCACTGCGATGGCCCTACACTTAGATAGTTGCGGGCACTCCGTTACGCTCTTGCCTCGCAGAATCGAACATGCACTAGAAATCGCTTCGTCACGCGAAAACCGCGACTATTTGCCAGGCTATACACTACCCAATTGTATTCAAATTGGATGCGAGCTCAAGCCTGCTTTAATGGAAGCAGAAGTTATATTTATGGCTTGTCCTTCGAAAGCCTTACGAGAGCTGTGCCAGTCAATACAGCTGCATCTAGAGTCTGCTTCGCAACTAAAACTCTGCTTATCTTTGTGCAAAGGCCTAGAGGTAGAGAGCTTTAAAACGCCCGCTGAGATAGTAAGCGAAGAATTGCCTGGACTTGCTTGCGGCGTACTGTCGGGACCAACTTTTGCATGCGAAGTGGCCGAGGGAAAACCGACCGCCGTAGCCTTAGCTGTAGGCAAAAATTGCCCAGACCCTGTCCGTTACCAAAAAGCCTTCAGTAATGCCAATATGCGCACCTATATTTCTGAAGACGTACGTGGAACAGAATTAGGCGGCACTCTTAAAAATATCTATGCTATCGGTGCCGGTCTCTGCGACGGCCTAAAAATGGGCGATAATGCCAAAGCAGCACTGCTCACACGAAGCTTAAGCGAAATGATCGGGCTCGGCGTGGCATTTGGAGGCAAACGTGAAACCTTCCTCGGCTTAAGCGGGTTTGGCGACCTTGTGGCAACGTGCAGTGGGGATTGGAGCCGCAATAGGGCTTTCGGCGCACGCGTGGGGCTAGGCGAGTCCCCCCAGGCGATTATTGATAGCCAAAAATCCGTAGTTGAAGGCTATCGAATGAGCAAATGCCTTAAGGAAATTTGTAAACAGAAAAATGTTAATGCACCCATACTTGGGGTCATTTATTCTATACTCTATGAAGGGCTTGATCCCCTAGATGCCATTCATCAACTCATGGCTCGTGACTTAAGGAGCGAGTAGCTTAAAATGCCAGATAAACTCTGCAAAGTTAGAAACTCTTTAATTCATGGAAGAGGGATGTACGCAATAGTTGATATCGCCGCGGAAACAGAGATCATCCAATATGTAGGAGAGAAGATCACGAAAAAAGAATCAACTAAGCGCGCCCTCGAATGGGAAGAACACGCCCGTGAAACAGGAGAAGGACTTGTTTATATATTCGAGTTAGATGATAAATACGACATTGATGGCCGCCTAGGCTATAACCCTGCGCGCTACATGAATCACTCTTGCAACCCAAATTGCGAGGCGATTAACAAAGAGGGCGAGATATGGATTGTTGCATTACAATTTATCCACAAAGGCGAAGAACTAGTCTATGACTATGGCTACGATATGGAGCACTTTTTAGAACATCCTTGCCTTTGCGGTTCTAAAAACTGCATCGGCTATATCGTACGAGAGGACCAACGCAAGAAGGTAAAAAAGTTGCTTAACAATAAAAAGAAAAAGTGTAGAAGAAAGAAGTACTAGTTTACTCCTTGTCTCTTGTGGTAGCTCGACTTGGTACATACCAAGCCTATTCGCCAGATTACATCTGGTCACTTTTCTAATTCATAGTTCAAGGTGTAGCCTTCATGTTTAATTGTCACATGGTTCACGCCGTCGGCGAGCTCGCTCGCCTCTGTACGACCTATAATCTGCGCATTGATACCGAATGATTTGCTTAGAGAAATAATGGAATCTGCGGCTTTAGCTTCACAGTAAATCTCCATGCGGTGTCCCATGTTGTAGACTCGGAACATCTCTTCGTCGCTTGTCCCACTAGCCTTTTGGATAACCTTGAAAATCGCGGGTACGGGCATAAAATTATCCTTTATGTAGTGAACTCCGTTTCCAAAACGAATGCACTTAGTTTGGCCACCTCCCGAGCAATGTACCATTCCATAAATACTATCTCGGCTGGAGCTTAAAAGCTTCTTGATTACAGGAGCATAGGTGCGAGTAGGGCTAAGCAGAGCTTTCCCAACACTCATTTCGGAGCCAGGAAGTGGATCGTCCATCTTGTAAGGCCCGCAATACAGGAATTGCTTCTCTGTGGCCAGATCAGCTGTCTCAGGATATTTCTCTAAGTAGTAAGGGCATAGTAAATCGTGGCGCGCACTAGTTAGTCCGTTGCTACCAATTCCTGAGTTCTCAGAGAATTCATAGCTAGCCTGCCCCGAAGAAGACAGGCCAATTATCTTGAGGCCAGGCTTGATCTCGGCATTGTCGATTACATCCGTGCGATCCATAATCACGACAGCACAAGAATCAACCGTTACGGTGCTAGTTAAGTCCCCAACGTCAGCGGTTTCACCACCACCACTATGCACGCCCACGTCAAGCTTGCGCAAGCTGGCCAGAAAATCTTCCGTTCCAGATATAAGTTGGTCGAGAGCTTCACCTGTTATGGCTCGAGCGTTTCGATTAATCGTGCTTGAAATTAGAATTCCGTCGACTGCGCCTACACAGAGCAAGTCATCGATGTTCATAACAAGGCTATCTTGAGCGGTCTTTCGGAATGCAGAGGGATTACCAGTCTCCTTGTAATGAATGTAAGCAAGAGTGCTCTTAGTGCCCGATCCATCAGAATGAATAATATTACACTTGTCCGATTTGCCCGTTAGAATATCGATACCTATTTTACAAAAGGCGCCAGGGAAAACGCCTTGGTCCAAGTGGTCAACAACAGCATGAACTTCGGATTTTGAAGAAGAAACTCCTCGTTGGGCATAGCGATCAAGGAACTGGTTCATAAAATAAAGTAATTAAATTTGATAAGTATGGACACTAGGCTACTGATTTGGAAACTATTCATTTACTAATTTAGAAACTCAAATATCCGTAGCCTCGGGATCTTGTAGTGCCGCAATTTTAGCCATAATACGCCGACTCGCCTCCAAATAACGCTCCGGATGAGATTTGCCAGGATCTATCTCATCCGGGTACATAGGTTTGCCGTATGCGACATGAATACGACCGCCTATTTTTGGAAACTTATCACTACGCCCGAAAGCCTCATAAGTTCCAAACAGGCGAGTTGGTATGACTGTTGCTCGAGACCTACACGCTATCATGCCCGCTCCTGCTTTGGGTTCTGTAAGTTGACCGTTAGAAGAGCGAGTACCTTCTGGATAAATGGCAACTGCTCCCTGAGCTTTTAAACTATTGAAGATTGCCTTCAAAGATTTGATCTCGGCA
Organism: Puniceicoccaceae bacterium; assembly: GCA_902603705.1. GTDB lineage: Bacteria > Verrucomicrobiota > Verrucomicrobiia > Opitutales > Coraliomargaritaceae > Thalassobacterium. Next base: position 9,507 of record CACKVQ010000011.1, read on the forward strand.
TTTTCTCGAGCCACTGGTATCGTGCCGATTGCTAAGAGGCCTTTTCCAAATAGCCCTCTGAAGAGAGTATCTCGTGCGAAATAATTAATCTGTCGCTCCAGACATGCGCCTATAGCAGGTGGATCGTAATAACTTACATGATTGGACGCGAAAATAACAGGGCCACTAGAAGGCACGTTGCAAAGTCCACTTTGCGAGAAATTATAGAGTGAACTAAAGTACCAAACTGCCATCCTTCGGACGGCTTCGTAAAGCTTTGGTTTTGGTATAGAGGACATTTTCTATTGCACTACGCGTATGCTAGATTTGCATATCCGCGATTATTAAGTTTCCAATCTTTTCGATTACTTCATTAAGATTTAGCGAGGCGGTATCTATTTGTGTCGCGCCCTTGGGGCATATCAAAGGTGCTGTCTTTCGTGACTTGTCCATCTCATCTCGGGTTGCAGTAACATCGGTTTGCCCTTCTTTCGCCCTTCGAGCGGCGCAGGTAGCCTCGTCAGCGTGAAGAAAAAATCGGTAGTCCGCATCAGGAAAAATCACAGAACCAATATCGCGCCCTTCCATAATAAGACCGCTATAACCGTATTCTCGTGCGAGTTCTGCTTGGCCGCGCTGATATTCAAAAAGGTAATCACGTAATTCCGATAAAGCCGCAAATTTCGAAACCTCCTCATTTACTTTGGTCGAACGAATTTCGGCGTCGGCAGGCACTATACCGTTGATACTCACCCTAGCACTGCGCCCGTCAAGCCGTGTGTCGAGTTGTAATTCCGCCAGTTTTTTAGCTATGGGGCCAACCTGTTCAGGGCCCACTCCGGCTTGGTTTAGGGCATAACAAAGTGTACGGTAGTGAGCACCTGTGTCGACGTGCATCAGTCCGAATCGTTCGGCTAAGCCGCGAGCAGTGGATGATTTTCCGACGGCAGCGCCACCGTCTAAAGCAATAACTATAAACATATTAGAGCTAGGCATCTCGCAAAGATTCAAGAACTTTGAAAAATTCGGGGAAGGTTTTCGCACAACAGCTAGGATCTTTGATAGCGAGCCAAGGTTTTCCATCTCCGAGCAAGTCGTAACTACCAAGCACAGCAAAACTCATAGCAAATCGGTGGTCTTTGTAGGTCTCGACTGTTAGCAAATTCCCAGCCTCACGGGCTTGAAGGGCGCGAGCGCGAAGCTCCCTTGGCTTAGGATCTATTATGAGCGCACCCTTTTCTTCTTTAACGAGTTGTCCTAGCCTAGAGAGCTCTTCTGCCATCCCTTTTATCCGGTCGGTTTCCTGATAACGAGTGTGGCTAATTCCGGTAATAGATACGGACTCCCCAAGTAGTGGAGATATAGCTGCGTATGTAAGAAATGTATCTGAGATATTACTAAAGTCGATCTCTCGGTGGCCTTTCTGAATCCCATTAGGAAATTTACAAGAAACAAGCCATTCATCTTCTTTCATATTCAAACACAAGCCATGGTAGGACAACACATCAATGAAGAGTGCGTCTCCCTGTAGAGGCTTCTGACAAAGGTTTGGAATACGTAAAGATCCCCCTTGGATGAGGGTAAGGGCAAAGAAATAGCTAGCCGCTGTAAGGTCGGGTTCAATAGCGTAATGGCCAGAATTTGGAGCAGTATAGCGTGCAATGGATAGCGCATACTCGCCAGCTTGGCTGATGTCGGGCGGGGCAGCGCCGAATGATTTGAGTAATCCAATAGTAAGCGCGACATAATGCGGTCGCACATCGGCGCTAGTTAACTTAACCGCACCTCCCAAAGGAGCGGATAGAAGCAATGCGGAGAGAATCTGGCTGCTAGCACGGGCATCGACCAAAGCTTCGCCACCTTGATACCCCTTCGATTTTAATGTAAAAGGAAAATGATCACGCTTTTTATGAAATTCGAACTCAGCTGCGCCTAGGTCAACGAGTGCCTGCAACAGACCAGATATGGGGCGCTCACGCATCGCAGAATCTCCATCGAAATGATAGATACCTCCAGCATTTAAGGCAACAAAAGCAGTTAGAAAACGTGCAACTGTTCCCGCATTTCCGACATATATCACTGCCTCGTTATTAGGGATCGCCCCGTCCAAGCCATCAATTTCTATTGTTAAAGACGCTTCGTTAGTCACCAATTTGAAACCTAAATCGCCAAGAGCGGTTAACATAATTTTTGTATCGCGACTAAATAGGGCCCCGTCTAATCGTGTCCGGCCTGCAGATAGCGCGGCGAGAATCAGCGCTCTATTAGTAATGCTTTTTGAGCCTGGTAGGGTAAGCGTAGCGTCTATTTTTCTGCAAATAGGCTGTATAGGCAATGGGTCGAGCATTTTCAAAAAACTTTATTACAAGGAAATAACTAAAGTTGGTCACGAAAGCGCTTGCCCCGCTCAAGGCGGGCCATGAGGCCGGCGCTATCTTTATTAAGTAAAGGAGTTTTTAAGGCTTGGAGCTCGATCTGAAAGCCGTTAACGGCCCGCAGTACATCCTCTCGATTATGTTCTAATATTTGTTTCCATAAATCTGGATCCCCAGAAGCAACTCGTGTTGTGTCACGAAGCCCCCCGCCAGCTAGCTGTTGCCAACCGACTTCTTTCTCGAGGAGATAGCTACATAGACAAGTGGCGAGTAAGTGCGGCAAGTGACTGATATGAGCCACTATCTCGTCATGCTTCTGCGGGGTAGTCGTCACTACTTGCATTCCAACCCCTTCCCAAAATTGATGTAGTTGTGTAATCTGTGCATCATGCGCATCTTCATCCGGAGTGAGGATGCAGGCGGCGCCTTGAAATAAATCCGCCCGAGCATGCGACATGCCGGTCTTCTCTGAACCGGCCATAGGGTGTGAGCCTATAAAGTTGAAGTCTCCTTTAATACCACTAGCTCCTTGGCAAATAGTCTTTTTAGTGCTCCCAACATCTGTAATGAGAGTTTCTTTATCAAAAGAAGGGGCTATTTCTTTTAAGATGGGCACTATTGTCTCTACAGGAGTACAAATTACTACTAGCTCGCTGCCCTTGCATGCCTCTGTAGCATGCTCAAATGTAGCATCACACCAATCGGCCAGCAAAGCTTTGGCTCTTGTCTCTGGCTTACGCGACCAGACATGGACACGCTGACACAGTCTACGGCTCTTTAAGGCAAGCGCTAACGAAGTACCTAGAAGTCCGGAGCCAATTATGGAAATTTGATGAAACATATTTAATATAAAACCCTTCCGCTCTGTTTGCGTCAACAAGACTTACTCTGGTCCCTTTTGCCTTGCGACGAACCTAACTTGAAGTTATTTAAAACAAGCTGTTTTTACAGCGCCAGTCCCAATTTACACATGGCTATTTTTAAGAACTCACTCCAAAAGCCTCTTTCCAAACTAACACGCGCGCTTAAGAAATACCTTTTTTCTCTCTTAATGATTAGTCTAGGGGTTTCAATTTTTGGGGGATTTTGGTTTCTAAGTCAACTAGGGCCCAAGAATGTAGACTTCAGCGAAATTAAACCTCGTGCCGAAGTTTCTGAAGCGGCAAAAACTTTTCTGCAAGAGAGTATCGAGCTAGAATCGCGCTACGATGAGGTTGTGGCTTTGCGAAAGGCCAGTGTAGAAGATATTATCCTTCTAAAACAGGCAATAGAAAAGCAGGATAATTATATAGAAGCTATAAATGGATTTGATTCTGAGGCTTCAGATCGGAAAATCCGTCTCGAGCAACGTTACCAAGAAATTGCCTCAGAGTCTTTGTACCAAGAAAGCTTAGATCTAGAAAAGCTAGCGGATGATTTTGCACTTAAAAAAGATTTCGATAATGCTGTAACTTCTTACAACAAGGCTTTTGAAAAGCAGCAAAAAATCAATGAAACTTTTCCACGTAGCGGAGCTTACAACGTTAGTCGAGCCATCCTGCTAAAACGCCAAGCCATCAGTTTAACCGCTGAGCCGCTTTTTCAGCGCAGCCTAGCTTATGAAAAAGAAGCGGATGTCCTAGAAGAATCTAAAGAATGGGCCAAAGCGGAAAAAATATTAAAGCTGGCAATTAATTTACAGGACAGAATCAACCTAAAGTACCGCGGCATAAAACAAGCCGACATGTCTCGCCTTGGACAACTACAAAACAAACTAATACGTATTCAATCGGGAGAGCGCTACACTGAATTAGAAAGAATCTCACAACTCGCTGACTCTCGCCGTGCTGCTAACGAAAACTTCGAGGCTGCTGCGCTTTATGATGAAGCCGCCAGGCTTCAGCAAGAGATCAACGAAGATTTCCGCGAAAGTCCTCATGCGTCTTCTCACCGCGTTTCCGAATTTCTTCGCAATTCCGAAACTGCTAAAAGCCTAGAATTAGGCTTAGAGATCGAGCGTAATAATGATCTTTTGCAGAGTTTACTTTCTAAGCGACGCACCTATGAAGCGTCTGAAGTGATAGTAGCGCTTCGCCGCGGCATTACAGAAATGCAAGCGTCTTTCCCGCTTAGTTCATTAAATAATAAAGACCTTCAAATCAAAGTACGTTATTTAACCATAATACAAAAAGACCTGAGTTTTATACATGACCGAATATACGATGCTTTGCTTCCTGTTCCTGAATGCGAAGATTGGCTAATGCTGCGCACTGAAGTCTCTCAGGCACTCTTTTCTTTGATTATGGGCACGAACCCCAGCCGTAACAAAGGAGACCTTCGTCCCGTGGATTCAGTTAATTGGATCGATGCTAAAAACTTCTGCGAGAGGTTAGGCTGGGTCCTAGGAAAGCCTGTACGCTTGCCAACAGAAAATGAATTTCGCTTAGTATTAGGGCCGTTACGATATCTTGTTTTAGAAGACCATGTTTGGAGCGCTGAAAGTGCGGATGGTATCCCGCAAAACATTGGAACTAAAGAGCCTTTTGGGAGCGATTACTACGACCTGCTTGGCAATGTTAGCGAATGGCTCGAATCTATTGATCGGTTCGATTCGGAAGAAGCAGTCCATATAGGCGGTCATGCGCAAGATCGGCTTGAATCAATTTTTTCCGTACCACTTCGCTATAGGTCCAGGGGAGAGCGTAGTCGCCTCATCGGGTTTCGTGTGGTCGTAAGAAAAAATTGAATAAAAGAGCTCTCTTTTATTTTTACTACTATTATGAATACATCTAGTAAGTCCAATAACACTAAAAATATATCCTTGAGGGCACGCTTTACTGTGTGTGTTATTTGTATTTTGACAGCTATTATGGTTCTGCTTCCTTTTGTCCTCGTATGGTTAACGGGGACGATTCAATTTTAATTGCCTTTAGCGGCCACTCTTTGTCTTATATTATTTCCATTCTTGTAATAAATTGATTGGCGAACTAATTTTAACATTAGTATAGCAACTATGAAAAAAGACAATAATAGAAAGTTCGCATTAGCGGAAATCATAATTGTCGTAGTCATCGTGATTTTGGTCGCTATAATGACTACTCCTGCTTTCAAAAAAGTTCGTGAAACATCACAAAAGCAAGCAATAGCCACTAACCTCCGCCTATTAGCAGCTGGCGCTAATGAATACTTTGAAGAACATGGGGTGACAATAGTTCATCAAAATAAACTTGTAGGTCCCGGGAAATATATAGAAGCGTTAGTCCCCGTTGATGGTGAAATTTATCCGCGTATTTTAATACAAGGAACTACCCTCAGGGTTAATACTAGCTCTAAGCTAGAAGTCGCAGTTTCACTTTGATTAAATTTTGCAATAAACTTTAAACCTTAAATCTACACTAGATTCAACTTACATATTCGTAATAGCACAAAATACTATATTATACTCTAGTTTATTCCGATAGTGGCAACCAACAGTGAAAGGTGGAGCCTTTTGGCGAAGTACCAGATAGTTCAATATCGCCATGATGTGCCCGCATAATGCGCTTACTGATAGATAAGCCGAGACCTGTGCCATCTGGCCGATTAGTTAAAAAAGATTCAAAGATATTATTTTTTATCGCTTTTGAGATGCCGCTGCCGCTATCAGTGATTGTGAAATGAGCAAGGTTATCGTCGATCGTAGTCTTGATTCGAATCGTACCCCCGCTAGGCATCGCTTGGGTCGCATTAAGCAAAAGATTTAGTATGACTTGCAATATTTGCCCCTTATTTACATTAACATATGCAACATGATCAGATGGTTCGAATAATAGCTCTATCTTCTGCTGGTCTAATTTTAACCGCATTAGCTTGAGCGTATCATCTACCATATCGTGAAGGTTTTGCCTGCTGTGCATTCCTGAATTAGTACGACCAAAGCCCAAGACTCTTTCTATAATTTCCTCGAGTTGATCAAGCTTCTCCCTTATTATCTGCGCGTCCGTGTGACGGGGGTCATTGCCTCCGAATTGAAGATTGAGCGAATCAAAGAGTAGCTTAATTACGGTGAGGGGATTACGGATTTCGTGGGCTATCTCCGCGGCTAACATACCTAGAGTAGTCAGCTTCTCGTTACGGCGCATCGATTCTTCGCTAGCAAAAATTCGAGAATATAGGCGCGCGCTTTGAATAGCACTTGCACCCATTTCTGCTAGAGTTTGAAAGACTTTTTTCTCTCCATTGCTAAAGCGATGAGAGCGCTTCGTGTAGGCTATAATTACTCCTATTGTATCTTCGCCAAAGACGATGGGAGATGCGAGCATGGAAGTAAGCCCTTCTCGTTTAATGACTTCTAAAAAGTCGTTTTCTTCCGTAAAATTTAAGTCATTTACCTCGATTTGTTTTTTTCTATGAATTACAGCACCCAAAGCACTATGGTCGAGGGGAATTGTAGCTACGTTATTTGAAAATACCTCACCAACCACCATGCTGTGCAAGTGTAGAGACTCCTTATCGGGGCTAAGTATAAAGATGGCACTGGCATCTCCATCGATTAGCTGGTGGGCTTCTTGGGAAAGCGCTTTCATTAATGAGTCGCTATCCCTTTCTTTTGCTAACCTCTGGCTCATCATGACTAGCGCTTCGAGTTGCTTGGCCTTCATTCGAAGCTGCTTTATTAGCCAAATTCGAGCTACTACTCTTGTGGCTTCGTTGGTCAGTAAAGTGAGGATTTTAAGCGATCCCTCATCGTAAGCATTAACTTTTTCACTGTCTATATTAACAACTCCTATAACCAGGCCTTGATCCTTCATTGGAACTGCCATCTCTGCGCGAATATTCGGGCGAGCAGAGATATAACGAGGTTCACTGCTCACGTCAGCCACAATCCTTGGGAGGCCGTGCATAGCAGTCCAACCGGTGACTCCTTGGCCAAGAGCTAGTTCGGCATTCTCCCAATCTTCTGGCAGTCCGTAGGAAACTTCTAACTCTAAGCGTTGGCTATCTGGATTAATCAATAAAATAGAAGCGCTGTTAGGCTCTAGGACTTGGACAATCTCATCGATAATAAATTGCAGGGCTATTTTGGGATCATCGGTATCAGAGACCAAACTGCTGATGCGATAAAGCGAATCTATCGCTGTTTGATCGGTTTCGCTTATGCGCATAGTCAGCACGGTTTTTGAGAAAGGTTTGTTTGACTCACGTTTTAAATTACAGCCTCAATAAACAGATAACTCTCGCACAATTTTGTCGAGGCCTTTGCGCAATTCAAGCAAGGTAGCTGTGTCAGTTTCCTTCTTTGGGTCTTCATTCTTAATATAAAAAGTGTCCATCGCGACTCCTCTCTCTGTGGCAATACGTGCAAAACTTATATCAAAGTGTTCTTCGGTAATCCGGCGTGAAATCTGATACAACAAGCCGATGCAGTCGCTCGCCTGAACTTCGACTATAGTTTGCTTAAGAGAAAGCTCGTGGTATACATCTACGGTCGGTGGGAAGGGCGCTGGAAGCATATCCTTCCTTGTAATTGCTAACTGCTCGGCTTCTAGCCTCGATATCTCAGGCATATGATCCTTATTATCTATTAATGCTTCGATAAGTCGACGCTCAAAGATCTCTTCAAAGCTTTCATCAGAGACAACCCCTCCCTCAGGATCGAGTATATAAAAAGTATTAATAGAGATGTGGTCTTTGCGAGAGACCGCTTTAGTACTGACGATATTAACGCCTGCTAGTGTTAGTGCCCCAGCCTGTTTGTAAAATAGTCCAGAGCGATCCCATGTTACTACATTCACTATTGTCGTATTCAGATCGATATCATTACGCCAATCTATAATTGGGGCCAACGATGCCATTGAATCTGAGGTTTGAATAAGGGTGAGTAAACGATTTATCATCTCTAGGTGTAACTGTATTTCAGATGATTCTGTGTTGATGAAATATCTCTCTGGAAGCATACTATAGTGTGCCTCCACTTCTTCATTAGAGACGCCTTTAATTTTATTCTTAAGTAGCTCCTTGTTTAGTTCCACAGTCTGTGTGTTGTGTTTTTGTTTAATCAATTCATTGCCCACAAGCTGCTCTTTTGTCCGCATGTATAGGGCACGGTGCATAGTATCTTTATGGCTATTCCAAAGGCTTGGGGCAGTCCCGCGAGAGTCGCAATAAGTGTGCACATAGAGAAATCTAAGTTTTTCGAGATCTTCGATAAATTCAGAAAAGGATTTGATCGTTTTAGGATCATCAAGGTCAAAACGTTGCCAGAACCGTGCCATTTCTAGATGACTACGGATAATAAATAAAGTTTGCTCTTGCTGCTGCTTACTAATTCCTAGGCGATCTAGTACTAACTGAGCGATGTGAGCTCCGCGTATTTCATGACTTTTTATCCCTTCGGCCTTTCCCATGTCGTGCAGAAGAAGAATCAAATAAAGTAGTAATGGATCATCATTCTTGCGAAGTTCTTTTTCATATCGTGCATACTCCTCGTCATGTTTAGAAAAGACCCGGTCGAGGTGTCGAATAGTTCGTAACACATGCGCATCCGCGGTATATCGGTGATAGTATTCGTGCTGCACCATACATGTTAAGGCATCAAATTCGGGCATATAACGCCCGAGTACACCTAGTTCATGCATCTGCATCAAAATAGGGTAGACTTCTCCAGGGCTACGCAAGATCGCACAAAAGCTTTTAGCTGCAGATGGGCTATTAATGATCGTATGATCGATTAGTAAAACCGAACGTGTAATCAAATAGCGTAAGTCCGATTCAATTTTGGCACCATATTGCTGCGATAACCGAAAAATGCGAATTAATCGTAGAGGCTCTTCCTTGAAGACCTTTGGATTATCACAACCTATGACATTTTGGTGAATGCGGAACCCGTCCACCTCTTTCCTGGGTAAATGCTGATACGCACGAAGAACCTTAATAAAACTGATGGCTTTCTTTTTTTCGTGGCTTGATTCGATCGCCATTCGTTCCTTAAGAATCACGCTTGTGTGATATATATCACGTGCTGCTGTATAATAATCCTTCATGAAATGCTCCACCCTTAGAAAGATATTTTCTTCGTCGTAATTTAATTTCTGGGCTATGATGGGCTGTTGCTCTAAGGCGAGCTTGTCGGTAGGGCGACGATTCTGTAAGTGTAGTTCCGTACGCGTGCGTAAAAGAAAGTCATAGGCATTAATCATTGCAACACGTTCATCCTCGCGTAGTAAATCTGCTTTGACTAGATCTTGAAAAGTAGTAAAACCATATTTGATAAAGGCCATCCACAGAATATTCTGATAATCACGCAACCCGCCGACCCCGTTCTTAATGTCTGGTTCTTGCAAATAAATAGTGTCGCCTGATTTCAAATGACGAACTCTTTCGACTTCCAATCGCTGCTTGATGTAGATTCTCGAATTTTCTTTCTTGCAAAAGTTGTCAAACTGCTTGCGCATAGTCTTGTGGAGAGCTTCCGACCCGCAGATCAAACGTGATTCTAAAATAGCATTTTTTGACTGTATTTCGTTTCGGCACTCTTCAATGACTTCTTGTGAATTACGCGATGCATGTCCTATCTTCCAACCTAAATCCCAAAGCGGGTAGAGTATTTCTTCAGTAATAATTTCTTGGAATTTACCTAAATTATCACATTTTGTTGTTACGGGGTAAAGAAACATAATATCAATGTCGCTGTGTGGGTTCAGTTCCCGTCTTCCATATCCTCCGGTGGCAAGTATTCCCATTTTGTAGGGTAGAGTCCCATGATTGGTTGTGTACAAATCGAGCGCTGCGAGAAATAGATTCTCTATGACAACATCAACCATCGCCGCACGCGCTTGGCATACCTCGCGGCCTAGCTTACCATGCCGATGATGTCGCTCTAACATGGATTCTTCGAGCTCTACATATCGTTTGTAGGCCGGCAATTGTTTGCTTCGAGAAAGTCCTGGCTCAAAAACTAAGCGTTTTTGCGCATGTTGATGAAGTCGTTTATAAAGCGAGGTATTTTGTAAGGGCATAATGCCGAACCGAGTCTTAGATACTAAAAACTTCATTTTTACGCTTCCCGTCAAGTGAGTTTGCAAGGCGCAGATGAGGTTTCTCAGATATTTAGCTTTCTTTTTTGACCAAGCGACGGTTTCAATCAAACCTATTCATTAACAATCATTTTAATTAAGCACGCAAAAATTATGCAAATCGCCAAAGGAACAGTTGTAGAGATTGACTATGTATTAAAGGACGACGACAAAAAAGTGTTGGACCAATCTCAATCAGGTGAGTCCTTAATCTATCTTCATGGACATAAAAATATCATACCTGGATTAGAATCTGCTTTACTGGGTAAAAGTGAGGGCGAGAGTGTTGAAGCGAGAGTCGCACCTGTAGACGGTTACGGGGAGTCTAATCCCGAACTAGAGCAAGTAGTTCCTCGTAATCGATTTCAAGGAATTGAGTCACTTGAAGTAGGCATGCTGTTCCAAGCTGGCACAGATCAAGGCCCTGTTTCAGTTCGAGTTGTGAAAATAGACAATGATGATGTTACTATTGATGGAAACCATCCTTTAGCGGGAAAGTATCTTAATTTCAGCATAATAGTACGAAGCATTCGTAAAGCGAGTGAAGAAGAAATTGCTCAAGGTTATATTCACCCGAGCGGTGGTTGTTGTGGTGGCAGTGGAAGCGATGGTTCCTGCTGCAAGATCGAAAATTAACGCAGAATAGTCTAATTAGACTATTCTGGTTTTAACACTGAAATAACTCAACCTAATCCTCGCGGTGGGTTATTTTCTTAAGCTTTTATTAGAATCCGTTACTTATGCATGGAGATTTAATTCTAATATCATTATAAAATCTTTACCCATATTTTATCTTTTTAATGAGGCGCCAGCTATTCTATTTACACCGCTCATTTATACTAAATATTTAAACTAGATTAATTTTAAAACTATTCGTAAACCTGAGTGGTAAAAATTGCCTAAACTTTAATTATTGTTATGTCTAAAGAAACCTCCGATATCGGTCTTATTGGCCTCGCTGTCATGGGCCAAAACTTAGCCCTTAATATAGCCGATCACGGCTTTAAAATTTCAGTTCACAACCGTACGACTTCCAAAATGGAAGCCTTTGTAGCTGGAAATTTAGATACCCCTGGGGGCTTAGTGGGTTGTGAAACACTCCAAAGCTTCGTGGCTTCACTGAAGAAACCTCGAAAAATGATTGTCCTTGTTCAGGCGGGAGGTCCAACAGACAAAGTTATAGACGGACTTGTTGAGCTACTAGATAAAGGAGATATCATTATTGATGGCGGTAACGCTAAATGGTACGACACAATCCGCCGCGAAAAAGAACTGACCAAAAAAGGCATCCGTTTCATAGGATCTGGCGTTTCTGGGGGTGAAGAAGGTGCGCGTTTTGGCCCCTCACTCATGCCTGGCGGTTCTGTTGATGCTTGGGCAGAAATTGAACCAATATGGAAAGCTATTGCTGCTAAAGTCGACTCCGGTACAGGTAAACCAATTGAGGGTGCTGCTCCTGGAAAGCCCGTAGAGGGTGGCTTTAGTTGCACAGCTCATATTGGCCCAGACGGTGCCGGCCACTACGTCAAAATGGTTCATAACGGGATAGAGTATGGAGATATGCAAATGATCTGCGAGGCTTACGACCTGATGCGTAATGTGTTAAATTTATCACCCGTTGAAATGGGGAATATTTTCACTGAGTGGAACAAGGGCGACCTAGACTCATTCTTGATTGAGATTACTGCAGATATCCTCAAGCAAGTAGACCCAGAAACTGGAAAGCCATTTGTCGATATAGTACTCGATACAGCTGGCCAAAAGGGTACAGGTAAGTGGACTTCGGTCAATGCACTTGACTTGGGTACGCCTGCTCCAACTATCGCTGAAGCTGTTTTTGCCCGCTGTATATCTTCTGTTAAGGAAGAGCGTGTGGCAGCTGAAAAGGTCTTAAAGGGTCCAGGGGTTGGAGAATTCGCAGGTGATAAAACTGAGATGATTGAGGATATTCGAGAGGCTCTATATGCCTCTAAGATCTGTTCTTATGCGCAGGGATTTCAGCTTATGTTGTACGCTCAGGAAGAATATGGCTGGAAACTTAATTTTGGAGAGATAGCCCAAATCTTCCGCGGTGGTTGTATTATACGTGCGGCATTTCTACAAAAAATTACAGAAGCTTACGAGAGGGATCCTACAATAGCCAATCTTCTTCTAGACCCTTACTTTAGTGGGGCCATTCATAAGGCACAATCTAGTTGGAGAAAAGTGGTTGCCCTAGCTGCCACTCATGGCGTGTCCATACCTACATTTAGTTCTGCACTATCCTATTATGATGGGTATCGTAATGCAAGGCTTCCACAAAACCTACTACAAGCGCAGCGAGATTACTTTGGTGCTCACTCGTACGAGCGCACAGATAAGCCTCGTGGTTACTTTTACCATGTAGATTGGCCAAAGCCTGACCGACCAGAGATTAAAACATAAAACAATAACTTTATTTCATGTATTTAATAACGCGAATAATTTTTCGTTATTTTTGCTATAGTATTGTCTTTCCTAGGTAAGCAATCAGCCACATCTCTTTCCATAAACGATAGCGTCCATTAGATGTAATCTTCCCTTCTTCTTCATGTAGATAACGGGGAACCAAAAATCCGGTATCTGTATTTAAACGCTCTAATATGCGTTGCTGTTCGTTGACTTCTTCAACTGCGCTGTCTTCTGTACCAACAGCTCGAACGTTCATCTTTATTAATCGCTTTTTATGCAGCTCAAGTAGGCGACGAGGTGAACCAATTAGCGGCTTTCGACATATACTCCACCACGATGGGTAATAACCACCGTAAGGCAAAGACAAGTTGTCTGTTATTACGCATTGACCTTCCTGTGTGCGTGTTCGCACCGTGTAGCAAGCAGCTGCACCGCCTTTACGAGTAGGTATGAGGAGTATTTGTATTCTCGTAAAGTCATCTCTGCTTTCATATACACAGGCACGCAGACACATTCCCCCAAAAAAATCAGCTTTTAGCGAACTTAGGTGTTTATAGTCTTCTGAGCGCAACCACTCTTTGAGTTCTATATAGCGCTGGTCCGCCGGCCATTCATCTCCATCTGTATTGACATAGAACTTAGGGAAAAGGGGTAGATCGCTCTCACTTAGAGCCATAATAGCAATCCAGTTGTATGATGTTTCTAAAATAAACCAAAGCGCTAATCCAGATACGAAATGCACCCAATCGGCACGATAAGACAAATCAAAATATCTTATGGAAACTGCGAACAGTACTCCAAAAAGTAGCCAGCGTATCCAGCGGCCAAATAGCGGAAATATAGGTATGCTAAAACGCGCACCAAAGATAGGTAAAAATACAGCTAATAACACGAAGAAAAATAACACATATTGTGCGATTGTTATATCAATCATCTGGCTTGTTTAAATTGATAAACGCCGTATACCACGAAATTATAATACGCTATTCTTACGTACGTATCTACAAGTGGACAATGAGGTAATTTTGTTTTTTAAATTCACAGAAATCTAGACTATGCCTTAAGGTAAGATTTTAATTTAATCGAAGTGGCATAATAACGCAGATAAAATTATCTAGTGTTTTGAAAAGACCTGGACTTAATTCGTCTTTAAATTCAAAAAAAACTTCATCTTTTGTTAAGGCTTTGAGTGGTTCCATTAAAAACTGAGGATTAAAGGCGACCTGAACCTCAGGACCATCGTAAGCGATAGCCATAGACTCGTGAGATTCTCCATATTCAGTGGATTGTCCTGTTATTTCGAGAAGGTTTTTACTTACTTTTAGTTTTACAGAGTTATTTTTGTCTGAAGTTACGAGAGCTGCGCGATTAACACATTCTAGCATTAATTCGCGTTCGATTTTTACACGGTGCTCTGTTTCCTTTGGGATTACTTGCCTATAATTGGGGTAGTTGCCTTCAACAATTTTCGAAACCAAATATAGGTGGTCTATTAGACCCGTATCGCCCGATTCATCAATGTCTACTTCGAAGGCTGCTTGACGATCGTTGAATGCAATTTTTACCTTCTCGCCTTTTCCTATCAAACGCTCCAACTCCCCAACTGTTTTGGCGGGAAGTATCAAGCTCCCTGAATTTTCATCACTTACATTTAAGTCGAGCGCAGTCAGCCCAAGTCGGCGTCCATCCGTAGCCACCATAGTTAGCTTTTCATTTGCAAAATTAAAATATACTCCATTTAGTATATAACGGTTTTCATCTGTAGATTGAGCGTAAGAAACACTCTTCAACATCTTTAATATTTCCTCTTGTGAAACTTTAAAAACCTTTCTGTTTTCAAAGTTAGGTAGTGGGGGAAATTCTTCTGAACCCAGACCCATTATTTTAAACAATGAACCACCAGAGGTAATTTTTGCCTGGTTTTTTTTGCTTGTCTCTATGAAGACTTCGTTGACAGGAAGTTCGCGAACAATTGTTGCCAGCTTGCGAACCGGCAAAGTTGTACTACCCGTCTCTGTAACATCTGCCTTTATTCGACAACGAATACCAAGATCTAGGTTGGTCGTAGTTAGCGATATGTGTCCTTCTTCTGCTTCGATTAACACATTGCTTAAAATGGGCATGGTAGAACGAATTGCTACAACGTTAAGCACTTGTTGTAAGCCGTTACTAAAATGGTCTTGGTTTATCTTAAACTTCATAGTTGTGAATTTGGCGCATTTATCTACTTACTGGCAATGCTTATATAATAGTTCTTTATATATATATAAATTTATTAATAACAGTAGGGTCTTTTTGTAGTTGTTAAAAGTTTTTAAGTAACTGTTTACCAACAAATTAGTACTTAATAAAATTGTTTATAATAGCGTGAAAAAAATGAAAATACTGTGAAAAAAGGGAACAAGTTTTTTTAAAAACACAATTCGTTTTTATTTATACACCTACTATTAACTGTATTTCTTGCTATTCTTACGAGTGCGATAAATTCTGTAAAAATGCCTGATGGGTCCATACATAATGTAGGAGAGAAATAAGAGCGCGAAGGCCAACTCTTTTATAATGAAAATAATAGCTAAACCAAAAATAAGGTAAATAAAGGTCTTAAGCCGTGTGCTTGTTTGCCAATCGAGATCCTTGAAGCTAGGGTAGGAAATATTACTTACCATAAGTATTGCGATTGCTAACATCAAAGGAGGCAGAGCAATGGCAAGGCCGCGCAACTCTAAACTATTTAAAACAAGCACAAGAGAAGCTATCATCCCTGCTGCGGCAGGCACGGGTAGTCCTAGAAAGTCTTTCGATTCTTTAAGGGGTTCGATAGGAGTGAGCATCGGATGTGTCAGCACGTTGAAACGAGCTAGCCGTACACTCGCACAAAGCAAATAAACAAAAGCTATTAGCCAACCAATTTGTAGAAAAAAGGGATACTTCTCAGTTGGTTGCAAAATAAGAAAGAGCATCATAAGAGAAGGAGCTACACCGAAAGAAACAACGTCAGCGATAGAATCAAACTCTTTTCCAAAGAGTGATTCGCGTCCCCCGAGGCGAGCGACGCGTCCATCGAGTGCATCACATATAACAGAGCAAAGAATAAACCAAACAGCCTGCGTGAAGTATTCAGATATGATCAATAAATCTGTTGCATAATTAGCCTGAATACAGCGCAAGATAGCTAAAAAACCAAAAAAAAGATTTCCCGCAGTTAGACTATTGGGGAGTAAATAAATGTGGCTCGCTTCGCCAGAGTCTGTAGACATTAGTGTTGCTGACTCTGGTATTTTTTTAGATTCTTTCATGGGTGGGATTTTTAATTTTTAATATCACCCTTATGCCTGAGAGATTCGAGATATTTCCAGAATGAATCGTGTTGTTCTATCATAAATTCTTGAGAATAGGGCAGTTTAAAACGGAAAATAAAATCAGAGAGTGTGTTTTTGTGGAGTATGTAATGAGCGAACAAGCTTTCATTAATCTGTTCAAAGTAGATACGAAATTCACCAGCTCGCACCCTATAGTAGATTTTATTATCACGATTAAAGCGACCAAGCTCTTCATTTGGGTTATCTAATTGTTCCTGTTTTAATGTGCTAACTACCTCGATTACTAACATTTGGGAACGGGTATCGAGTTGGTTAAGCTCATACATGCTTTGTTCGCTGAAATTAACTTGAAACATCTTATAAAGGTCTGAGGTTAAATTTTGAGGAAAGATATTAGTTGCTCATACTTACTGTGCAACTTCAGAATCTGGGCTCACAAAAACCTAATTAGACGGTTAGCTTAAATTATTCTAAATTCTAAGAAAACAAGTAGTAAACAGTACGGAATTTAAAAAAATTAGGTATTTATACCATCCCGAAATAAATCTATCAAAAATAGCACTTTTATGGAATTCACTAGAATACTTTTTAATACTTCCTGTCATCTTCTGGTTAAAAGAAATAGCGAAGGAATTTATTATTTACCCAATGTTCTTGAGGGGGAGTTTAAGTGGCATAAACTAACAGAAAAAATCGTTTGTAGTATTATTCCCAATGTCGATAAGACACATGGGGAGTGGCAAACAATTCACAACCTTTGTTACCTACCAAAGGCCGATACACTTGCTAAAACTTTGGAGGGTATAGACCATCAACTATACCGGGTGCCATATCTAGATATGGGTAAATATGACTATATATACAGGTTCCGAACCGAGAAGGAGCGTAACAGATCTGTTTACGTTAACAATCAATCAAAATCTCTTTATCAGAGTGCTTTATGCCGCGCTATAAAAGAAGCTCGTCGCACCAAAGAAAGATCCTCTGGAGAGCCTGCTATTATCGATTTTGGGGCAGTTGAGTTCATAATTCCTAGTCATTTTGGTTTTTGTTTAGGCGTACAAAATGCAATAGAACGAGCTTACGAGACCGTAGCGCAAAACCCTAACCGTCGAGTATTTATGTTAAGCGAACTTATTCATAATCCATTTGTTAATGAGGACTTACTAGCTAGAGGGCTTCGATATCTACAGACAGATAAAGGTCTACCGCTAAAATTAGACGGATCGACTGCCAAGAACAGAGAAGACCCAGATGCATTTTGGAGCCAATTAAATCAGGACGACATTGTAATAATTCCAGCTTTTGGTGCGACCAATGAAGATAAGAACCAACTAATTCGTAGAGGCATTTCCATTCGTAAAAATGATGCCACATGCATGTTAGTGGAAAAAGTTTGGAAGGCAGCGCGCAGATACGCAAAAGAAGGATACACAGTTGTGATCCACGGAAAATTTGAGCACGAGGAGACAAAAGCCACTTTTTCTAACGCAAAAAGTTCTGGCCCCGCGCTTGTGATTAGGAACATGGAAGAAGCTAAGCACCTATCCGAAGTCATTAAATCAGAAGATGTGGATAAGGGAGAGATTTTTGATACATATTTTTCTGCTAATTGTTCGGACGGGTTCGATCCTCTTCGTGATTTAAATAAAATCGCTTTTGTGAACCAAACGACTCTACTCAGGAATGAAACAGTTAAGATTATTGAATATCTTTGTACAATTATAGCCGAAAAATTCGGCGATGAAAATGTAGGGGAGCATATTTTGTTAAAAGGGGAAAGTGATACACTCTGTTATGCCACACAAGTGAACCAAGACGCGCTGCAAAAGGCTTTTGATCATTCGATCGACGCCGCATTGGTAGTAGGTGGTAGAAATAGTTCAAATACATACCAACTCTACCGTGTCTGCGCTGATCGATTAGGCTCAAATGCTCACTATATACAGTCGGAGAGTGCCCTACATTCTATTGAATCTGTAGAACATTACATATTTCCCAAAGACCCCAAAAATTTTCCAGAGTCTTCTAAAGAAGTTCGCCCACTTTATCAAAATAAAAAGAAGAAGCCTCGCATATTAATAACAGGGGGAGCCTCTTGTCCGGACGGTATTATTCAACAAGTTTTACATCGAATAACTAGTTTTTTTCCTTCCGAAAAAATACGTCCAATAGAAGCGGTTATAGAAGACTTTGAGCACTTATAATAATTACTAAGCCTTTTCTGTTAGGTAACTTGTAAAATTTAATAAAATAATTATGTTATAAACGGTGTTATTTATATTAACAGATTTACAAGGGGCATCTACTCCAGGAATTTATTATACAATAGGCTCCATTATTGTACATAAAAACTACGGATATCGGGGCGTGATCGTAGCGATTGACGGATGCTGCACTGCTACTGATACTTGGTATGAATCTAATAAAACCCAGCCTTCAAAAGATCAGCCATGGTATTATGTTTTGGTGGATAAAAGCGGGGGTCTTAGCACTTATGTAGCTCAATCTAATTTGGAAGAGGATTTAACAGGGAGCGAAGTCGAGCATCCGCGTCTTAGTTGTTATTTTACTAGTTTCTCACATGGACGATATAAGCTTAAAAGTGGGACGAGTCATGGTGGATGCACCGTCTAACGTGCTGTAGAAATTTTAGATTTTAGAATATTTTTATCCAGAATCGTAAGTCTAGCGGAATGTAGTTCAGTTTATTTAAGTGATTGCTTGCACTGCTATATCTTCGACGCCCTCTAGGACAAGTTCCCCAAAG
The DNA here is from genome assembly GCA_902603705.1 of Puniceicoccaceae bacterium. Lineage (GTDB taxonomy): Bacteria > Verrucomicrobiota > Verrucomicrobiia > Opitutales > Coraliomargaritaceae > Thalassobacterium. The sequence continues at coordinate 28,414 of CACKVQ010000011.1, forward strand.
AGAGTACTTGCTGTGGCGCGCTCAAATCGAACTTTCGCAAACTGACCAATGAGGCGAGGGCTTGCTTTTACTAATACCACACGGTTACCTCGAGTTCGTCCAAGGAACATATTTTCACCCTTTTTCGCAGGTCCCTCAAAGAGTACTTCTTCGACAGTACCAACTAATTCTTCATTACGTTTCAAGGATCGCTTACTCAAGATACCCAAAAGAATCTGGTTACGCTCTTCTTTTACCTCTTTACTGATTGGGTCCCCAAGGGATTCAGCTGTCGTGCCGGGACGAACACTATATTTGAAGATATAAGCCATATCAAAACCTATTTCTTCGAAATGATGACGAGTTTTTTCAAAGTCATCTTTCGTCTCGTCGGGAAAACCAACAATGACGTCTGTAGAAATATAGACGTCTGGTCGAACTGCTCGGATTTTTTCAATAATTTTTCGAAATCTTTCTATAGTGTATGGCCGACGCATCGTTTTGAGAATACGATTACTACCGCTTTGCATAGGAAAATGCAGATATTCACAAAGCTTTGGCAAGCGGCCATAACACTCAATTAGGTCGTTTCTAAACCCAACAGGGTGAGGGCTTGTGAAACGTATTCGCTCGATACCATCGATTTCGTGCACTTTCTCAATTAACTGAACAAAGGGACTCTTTTTATTAATGGTTGGGAATTCACGCAGTCCGTATTGATTAACAATTTGTCCCAACAAGGTGACTTCGCGTGTTCCGCTGCTAGCCAGCTCTTCAATCTCTTCTACGATTGCTTCCATAGGACGCGCACGTTCGGCTCCGCGTGTTTTAGGTACTATACAGTAGGAGCAGTGCATATTACATCCCTGCATAATACTAACAAAAGCGGTGATTTGTTTCTTTTCGCTACTGTGTGACTTTATTGTGTTCTGAGAGCCAACTTCCTCTGATAGATCGATGATTGTATCAGGACGCGGACCTTGCCCTTGTAAGGTGGCAATCATCTTATCTAAATGCTCCGGAACTCTGTGGAATTTTTGTGTGCCGACAATAAGGTCTAAGTCAGGCAGGCGATCCACCAAACTATCCCCTCGGTTTTGAGCCATACACCCCATAATCCCTAAAATAAAGTTAGGATCTTTTCGTTTTCTTTTGGCTAGATGACCAGCCTTTCCGATGGCCTTTTGCTCAGCTTGGTCACGAACAGAACACGTATTAAGCAGCACAGTGTCTGCGTCAAATTCGTTGTCTACTAAAGCGTATCCTTTGGCACGTAACATTGCCGCGACAGCTTCAGAGTCGCGTTCGTTCATTTGACACCCGTAGGTCTTGATATAGACTCGGTTCATAGGGAGCAGGAGAGAATGCAAAGAGGGAAGACTTTGTAAATGATGAAAAAGAGGGGGTGACCATCTCGCTATGCTTCCTTTGAGATTAGAGACCTACGAGCGTTGTGCCGCCTCTGCCAAGCCTATTAATGTTAAGTCACCTACAAAACGGCTTTTTTGTGCCCAATCCTTAGTAAGATTCGCTATGCTGCCGCCTGTGGAGAGCACGGCTGGGTTCGATTCTCCCCGTACTAATAAGCCATCGGTAACTTTATCTAAGATAGACTGAATCATCCCAGAAAATCCGACAGCCACGCCTAGCTTCATAGCGTGTTTTGTTGATTTTCCAAAGTGACCTTCGACAGTAAGTAAGTTATCAGCGCTAAGTTCAGGCAGAAGAGCGGTTTGTTCGTGGAGGTAGCGCGTCATTAAATTGAGCCCTGGTGCGATTACACCTCCTTCGTAGCCCTGAGAGCTTATTATATCAAAGGTGACGGCGGTGCCCATATCGATGACGACCGTAGGAGTGCCGTAGTATTCTTGCGCAGCGATCGCATTAGCAATGCGGTCTTCTCCTATTTCGGAGGGATTTGGATAGGCTAGGGTGAGCCCTGTGCAGCTCGCGTAAGTAAGGTGAAATAACGGTAGTTTAAATGTAGCAAGACAAGCTTCTAAGCCCTCATTAATAGACGGGACGACAGAGCAGAACGAAATACAGTTTGCTTGCTTGCTCAAAGGAACTAGATGCTCAGAAAAACTCTTCAGAGAATTTCCTGTTAAAGATTTGGTGGGAAAGTTCTCACTACAGAGCACAGACTGACCGGAAACTAAGCCGTAGTGGGTACTGGAATTCCCAACATCAATACAAAGGGTGTACATAATTAAATCTTATTTTCGTAGAATGAGGATCTGTTAATTAGAAGCAACCTGTCATTTTTTTAGTGTCACATCTCCAGCATGAATTTTTTGAACGGTACCGTTTTCTGTAGTTAGTAGTAGGGCGCCGCTTGAATCGATTCCACTAGCAGTACCAAGAATCTCTTGACCGCTAACGATTACAGTCACCAAAGATCCTTCAAGTGAGCTGAGCGGCTTCCATGCGTCAACTAGACTCTCAGAGCCTGCGCCATGTATACTGGTTTCATAAGCACTCTTAATCGCAGCAATGGTGGTTGCAGCGACTTCGCTAAGCGAGAGTTCTGCTCCACTGACCGCAGAAAGACTAGTGGCTGTCTTACAGATAGTTGCAGGGTATTTCGCAGGATTACTATTAATATTTAGGCCTATGCCGAGGATAATACTACTTAAGTTATCAGCATCGATTTTAGCTTCGGTAAGCATACCTGCAAATTTACGATCGCCACAGTGTAGATCGTTCGGCCACTTGATCTTCAGGGGTGCGCTAGAGATAAATCTTTGTAAGGCACGGCAGATTTGGATGCCAGCCCAGAGGGTAAAGTTTTGTAGCGCTTGCGGTGGTATTTTGGGCTCAAATACGACAGACAGGTATAAGTTTTCAGCGCTCGCGCTGTGCCAGTCGCGTCCGAGGCGTCCGCGACCCTTTGTTTGGCAGCTAGATACGATTGCAAAGGGACCCTCTCGTCCGCGAGAGAGCTGGCGTTCGGCCTCGCTACTAGTGCTATCTATGACCGGGAAATAGAGCACTTCCATCGCTACTCCTATTTTTTTGGCATAGTCTCGTAGTAGATCCCCGTGAATCACATCGGGTTCTTTGATTAAGCAGTAGCCTTTATTGCGAACAGCATCGATAACGAAGCCGTCGTCGCGAAGCTTGTTAATCTTTCCGTGTATCGCAGGGCGAGATATACCAAGCAGTTTAGCTAAAGAACTACCTGAAACAAAACAGTCTTCCTTAGATCGTAGCGCGTTAATGATAGCTAGGGTTTGGTCGTTTCCTGGGGACAGTCTATATGTATCGTTACTGAACGAATCTTCGTTATTTTTTCGCGATATTTTATACTCCGCCATGTCTAGATAATAGGATATACCAAAACCTTGCTCGGCCTAGGTCCAGTCCAGACCAATGTCTTTCCATGTGCTCTGGTGGATCGGTGCCCCAGTCGAGATAAAATCAAGACCCAGTTTACCTAGCTCTTCTAAGTCACCTATCCGTATGCCGCCACTTGCTTCTGAATAGGCGCGCCCGTCGATTAGTTTGACCGCCTTGCGCAAATCACCTATGGGGAAATTATCAAGCAGTATGATGTCAGCGCCCGCTTCTAATATGGGTAATATTTGATCGAGTTCATCGACTTCTACTTCTATGGCGAGGTCTTCGCATGTATTTACTGCTGTAGTAACGGTATCGCTCAGACGTTTGTCTGCTGTGGCACCTGTAACGGCGAGATGATTATCCTTGAGCATAACGCGGTCAAAAAGGCCTATTCTATGATTGTATCCACCCCCACAAGCAAAGGCATATTTTTGGAGTACACGGTATCCTGGTAGAGTCTTTCGAGTGTCAAGAAGTAGAGTGCTACTATCTTTTAAAGTATCGGTATATGAGCGAGTCTCAGTTGCTATACCGCTTAAGTGCTGCAGAAAGTTGAGTATGACACGCTCAGCTTGAAGTAACACAGTGGCACTGCCACTCAGAACGCCAATTACTTCACTTTTTTTTAAGGTATCACCATCGGCGACTATGGGCTCGAACGAGCAATCTGCTCCGTAGCTCTCGAGTATAATGGGAACTAACCCGAGCCCGCATATTGTGAGCGTTTCGCGTGCGGTGAGCTGAGCTTTACCGTTAGCGCCCTCGGGCATGAGCGCGGTCGTCACATCGCCGAGTCGCGCTGGCCGGGCAGCTAAGCCCGCACCAGCTAGATCCTCAATTTTTGCTAGTCCTACTATTTGGCGTAGATAGTCTTGATCGAGATCTTCCCATTTAAGGCGTTTTTGAAAGGTACCCTTAGATTGGGAAACTTTTTGGCTCATAATCTACTACATAAATAAGGAATGTTCCTAATAGCTACCGCTGAGTTTCGAGAGTAGCTAGGATTGTATCTGTGGGTTCGACATCCAGTGTAATAGTACTTCCCGTGAGTGTCTTGACAAAAATCTGCATGGAAAGTGCAGATGTCGTTGATCCAAGCAGTAAAAGAACAGAGAGACTTAAAAATCGCATATGGTATTAAAGCCTCTAGATAAGCTAGTAAAAGAAAATAATAGCACTAAGCATAATGTATAAATTATATCCTCATTAATTACAGACGTTGGAATTTACCTGCACCTATTCAACTTTATGCCTCGTTTTAACTACTAGCTTCCCATTCACGGCGGGCTTGGTCCGAGAATCCAGCGATACGGCCCTCATCAAAATCCATCATGTCCATGACGCTATTAATCTGGCCGATCATTTCGGGCGTTCCCATTTTAGTAAGCGATTCAGCTAAAAATTCACGGCCAGCCTCGGTCTGACCCTTTTTTGTGATTTCTCGGTTCCATTCTACTACTTTTAAGTCTTCTGGAAATATTTCGCATAGCAGTTGATCCAAAATAATATCGTCACTGCCCGCCTGACGAACTGCTTCGACTACATCTTTTGGATCGACGTTAAGGTGCATGCACAAAAAGCGGTCAAATCCTCGACAAAAGTTTTTTTGGTAGGACTTGGGTAATTCATCTGCTAGGTGCTTACGGATCTTGGCGATGAAGCGTGGTAGGTGTAACAAGCCGCAAGGATGCGGTTCGTAAGGCGAAGGCAAGTCGAAGCAAATTTCACCAGTTGGACCTAATTCATGGTCTGTCATATTTGAGTCTTGGTGTATTTTTGGTAGATGTAAAAGGGATCATTATTCTTTAATTGTTTTAGAATGCTTTTTGCCAGCCAAATGTTAGCACTGAGTCGGCCTCTAGTTGATACCCATTTAGATCGTGCCAAATTGGTAGGCGTAAGTCAAAAGCTAGGCGGTGGTTTTCTAGGTATCCAGTAGGTTTGATTAAATTAATTCCAAGAATTAGGTCTAGGTGGTGACCACCGTAGTTTTCTCCAAAAGCAGTGCTTACTGATCTTCCGTTGCCCCCCATGCGATTTACTGACATTTGCACTCCTTTTAATTCGTCAGAATAATTATAAGATAAGCCGCCGTTTAGACTAAGCCATTGTGCCAAGTTACAGCCTATCCACCAGAGTAATTCTAACTTATGGCCATACCGATAGTTGTTAGAATTTTTATTCTCTAGGCGTAGTACACCATTAGCCTGAGCACCCCATGACCAATCCTTGAACTGCTCAACAAATGTTAGCGAAGGTAATAAATCAAAGGTTCCCGATCCTAATTGCATAGAGGCGGGCATTTGTTGCTCGGTAGCACCACCCATGCTAGGGAGTTTGTCTTTTTTGTTAATAGATCCAGTGGGTAAGTTTAGCCCAAGACCGAAGTGAGCTTTCCGATTTTCCACTAGGTAAAAACGGTACAGTGCGCTGACTTTGAGGTCACCAAGACCACGGGAATATGTAGTAAATTTAGTCTCCCCTCCATTTATCATTATAGCTGCAGTCTGCGACACGATTTCATGCGTCATCTCGGTTTCGAGGTAGTTTCCCATTGCCATTAGTGTAAGGCGTTCGGTTGGTGCATACATTATTCCTAGCATGTGCATGTTCATGGACATCCATTCTGGGGCTACTGTGTATCCTCCGTCTGCTAGAAAGAATTCTTCGGAGCTCACACGCACGTCACCTCTTCGTAAATTTTCCATTTCCATGCTCATGTGTCGGTAAGAGAGCATCCATTGGCCCTCTCCGTGAGTATGGTCTCCCATAACAGAGATGGGGGCATGAGCGTCTGGTCGAGCAACAGTGTCCTTGTCTGTAGGGCAGCATGGAAATGCTGGCGCGGCATGGCTTGTGCTGCTTGCTGCCAGAGTAATAAAAAGTGTAAGTGTTTTTTTTAAATATCTCATATTATATTTATTAAGTTGTCGTGGCTCTAGAAACAGGGATACCACGAAGAGTTAACGCAGAGGAGGCGACGCGCCTGATGCTTCTGCGAGATTTAGTTGAAATGAATACGTTTGTCCTACGCAGCTCGCGGTGGAGGCGTAGGCACTACGAACAGGGCATCTTCTGGTTTACATCCTTTAACCTGCCATGATTGAGATGTAACAATAGGCGTAATTATAGAAATTGCGCGTGCTAGTCCTAGCATCAACTTGATCTCTTCTTGCTCTATTTGCATCGGCGGTAATTCACCTTCTACGACTTCTAATGCATCTATTATGCGACACATATCACAGGGACGATCATCACTAAATGTATCGATGACGGCCTGCTGAAATGTGTCATGGCTCGAGTAACTGACGAGCATCCAGCACCAGGCCCCAAATTGTAGTAATGTGAGCGGTCCTGCTAAAAGCCAACCGCTTGTCAAAAGTAGTAATATTTTGAAACTACGCCCGATCATTTATATATATCTAAAATATCAAGTTCATTATTATAGCTAGCTTGTGATCGAATAGACAATTTAAATTATCGCACCTATTCCTAGAAACCCTTACTGTTTTGGTTATGCAAAAAGTAATGTTTAGATTACTCTCTTTTTTAACCGGATCGATTGCCATGGCTTTTATCGGAGGCTGTTCTTCGTATCCGCCACTACCTTCTCCTGATTACGTCGACCTAGAGCGCTTTATGGGGCGCTGGTATGTTCTCGGATACACTCCAATCTTAGTCGATGAGCAAGCGCATAATGCTATAGAGCATTATCGTCTGGACGAAGAAAATAAGATTCAGACGACTTACCAATTTCGTGATGGCGGATTTTATGGTAAATTAAAGACATACACTCCTGTGGGATGGGTTCACGATAAATCGACTAATGCTCAGTGGCGCATGCAGTTCATCTGGCCGTTTCGCTCGGACTATATTATTCTTTATATAGCCGAAGACTATTCGCGCACAATCGTTGTGCACCCTAGTCGGAAATACGCGTGGATCATGCAGCGAGAGCCTGATATATCCGATCAAGATTATGAAACGATGCTAGATATACTAGAATCTGAGGGTGTCGACCGCAGGCGCATCACACGGCTTCCGCAGGATTGGACTAACGAGGCTGAGCGCATGAAAATGCTATGCTCAGCTGGACTGTAAAGATGTCACTCTAGGGTTGGACAAAGGTATGCACGCGGGTTTCCGCCTTTCGTCCCCCAGGGCCGCTTCCGTAGACGGTGATCGCGCCTCGGTAAGGTATATCATAGCTTTTAGGTTCTACGACGAGCACTCTAGCTATGCCAGACTTTGGTCTGCTAGGCTCATCGGTCACCTTCAAGCGCCTAGTATCGTAATCAATGTGTATGATTTCATCAATATAGTTTGAGTCTAGGGTAAGCTGGATTCGTCGCTCTGACTTTCCGTCACTTTCCTTCCAGTAAACAATTTGGGGCTTAGCCTCGATCAGCGTTGGAATACGTACGTTCATAGAAAGCGTTGCCACCGGCTCTGTAAGGTTATCGAGATAGACGCGCAGATTGTAACGGTTCTGCCCCTGGCGTTTTCCTTTATTAAATATGCCAACAATTTCCTTCGTTACGCCTGGTTCGAGAATCTTCCCGTTAATGATGGAACTGGTGCAACTGCAATTGGCTTTTATATCAGCAATACGCAGAGTTTCCTCCCCTTTGTTCGTTACCTTAAAAGAAGCACTAGCTTCTTCTTGTTCAGGAGTCATTTCCACGTAAGCTTCCAGCTTGTCCCAGACTAGGGTCGAGGCTGTCGCTGCAGTAGTAACCAGTACGAAGACGAATAACCTTACAACTAACACTTTTGACATATTTGTATCTAAGACGGATACCTAGAAGGTATCAAGCAGACCTTACACTATTTACCATTTCAGGCGTGATTGCGCCAATCCCGAGCGAGAACAAAGACTGCGGCAATTAATAATGCGCAGTTACGCGAGATGAGTAAAAAGTAATTACTCGATACACTTTCTGTCGCGTAACAGCCGCAACTAATATCAAGCCCGCGAATCCAAGCGCTGGCGTGTAGCCCAATAAATATAAATAATAGTAGTATAATTAATAAGCTACTAGTGCGCCGTATTTTTGGGATCATTAGACCCAACCCAATGATTAACTCCAACCATGGTAGGACAAGAGCCACCCATAGCACGGCTTGTCCCGTTAGAATACGGTAACTCTCTACAGAAATAGCAAAAGCCACTGGATCTTGTATCTTAGGTAGTGCCGCGAGGAAAAAAGCGGCGACCAGCACTAGACGTACTAGTAATACAATGCAGCTCGTACACTTCATTTTGTCCATGCCTCTGAACCGCCCTTTAAGCTATAAATTTCGCCCTCAGGAAGCGCCTGCCTTAGACGATCTGCCAAGCGGTAACTCGATTTACAATCTTTGCTCCCGCAGTAAATTACTATAGGGCGAGGTGCTTCTAGCCACCTGTTCATCAATACAACGAGCCCACTGTCCCAGTTGGATTCATCTACATGAATCGCGCCAGAATAATGACCGGCTTCATATTCTTCGATACTGCGGGCATCGATCCATATAACATCTAGTACCCGTGCGTCGGCGAACTGGATCTCTCCCGCAGCTATTTCGGGCTCAGCCCAAGGTACTTGCGCATAGCCTAGATAGAGCGAGAAGCCAGCGCCCAAAACAGTTAGCGTGGCAATAAAAAAAAGCTCTCGCGTTATTTCATGTAGAGCGATCGCAAGAGTATTCGGAGCACCCACAAGAACTAGCTTATCCGTTTAAAGTCCAGCCCTTGCGATATGGTTTCGTGAGGAATTCGTTCGCTGCAGCATTATTGGTCACCACACCGGCAACTCCGTCGTACTTAAGCTCACTTCCCGCGCGGAAGGCAACCAGGCCAAGGCACATGTTTTCGATCATATTAGCGCTGTATTCAAAATTACATGCGGTATCAGCGGGATTCCCGTTCTTACAAGCAGCTGTCCATTGTTTTTGAAAGTTCCCCAAGTCGGGGAGTAATTCTTCTTCCGAGCGCGGATCAAAATAAGACATATCTCCAGATCGACCATTCGGGATAATTAAGCGGTTTTTAAAGTCTGAAATGATAAAGCCCTTGTCTCCTTTAAACATAGCGCCATGCCCAATGCGGTTCAGGTCGATCCAACCAGATGGCGATTTTGGCATGGCGCCGCCTTGGAACCAAGTGCAGCGGATTTCGTCGCGCCAGTTATTGCCCGGTAGCATAAAGCTTGTAGTCAGGTTTACTGGGGTAACTTCCGGGTTAAAGGATTCTGGCGAAGAGCTCTTTACACTTGATGGTCGGTCCGCGTCTATTACGTTCCAAGCTAAATCCATTGTGTGGCTGCCCATGTCGCCCATCTGCCCAATTCCAAAGTCCCAATACATGTTCCAATTCAGACAGTTCGATCCATTGTTACGAGATACGTATTCCGGGTTAAAGGGGTGCTCTGGTGACGGGCCAAGCCAAAGATCCCAGTTTAAACTAGAGGGCACTCGCGTTCCCCCAGGCAGATAACCTGGCCTTGGAAGCTGCCGATTGCCCCAGACATAGACTTCCTTGAGATTTCCGATTGCGCCATCTTGAATACTTTCTCGCAAACGGTTGAAATTGGGGTTTGCATGGCGCTGCATGCCGACTTGTGTCGCCAGTTTATGCTTCTTCTTTAAATAAGTTTCATGCACTGTGCGCGCTTCATGCACAGTAATAGCCAAAGGTTTCTCCATAAAAACATGAAGATCACGATTTAGTGCCCAGTTAGCAATAAATGCGTGATGATGATCAGGTGTGCAGCAAAGAACTGCGTCCAAGCCGGGGTGATCTAGGCACTTACGCCAGTCTTCATAAACTGCCGCTTTGGGAAACTGCTCCATTGCAGTAGGTAGGTTTAGTTGATTTACTTCGCACACAGCGACGACGTTTTCGTCCTTAAGTGTCCCGAAGTGGGCACGCGCACGTCCTGAAGCACCTATTAATGCGATGTTTAAGCGATTACTTGCTACTCCAGCTCCAAAGAGGCTGCCGCTTGGCATAAGCAAAAGACCTACTCCGGCAGTTGAGGCGCGTTGCATAAAGTCGCGCCTTGAGCGCGAAGGGTAAGAGGTAATTTTGTTTTTCATCTGTTTCTTTTGTGCGTGTAATTAGGTTTATTTTGAAAGCTTAATATATTCAGATACTGGATAGCCGGTGGCCCAGATCAATCCGCGAGTAATTAGTTCCATATATTGATCTTGAAGCATTGTCTCATTGTGATGGCCAATCGTAGTAGCAAAAATACGGGTACTATTTGGTCCATAGTCATTGACCCATACGTTAGTGTGCATTTCTCCGGTCTTATTAGATTTTGATTTAGCTAACGGGGTAGTTCCTGGGTAGGTCTTTTTTATAAAATAGAGTTCGCCCTGCGGGGTAGTCCAATTCTGCATACCACGCATAACCTCGTGCTCTTTCTCGATGATCTGCACTTCAAATGGATGCTTGGGGCCGTGCCCTGGCGAATGCACTCCGCAAAACTCGTACCATTTTTCAGCGGTGGGACCTGTGCGGTAGCAGTGCATAGTGCAGTGTATAAGGACGGCAGGTACGCCGTCCAAATGCGGCTTAATTATACCGTTTATGTAGACAGGGTCACCGATATTAGCAAAACATTCGTTGTGGACGACGACGTCGTATCCCTTAGCCCAGTTTGGGTTTTTATACAATTCGAGCATGGCGTCGCCCGCTTTAGTTTTTTGGTGGAGGATGGTCCATTCGACCGGTAGTTTACTTTTCATTTCCACGGCTGCTGGAATGATATCGCGCTGCTGATCATAATCATGGCAGCAACCTCCAGTTATTAAGAGAGCTTTTATTCTTGGGGCTTCTGATGGCTTCGCGATCGCAACACTTGTCGCAGAGTAGGTGGCGATTAGTAGGGATAGAGTGTATATGAAAAATTTCATAACAATAGTAGGTATTTTCTAAGTATTGGGTTTTGTAAAATCTTGGTTCTCTTCCATCTGTGCATCGCTCGGCGTGGCAGAGGGCACCCCCTCATCGGGAATTTGTCCGTGCGCAGTCCAGAGAATGGCATTTAGTACCAGCTTTCGAAAATCATCCTGCTGCCAATTTTTGTGAAAATGTCCCCCAGTGAATCCGAATCCACGCCCGCCGTTAGGGCGTTCATAGGCCCAAGCAAGGTGCTGTCTCTTGCCCGCTTTTACTGCTGCCATTACGTCAGGATTGCTGCCGCGCAATTTATCTTCCGCCCGAGAAGTCAAGGTCTCCAGTGGCGGTAGTGCAGATAAAATGGGCGTCACTCCTTCCATTTCTGGACGAAAACGCATATGATAATACCACTCGTCGCGGATTGTGAAAGGTTGAACTCCATTGGTAATTGGGTGCTCGGGGAGTTGATCAAAGGTCGCATCCCAATGCGGATTCACAGACCAACCAGCTTCGAAATAACCACCTATCCATTCAAAAAAGGTTGAGCCAAGCTCTTCTGGCTCAACTTCCACCGCGAAATGTAGGCAAGACACCCCGACGCCTTTATCTACCCAAGCTTGAATTTCCTCTTGGTGCGCTTTCGCTGTGTGTCTCTTAAGGCCATCGCAGTACATAACAACTGCATCTGGAATTTCAACTTGCTCTGGCCAGGCTCCTTGGTCTACCACATCGGCTTGCACGTCGAGGCCACTTTCATTGAAACATTTCGCTAGTAACATAGAGCCCGCTCTGTGCTCGTGAGTTCCGTAGCCGTGGCTTTTTTTACCAGCGAGAAAGACAATTTGTTTATCTTGGTGTAGGGATGTGTCCACCTCGTTATCTTTACAGGTATGTGCAATTAATAACTGTCCCACACATAAAAAAGCGGTCATGTAAATTAAGGAGTATACTGTAATTCTCATTGAAACTAGTTTACGCTATCACTACGCATGGCAAGTTGTTTCCAGTTGCTTTTAAGAAAACTAATGCCTTCTACCGCGAGTTCTTTGGGACTGTCGTAGAGCCTACGCCAAATTGCTGCGGCTCGCGCGATCGTCTTGTTTCCCTCGGAGAAACTTTCGATCACGATGTCACCCTGATAAGCAATTTTCTGGAGAGCGCCTAAGACACCTTTCCAGTCAACTTGATCTTCCCCTAGCAAGCCCCGGTGACTTGCGCTGGCATGAACATGAGCGATGTGCTT
>CACKVQ010000012.1 GCA_902603705.1 Puniceicoccaceae bacterium
AATGTACGTATCGGTAATGGTGTGACTTTAGATCCTACTGGCCTACCTGATAATTTTGGTCCAGATCTTGATATTTCTATACGCGATGGTGTGCTTATCGTGTGTAAAGACATTATTGTTCCAGATGGATACATTATCAAAGCCTAAGTGAAGTATAGGCTAGTTAGTAACATGATATTTTGTGACTCCTTCCACAATCTATACTAATTTTCTTTCCTAATTATTGTTTATTACAGTGATGAAGTTTTTATCTCTAATTCTTGTATTATTTTTTAGTTATAATTTAAGTGCTCAAATTGGTCCCGATGGTACGGGTAACTGGATATTCTACACCATTGGCCCTAATACAAACCTCTCTGGTGCTAACCTCTCTGGTAGTATGCTCAATGATGCTGACCTCTCTGGTGCTGACCTCTCTGGTGCTAACCTTCGTGAAGCTATGCTCTGGGAAACTAACTTTAGTAACAGCTGACCTCTCTGGAGCTAACCTTACCGATGCCGACCTATCTCGAGCTAATCTCTCTGGTGCTAACCTTGTTGATGCCGACCTAACAAATGCTAAACTCCATGACACAAACCTCTCTGGTGCTGACCTTTCTGGTGCTGACCTTAAATGGGTTAAATTCCATAACGCAGACCTATCAAATGCTAACTTTCGTGGTGCTAACCTCTTTCGGGCTTTCCTTCATGATCCTGTCATCAATGGTGCTGATTTCTCTGGTGCTAACCTCAAAAATGCCTCATTCTCTGAACAAGTTTACTAAAATACAATTTGGACCAATGTCGTCTCTCAGTCTGAATACGATGCGGTTGTGGCGGAAAGAGATGCTGCTTTATCGGCTCAAGATACTGCTGAGGCCCAAAGAGATACCGCTTTGGCAGAGAGGGACGCTAGACCTACACAAGCAGCCTACGATGCAGTTGTAGCTCAAAGATATGCCCTACCTACGCAGACTGCCTATGACGCTGTCGTAGCTGAGCGAGATGCTAGATATAGCTTTGATCAAATAAGAAATTTCGCGAGAGGAGACACGCTAATTGGGGTTCATGATGGTATGGCAAAAATAAGCATGAAATTAATGGAATCTAGCGATTTAGTTTTGTGGTCTGAGTCTTCAGTAGCTATGGAAACAGAGGTTATTATTGATGAGCCTCATTAATTTTTCCGAATTGTCGGAAATGGTGCATCGTAAGATGAGTATGAAACTGTCTTTCGTATTTAGTTGGGCGTCCAACAGTAGCTGAACTCAATGGAATAATAGCAGAGCGCGACACACTGAGTAACCAAATAATCGAAGCACAAGCTACTATCGCTACTTTAGAATCAACAATACAAGACTTGCAAAATTCTGTTAATACCGAGCCAGAGCCAGAGCCAGAGCCTGAACCTGAACCAGAGCCAGAACCCGAAACAGAACCTGCTGCAGCAGGTCCCAATGAAACTTATGGTGTCCGCCTAGGAACATCATTCACAGCCAATCCTAATGGCATGGGTGTAACGACATTAATACCTGTACAAGCTAAATGGCCGGTTGGCGGTCAGTTAACTGGAGGTATTATTGAAACAGTAGAACCAATTGGCTTTGATGGTTTGTATCAAAGTTTCTTTGACATGTTAACCTTAACCCTAAAAATCAAATTCTTTAATAGCGCAACCTCAGATCCTTATTCTGTAGCAAATGCTGTTTCAGCAAATAATGCAATAACTGGTACTGTAGATTGGATAGATATTGCTTACTTTAGTGATGGGTCATACACACTCAAACTTGATGGCACAAGCATTGATGTCGACGGTGTATCTTACAGCGAAGCGAATGCTCCTTGACTTGTTCAATAAATATATATTTTGGAAATTAAGAAATTATGAGCCTTAAGGCACTACTTACTAGTCCTGGAAACTTGATTTCTAGTGCGCTTCTAACCAATTCTCACCTATTCCAATTTCGACTTCGATAGGGCAGGCTAGTTCTAGTGCCCCGACCATTCCTTCGCTTACCATCTTTCGAAGTGCTTCCTCTTCATCGGGGTGAAGGTCAAAAACTAATTCGTCGTGCACTTGTAGCAACATGCGGCTTTCCAGCCCAGCCTCAGAAATCAAGTTTTGGACACGCACCATGGCGATTTTGATCATATCAGCAGCAGTGCCTTGGATCGGCATGTTGATCGCGTTTCTTTCGGCTGCAGCTCGGATAGTGCCATTACTAGAATTAATATCTCGAAGATGGCGCCGCCTTCCGCAGATGGTCTCAACATAGCCTTTCGATTTAGCGCTTTCTCTCTGCGCTTCCATGTAATCTGGAATACCAGGGAATTGAGCGAAATAACTGTCTATGATATCTTGAGCTTCACTGCGGCTTACGGTGCCGAGACGCTGAGCTAGGCCGAAAGCGGAGATGCCATATGGAATTCCGAAGTTGACCATCTTAGCTGTGCCACGCTGCTCACGTGTCACGTCCTCCGCGCTTACCTCAAAGATCTTGGCGGCGGTAGCGGTATGGATGTCTTGGCCTTCTTTAAAGGCTTTTAGTAGACCGGAATCACATGTTAAGGCAGCGAGTATACGCAGCTCGATTTGTGAATAGTCTGCAGCCAATAGTCTCCAGCCCTCTCTTGGGACAAAGGCCTTGCGTATTTCTCTACCCCTGGGGCTGCGCACCGGAATATTTTGTAGATTAGGATCATTGGAAGTAAGGCGTCCAGTAGCTGTCTGTACCTGCCCGTAGTGCGTGTGTACGCGGCCAGTCTTAGTATCTATATCCTCAGGGAGTGCCTGAATATAAGTACTCCTAAGCTTACTTAGCTGGCGATATTCCAGTAGGTCAGAGACGATTGAGTGTTTAGCTGAGAGTGTAGAGAGAACCTGCTCATTAGTAGCATACTGCCCAGTCTTAGTCTTCTTTGGTTTTTCCACTAGCTTTAGCTCGTCGAAGAGTACTTCGCCAAGCTGCTTAGTAGAGTTGAGATTAAACTCACGGCCTGCGGCATCAAAAACACTATTTTGTAAATCGGTGATGTGCCCCTCGATCGAAGCGCCTATTTCCTTAAGGGTCTCGGGCGACATGTTTATACCTTCGAGTTCCATGCTTAGAAGTACGGGGAGTAGAGGCGTCTCGATTTCATAAAAGACTTTTGATTGGCCGCTCTCTTCTAACTTCAGTTGGAAAATGTTCCATAGCTGTAGCGTAACGTCGGCGTCTTCTATCGCATAGTTAGCCAGATCTTTCTCAGCTACCTCAGAGTAGTCGATTGCTTCGCCCTTTTTAGCCCCAGGCAGCAGTTCGCTAAATCGGATAGTGCTGTATTGTAAAAAGTCTTCGCTTAAGGTGTCCAAATTATGGCGCTGCTCGGGGTCGACCAGAGCGTGAGCAAGCATAGTATCGAAGCATTCGCCAGCGACGTAGCATTCGTTCTCAGCAAGCACGGCGAGGTCGAATTTGATATTATGCCCGATCTTAGTCAGTGAATTATCTGCGAAGATGGGGCGCAGGGCATCTAAAGCTGCCGCAGTAGCGGGCACCCAATAGCCGCTTTGCGGGCCCGTCGAAAAGGAGATCCCTACTAATTTTGCGGCTCTTGGGTTTAGCGCTGTTGTCTCGGTATCGAAGGCGAAGCTGCCAGCATCACTTAGAGCATCGACAAGCTTATCCAGTTCTTCATTCGTTTTTACTACACGGTAGTCGGTTTTGACGTCAGCTAGCTTTTTAAATGTAATCTCGGGTATGAGGTCGAGTTGAGGGGAGGGCGTGTCATTCTTACCGGCCTTCTTCTCGTCGTCCTCGCTCCTAAGAACTAGGTCAGTAGCTACGTCTTGTACGGAGAAATCGCTTCCAAATATTCGCTTGCCCAAAGTTCTAAATTCAAATTCAGCGAATAAAGGAACGAGTTTTTCTTTGTCTATTTCATTGAGCGTAATGGCTTCCCAATCTGCTTTTATGGGAACATCTAGCTGGATGGTAGCGAGCTTCTTAGAAAGCAAGGCTTGTTCGGCATGCTCTCTAATACGTTCTTGCTGCTTGCCCTTGAGTTCATCCACGTGATCGATTACTCCCTCCACAGTCTCGTATGCGGCAAGAAGTTTTTCAGCGGTCTTAGGGCCGATTCCTGGTACACCAGGAATGTTATCGGAGACGTCGCCACAGAGACCTAGCATATCGATCACCTGTTCTACTCGGGCGATACCCCACTTTTCTTTTATTTCTGGGATGCCCCAGATTTCTGCACCATCACCTTGGCGCGAAGGGCGGTACATTTTTATTTTGTTACCAACGAGCTGCCCAAAATCTTTATCGGGAGTTACCATGTAGATCTCGTCGAAGCCATCGGCTTCAGCACGCCGGGCGAGAGTACCGATGATATCATCTGCCTCGAATCCATCTAGCTTGAGTACTGGGATTCCAAAAGCTTCCGCTATTCGATCTAGATGGGGCATGGCAGCAGATAAGTCCTCAGGCATCTCCTCGCGATTCGCCTTATACTCGGGGTGAATGCGGTGACGCTCAGTCGGTGCAGAAGTATCGAAGACGATCGCTAAGTGAGAGGGCTTTTGCTTCGTAATCAGCTCAATCAATGTGCCTGTAAACCCAAAGACAGCCGATGTGTTAAAACCCTTACTCGTGTAAATAGGGCTACGGATAAGTGCGAAGTGCGCTCGGTAGGCAAGTGCCATACCATCGAGTAGAAATAGGGTTTTGGACATATCTAGTGAGCTTGAATATTCATGGCCTAAGCTCCAGGCTTGAATGTAATTTATATAGTGGGGGCTTAATTTTTTGTATGCCTACTAATGAGGGTTTTGCTGTATTTTATCGATGATTTTTCTAAGGTATTCATAGCCCTGTTCTTCGCTACTGAATTCACCTCCTAGTTGCGCATCGTAGGCCTGATCAAGAATTTTTCCTAAATTAGGGCCTTGCGTGACACCTAGATTTATAAGGTGACGACCCTGTAAGATAGGTTTGGGCGCACTATCTTGAATACGCAGTTGTTCCGTCTTATCAAGTAGCCATTTCCCCTCAGGAAAGTCCGAGATAAATGGCGGGCGACCACTGTTGTCTGCTCGCGCCACACGAATTAGGCGATCGATACGTTTCACGCGCGCTGCCAGACGGCGAATAGCGGAATCACCCGCTCCGTCACGGTACAGTGAGAGGGGACGCATATGCTGCTCAACTAGCGGAAGTACCTCTTCAAAAATCTTTTTTTGTCTGGTAATTCTTTCTAGAAAATGGGTGGCTACAGGCACACCACGCACGTCGTGGCGAGGACTGCGGATGCGACCATCCTCGTCAGTATAAGTCGTCTCGGGCTTGCCCATGTCATGGCAGAGTACTGCGAACCCTACAACCAAGTCTTCCCACTGCTCACCCGTTCTTTGAGTAGCATAAGCATCAAGGCAATGGAGTGTATGCATCCATACATCTCCTTCGGGGTGCCATTTAGGGTCCTGCTGGCAACCGTCCAGCGCTTCAAGCTCGGGGAAATACTTCAACCAGTGGCAGGATTTCAAAAAATTAAGCCCTAAGCTAATTTCTTCGCCCTTTAGGATTAGTTTCTTCCACTCTTCCCAGAGCCGCTCCATAGGCAGATGTTGGGGGGACAGGACGCGACATAGGTCGATCGTCTCCGGTGCTGCGCTTAGGCCGAAACGGGCTATAAACTGCATCCCACGAAGCACTCTGAGTGGGTCTTCGCTAAAGGCCTCAGAAATGTGTCTCAGCTTTCTAGATTTGAGGTCAGTCGCTCCGTTAAAAGGATCAATTTGTTCCCCTGTGAGTGGGTCGTAGCTGATAGCGTTGATTGTAAAATCACGTCTAGAGGCGGCATCGCGAGGCGACATACTGGGATCGCCCTGTACTTCGAAATCCGTGTGCTTTGGGCCGACACTCGATTCCCTGCGGGGTAGGGCAAGATCGATATTGAGACCTTTAAGAATAAAAACCCCAAAAGCTCGCCCCACGGTATCTACCTGGTAGTGTGGAGCTAGTGCCGATTCGACTACACAAGCATCTAGCCCATACACTTCCATATCGATGTCCTTCGATGGTATACCTAGTAGACTATCGCGCACACAGCCGCCTGCCAAGAGTGCTCGACCTCCCAAATCGCTTAGTACTTTAGCTATGTGTTGGACCGCGGCCTTTTGTGGCTCGGTCATGTTATCAATGGCACGCATTTTTGACTAATTAGTGAGTGATCGCTCACGATTAAAAATACTACGAAGCATTCGCTAGCGTATCGTTGGATCGCCCCAATTGAGTTTGTCCCGCACGATGGCGAAGTGGGAGTAGTCTAGATTTTGCATAAGTCGTAAACTACGGTCCACTGCAGTGATCTCTATTGGGAAATTGTCTTCTGATGAGAATCGGGCACGCCCATCAATTGTGATTCGAGGACAGGGTCCAGGCTCGCGATGTTTGACACTAATTAGCGAAGAATCATCAAAAATGACAGAGCGATTTCCTAAGGTATGCGGGCAGATCGGTGTCATGGCAATGGCGCTGACGCGAGGGCCGATAATTGGACCTCCTGCTGATAAGTTGTAGGCAGTCGACCCAGTAGGAGTTGAAAAAATAAGGCCATCGCAGTGGTACTCTGATACCGCGTTACCATTTGAGGAAACCTGAAGGCGAATTAGGCCACTTCCGTCAGTTTCTTTGAGTACTACGTCATTTAAAGCATGCATGCTCTCTCCTTGTCGAGTAGTGCAGCGCAGTACAGAGCGCTCGTCTATGCCATACTCGCCTTTTATAAAATGTGTTAATTCCTGCCCTGCTTCTTCTTGGGTAAAAGTCGCTAGAAATCCAAGTTTACCAATATTGACCCCTAATACTGCGCAATTTGACTCAAGCGCTGCATCAAGCACACCTAGCAGGGTTCCGTCTCCTCCAATCGCGCAGCACAGGTCTTGTTCGACGAGCGCATCCGGCAGTAAGGGATAGTCACTTCGGATAGTCGCCTTGACGCCCTCACATTCTGCGATACCAGCTAGGAAACGAGCGGCATCCTCGGCCCCTGGCTTAGTTTTGTTTACTGCAAAAGTTATAGATTTAATCGCTTCCATCGTGGTGGAAATAGATAATGTGTTTATATAGTACTACCTCAAGCAAAGAGGCGTTCGATATCTTTTTTACTGAGAATTCGAATTCCAGAACGCGGTAAATTTTTTAATACAATACCTCCAATCTGCACGCGGACGAGCTTTTTGATATAGTATCGGTTGGCTTCGAAAAGACGGCGCACTTCGCGCTTTTTGCCGTGGTGGAGATGAACTTCCAATCTACGCTTATGACCTTCTCCCTCTAGTGGTGAAGTGATAACTTTTTCGGCTTTTAAGAAAACACCCTCGTATTCAGTGCCAGCAAGTAACTTAGGGATATCTTCTTTTTTAAAGTCGCGATGTAGGACTACTCTGTAGCGTTTGACAATCTCTGTGCTAGGATGAGTGAGCCTGTGGGCGAGATCTCCGTCATTGGTAAGCACTAGTAGGCCTTCGCTGTCTTTGTCGAGGCGCCCGGCACAAAATAGACGATGGCGTTGAAACTCTGAAGGTAGTAGGTCAAATACAGTGCGCTGCGCATGGGGATCGGAATTTGTGCAATGCACACCTTTAGGCTTGTTCATTATTAGCGTGATAGTGCGTTCGTCTTTCCACAATATAGGCTTATTATTTACGAATATCGCATCGCCAGCGGTGGCTTTGTTGCCGAGTTGGGCAATTTTCCCATTCACACGGACATGCCCATCCTTGATCTCTTGCTCGGCCTCGCGCCTTGAGCAGAGTCCAGATTTAGCGATCAACTTCTGAATACGCTCAGGTTCCAGGATTGGGTTAGGTTTTGGCATTAATATACTAGAGCCCCAGTAAGGCACAGCTGTCAATGTCACTCACACCTAACATTGGGCTTGCGCAAGACGAAAGAATTGTCGGAGACTTATGTTATATGAGTGAATGCACAGAAAAACGAATCGCCCTTGTAACAGGTGCTGGACGCGGCATCGGTAAAAGTATAGCTCAGTTGCTCGCATCTAAAGGTCACCATGTTATTTGTATAAGCCGCTCAGAAGGTTCCTGTGGTGCGGTCTCTGAGGCAATTAATTCTGATGGAGGCACTGCTGAGTCGCTTGCACTAGATGTTTCTGATAAGACTGCAGTAAAGGAAGCTTGTGAAACGCTTCTAGAAAAACATAACAACATTGATATTTTAGTAAATAACGCTGGTATCACCCGTGACGGTCTACTCTTTAGAATGAGCGACGATGACTGGGATGCAGTGATCGACACAAATCTTTCCAGTTGTTTTAGCTTTATAAAACACCTTGCTCGTCCGATGACTCGAAAAAGATGGGGGCGTATTATCAATATGTCTTCAGTTATCGGCCTTACGGGTAATGCTGGACAAGCAAATTATGCGGCAGCTAAAGCTGGTATGATCGGGATGACAAAAAGCCTAGCTAAGGAGTTTGCTGCTCGAAATGTTACTGTAAATGCCGTAGCGCCAGGTTTTATCGCCACAGATATGACCGCTGAGCTCGACGAAAAGCATCAAGACGCAATTGTTGGAATGATTCCTATGAAACGTATGGGGCAGTCTGTAGATATCGCTGGAACGACTGCATTTCTTGCTTCAGAGCAGGCTTCCTACATCACCGGACAGGTTTTTACAGTTGACGGTGGCATGGTCATGTGATGCCTATTTAGCGTCATTAACAAACAACCTAAACAAAGAAAATATGTCAGACCAAACAATCGAACAACGCGTTAAGAAAATTATCGTTGATCAGCTCAACGTTAATGAAGAGCAAGTCACATCTGAAGCTTCCTTTTTGGACGATTTGGGTGCCGACTCTTTAGACACTGTAGAACTCATTATGGCTTTCGAAGAAGAGTTCAGCGACGAGATTGACGGAGAGATACCAGAATCCGATGCAGAAAAAATGCAAACCGTTGGAGCTGTCATCACTTATATCACTGAGAAAGCAGGGTAGAAGTTTCTACTTTCAAATTTACTATTAAGCCGCTTAAATGCGGCTTAATTTTTTTACAGAGACATTATGAGTAAAACTTTTGAAAGAAAGCGTGTTGTCCTCACGGGAATTGGCACAGTCACCAATTATGGTGACGGGGTAGAATCTTTTTGGGAAAAGCTTTTGGCAGGTCAAAGTGGTATTGACACGGTTAAGTCCTTTGACACTACGGACTATCCCTCGAAAATTGGCTCCGAATGTCTACATTTTGATCCAAACTTATACATGGATCCAAAGGAGGCGCGTCGTAATGACCGTTATACCCAGCTTGCTGTAGCCGCCTCTCGTTTAGCTTTAAAAGATGCGTCTTTAGAAGACACCTCTAAATTAGACGCGGATCGCTTTGGCGTTATAATTGGCTCAGGAATTGGCGGTATGCTCACTATTCAGACTCAGAGTCGCCGTCTTTATAAAGGAGGTCCCCGCAAGGTATCCCCTTTCATGATACCTTCACTAATTGCAAATATTGCCAGCGGCGTAGTTGCCATCGAAGTGGGTGCACGCGGACCAAATTATGGAATAGTCAGTGCCTGTGCTTCTGGTACTCATAGTATTGGAGAGTCATTCCATATGCTTCGCGACGGCGAATCTGATGTTATGCTTGCAGGTGGTAGTGAAGCAGCCATCACAGAGCTTGGCTATGCGGGCTTCTGCTCGATGAAGGCTATGTCTACAAGTTACAATGATACTCCTACAAAAGCTAGTCGTCCTTTTGATATAGGTCGCGACGGTTTTGTAATGGGTGAGGGCTCTGGAGTACTTGTCATGGAGACTCTTGAACATGCCCAAGCACGCGGCGCTACGATTTATTGTGAAATTGCTGGCTACAGCGCAACCTGTGATGCTCACCATATTACCTCACCTGATCCAGAAGGTAAAGCCCTTGGAGCGGCCATCTGCTCTGTTGTAAATGAAGCGGATATTCAGCCTGATCAGGTCAGCTACATTAACGCTCATGGTACCTCCACACATTATAATGATAAGTTTGAGACTGGGGCTATTAAGAAGGCTCTTGGTGAGGCTGCCTATAATCTCGCAGTTTCCTCGACTAAGGGTATGACAGGGCACCTTCTCGGTGCTGCTGGCGGAATTGAGTCTGCTATCTGTGCACTATCTATACGAGACGGTAAAATTCCTCCTACAATTAATTACAACGATCCAGACCCAGACTGTGACCTCGATTATGTTCCAAACGAAATGCGTCAAGCAGATGTTAATGTAGCTATATGCAACAACCTCGGATTCGGTGGACATAATGCGACTTTGCTATTTAGGAAATTGTAATTAGCTCAAACATTCCAAGCGGAAAATTTTTCGCGCAGTAAAATCTTGTCGGCTTGCAACTCAATGAGAGTTTTGCATTATGGGAAGTTTATTATGACTGAAGACGCTGAAATGAAAAAACCGCGACTAGCCGTCATTGACTACGGTATGGGTAATCTTCATAGCGTGCTGCGGGCTTGGTCGCATGTAGGAGCAGATGCCTTCCTAGTTTCCGATCCAGAGCAGATTAACTCAGCAGATGCTTTAGTCTTTCCTGGGCAGGGTTCGATTGTGGATACAATGCGCTTATTAAAATCTACAGGTTTTGATAGCTGTATTCGTGATTGGATTGCAGCTGATCGCCCCTTTTTCGGTATCTGTCTTGGGCTTCAGGCACTTTTTGAGCATTCTGAGGAGGGCGATACTCCTACACTTGGGATATTTGAAGGCTTTGTTAGTCGTTTTGATGTTAACCCAGCACTCAAAATACCACATATAGGTTGGAACACGGTTAGCTTCGATCCGAGTGAGCCACTTTGCGAAGGCTTAAACTCTGGCCTTGATCAATTTTATTTCGTGCATAGCTACCATGTTATACCAAAAGATCCGACTCTTATACTCTTCCATACGGACTATGGCAGTCGTTTTGTATCTGGTATACGACTTGGTAATTGCTATGCGACGCAGTTTCATCCCGAAAAAAGTCAGGCAAAAGGTTTGCATCTTTATCGAAACTTTTTGAGATCACTCTAGATCCTCAATGATACAGTCCGCACTCTGCAGCCGATCAAACTTATATTAAAAACATTATAATGGAAGACACAGGCACTATACGGCTGGGAAATGGAAACTTTGAGTTTCCTATCATAGAGGGTACGCTTGGGGAGAAAGCAATAGATACTAGAGCACTCAGAGCGAAAAGCGGTTGTATTACATACGACGAGGGCTACGGAAATACGGGCTCTTGCCTTAGTAAAATTACATTTATCAATGGGGAGAAGGGCATTTTAAAGCACAGGGGATACTCAATCGAGGATCTGGCAAAAAATTCCACCTTTTTAGAAACTGCAATGCTTATTATTTACGGGGATCTACCAAATCAAGAGAACCTCGAGACCTTTCTTCAGAAAATTCGTAGCCATGCCTCTATTCATACCAGTATGAATGGACATTTCGATAGTTTCCCTAGTGCTGCGCATCCTATGGCGATTCTTTCCTCTATGCTTAATTCTCTAGGTGCTTATCATCCTGAGATGTCGACGAATAATCGTGAGGAAGACTTGGCTCATTTTGACGAGACTGCAGTTATACTTATCTCCAAAGTACGTGCGATCGCTGCCATGACTTACCGAATGAAGATGGGGATGCCATTTATTCCACCTGCTGATACTAGTTACACATCAAATTTCCTACACATGATGTTCTCTGAGCCCTATAACGAGTACGTCGATAACCACGGAGTGGGTAAGGCGCTGGATCTCTTTCTTATGTTGCATGCGGATCACGAGCAGAACTGCTCCACCTCAACGGTGCGTATGGTCGCCTCGGGCGGTGCTAATCTTTTCGCTTCGGTTTCTGCCGGAGTGAGCGCACTTTGGGGTCCTTCACATGGTGGGGCTAACATGGCAGTGATCAAGATGCTCGAAGAAATTCATGCTAGTGGCGACGACGGTTCTAAGTTTATCGAAGCAGCTAAGAAGGGAGAGGCTAAGCTCATGGGCTTCGGTCACCGTGTCTATAAAAATTACGACCCTCGTGCCAAGATTCTTGGTAAAAGCTCAGAATCTATACTCGGCAGCATGGGAATGAACGATCCTCTCTTAGAGATCGCTCGTAAGCTTGAACAAAGTGCACTAAAGGATGATTACTTTATTAATCGGAAACTATACCCCAATGTGGATTTTTATAGCGGAATAATACTCAAAGCGATCGGCATTCCTGTAGATATGTTTACTGTGATGTTTGCTTTAGGTCGTATGCCTGGTTGGATAGCAAACTGGAAGGAAATCGCAGAAAACCCTAAAAGTCGCATACATCGTCCGCGGCAGATTTATATTGGTGAGACCGAGCGTAGTTATGTGCCAGTTAATAAACGGTGACTGGTTCGGCTCTAGAAAGTAAATTCATATTTCTTGAGACGCTGAGCGATCTCTTCAACGATTTCCACTTCCTTGGCTTCACCTTGGGCTGAAAAAGTGACAGAGAACCGGACAAAGTTTCCACAATCGTCCCAAGGCACAGTGCTAATTAGCTCGTTGGTAATGAGCCACTGGCTAAAATCCTCACCTGTAGCGAATTCTGTGCTTACTCCCGCTAGTGTCGCAGTGCGGGGTGCGGGGACATACAGAAAGAAGCTACCGCTAGGTTTACTCACCGCGAAGCCATTGCTAGTTAGCGCTTCAATTAGTAGATCCATACGGCGCGAGTATTTCTCAGCGATCTGTTTAGTTATTTGTGGGTTCTCTAGAGCCGTAACGCCAGCTTTCTGAATTGCGAGAAACTGGCCAGAATCAGAGTTATCCTTCATGTCCGCATAAGCCTGCACGATGAGCGGATTCCCTACAACGAAGCCGATGCGCCAGCCCGTCATATTGTAGCTCTTAGAGAGCGAGTGCAATTCGATTGCCACTTTTTTGGCTCCAGGTACTTGGAAAATAGAGAGGGGCTTACCCTCGAAGATAAGTGAAGCATATGCAGCATCTTGGAGAATAATTAAGTTATTTTTTTTGGCGAATTCTACTACTTTACTAAAAAACTCTAGTGTGGCAGAGGCACCCGTTGGATTGTTTGGGTAATTAAGTACCATTATCTTAGCCTTAGCCAGCACATCGGCGGGCACTGCGTCCAGATCCGGCAAAAAGTCGTTACCCGCTTCGAGCTTCATATTGTAAACTTCACCCCCTAGGTATTTGGCATGAGTGCCGAGCACCGGATAGCCGGGGACTGTCATTAGTACATAGTCACCTTCGTTAATGAAGCAGGCTGGAATCATGGACAGGGCAGTCTTCGAACCAATCGAGTGGATTACTTCTTTCTCTGGATCGATGTCCTTCACGTCAAATACTTCTGCCATGTAGCTAGCAGCGGCCTCTTTAAAACTCTCGCCACCATTGTCGGCATAGCCTCGGTTCTCATGCTTCGCAGCTTCAGCTTGTAGGGAGTCTACGACTATCGGAAATGCCATTTCATCTGGCTCGCCCACACCCATATCGATGAGCTCGAGATCTGGTTTAGCCGCTTTGGCGGCTTTTTTGGCACGTTTGATCTTCTCAAATTTATAAATGGCTGTGGACTTTCCGTATTGATTCCCGCCGATTCGCTCAGCAAATAGTTCTTGTATATATGGGTCGCTCATTTGAAACGTATTGTCAGTGTTGCTATGGTAATTATTGTGTTTGTGATAAATATACTCGGTAATTAATTTTTGCAAAATACTAGTTATGCAGACAATTCAATCGGTCAATAAAATGCAGTCTTATGCTATCGAGGTGCGCTCGAGTGGAGACTCAATCGCACTCGTGCCTACTATGGGAAGTTTACACAAGGGACATTTGTCTTTAATAGATATCGCTAAGGAAAAAGCTGACAAGGTCATTGTTTCAATATTTGTCAACCCCACCCAGTTTGGTCCTAGTGAAGACTATAAAAAATACCCCCGCGTGCTGAAAGAAGATACCAAGAAATGCGAAGAGCGTGGGGCAGATGTTTTATTTACTCCTCCAGTCGAGGCAATGTTTCCTGCCGATTATTCTGCCTATGTACAAGAGGAGAGGTTTAGTCGGGGACTATGTGGCGTTTCTCGACCCCATCACTTCAGAGGGGTAACTACTGTTTGTTTGAAGCTGTTTAACATAGCACTTCCAAATTTAGCCGTTTTCGGACTAAAGGATGCACAACAATGTGCGGTTATTCGTAAAATGGTCACAGATTTTAATTTACCAGTTCAGATTGTAATTGGTCCGACACACCGTGATGAGGATGGTATGGCTACTAGTACTCGTAATGTCTATTTGACTGATTTGCAAAGACAGGAGGCACTGTGTATATCAAAATCGCTAAAAATCGCAAAAGATATGGTTGATTCTGGAACTAAGAATGTGGATCGAATCGTAGCAGAAGTAACTCATCACTTATCAAGTAAGCGCCGTATTCGGGTCATTTATGTGCAGGTAGTAGACCGAGATACTATGGAACCTTCTAATGAGATTATTCGTGGTAGAAGTTTACTCTGTGCGGCTGCTTGGGTGGACCAAACGCGACTTATCGATAATATTGAACTATAAATATGGCTGAATTCTATGATGTGATTGTC
This sequence comes from Puniceicoccaceae bacterium, assembly GCA_902603705.1. Lineage (GTDB taxonomy): Bacteria > Verrucomicrobiota > Verrucomicrobiia > Opitutales > Coraliomargaritaceae > Thalassobacterium. The sequence continues at coordinate 14,600 of CACKVQ010000012.1, forward strand.
GTCGGTAGCGGGATTGCCGGTCTCAGCTTTGCTTTAAAGGTAGCGGAGGCTGGGCATCGTATTGCTGTTATAACAAAGAAGAATTCTGCTGAATCTAATACCAATTACGCTCAAGGTGGTATTGCGGCAGTGACTTCAAAAAAAGACGAAGTGAATATGCATGTAGCAGATACGCTTGTCAGTGGTGACGGACTCTGCGATGAGTCTGCAGTACGTGAAATACTCAGGGATGGAGCCGCTAGTATCGATCAATTAACCGAGCGTGGCGTAGCCTTTACTCAGTTAGAGGATGGTCGTGCCTCACTGGGTAAAGAGGGTGGTCATACTAAGCGCCGTATTTTTCATGTTCAGGATGTTACTGGTAAAGTTATCGAAGAAGCGCTTGTTAAAAGTATTGAAGAATCGCCTAATATTGACAATTTTGAGCATCACTTTGCGATTGAACTGATTACTTCTTCTAAACTCTGTAAGCACGAAGGACGTAAACTAGATGAAGAGGACCGAGTAATAGGTCTATACGCGCTGAATACCCAGAATGATCAAGTCGAAACCTTCGCCGCTAGCGCGGTCCTTTTGGCTACAGGCGGAATTGGGCAAGTCTATCAATTCACAACGAATCCATTTATTGCTACTGGTGACGGAATTGCTATGGCATACCGAGCTGGTGTAGAGGTCCGTAATATGGAGTTCATTCAGTTTCATCCGACTGCTTTTTACAGCAAAGATTCATCTGAGCGCTTCCTCATCAGTGAAGCAGTGCGGGGAGAAGGTGCAATTCTTCGTAACATGAAAGGGGAGGCTTTTATGGAGAAATATGATGCGCGTAAGGAATTAGCTCCGCGCGATGTCGTAGCTCGTGCGATTGACTCTGAAATGAAAGAGACAGGTGCTCGACACCTTTGGTTAGACGCAAGACCTATACCCAAAAAGAAATTACATGAACATTTTCCAAACATATATGAACATTGTGCCAAGCAGGGGATTATAATGGAGAGTGATATGATTCCTATAGTACCCGCTGCTCACTACCTATGTGGAGGCATTAAAACAGACTTAAATGCGCAGACTTCTTTGTCAGGTTTGTACGCCTGTGGAGAAGTGGCAAGTACAGGACTGCATGGAGCTAATCGCCTGGCGAGCAACTCACTTTTAGAAGCAGTTGTACTGGCTAATCGGGGAGCATTATCTGTTGAAAAATATCTTAGTATTGCCAAGGGCGAGGTCACTGTAATACCTGATTGGATCGGGGGTAATGTGCGTGATTCTGACGAACGGATAGTACTGCTGCACAATTGGGACGAAGTGAAACGAACAATGTGGGACTATGTCGGCATAGTTCGAACCAGTAAGCGCCTTGAGCGGGCACGTACTCGTATCCAGACATTGGATAAGGAGATAAATGATTACTATTGGAACTTCAAGGTAGACGAAAGTCTGCTAGAGCTAAGAAATCTTATCTTGGTCGCTGGTTTGATAATCGATTGTGCCCTGCAACGTAAAGAGAGCCGTGGCTTACATTTTATAACAGATTATCCAGAAAAAAATGACGCACCTTGTGACACAAAAGTGCGGCGTAAGTTGTGATTAAATTAGACTTAAAGCACTGGGTCCTAGTTGGGCCCGGAGCCGTTGGGCTATATTACGGAGGACGAATTGCAAAATTTGCCCGATTAGGGGTATTAGCACGTAGCGGCGCGGAGGTACTAGAGGCGGACGGAATTCGTATTAAAATGATAGATCCAATTACCGGAAAGACTCTTCAAGTACTTCATGCTTCGCTTGAATACGTGATAGTAAAAGCGGAGTCTATAGCTTCTCCAGATTATGTAATTATAGCTACAAAATCGACGGTTAACGAAGAGCTTATAAAACCGCTACGATCGATTATTAAACCTGGCCACACAACCATACTCTGTTTGCAAAACGGTATGGGTAACGCCGAATTTTTCTCGAAGTATTTTCCAAGAAATCCCATTCTCTTAGGTCTCTGTTTTGTATGCGTTAACCGTGTCGAACCAGCGGTAGTAGAAAATTATCATACCGGGCGTGTCGAAATTGGTTCGCTTGGTGATCTCTGGCCGGAGCATGCTCAAGCGGTGGTTAAAGTATTCAATGATTCAGGCATTTCTACTGAGCATGCGGAAATACTAAATACAGCGCTCTGGCGTAAACTTTGTTGGAATGTGCCTTTCAACGGCCTTTGTATTACACAGGGTGGTATTACCACTGATAAAATTATAGAAAATGCACCTTTAGCTAGACGAGCGCGTGCATTAATGGAGGAAGTACGAGAAGCGGCTGCAATCGCGGGACATGTTATTCCAGATACATTCCTAGACGATCAATTTTCCTTAACTGAAAAAATGCGTGCATATAAGCCATCCTCCTTGATCGATTATTTGGCAGGTAAACCTGTCGAACTCGAATCGATCTGGGGGAAGCCTCTACGCACAGGCCAAGCACTAGGTGCAAAAATGCCAGAGCTTAATAAACTTTATGACCAGTTGAAGGATTTGTTAGAATAGATCAATTGAGATATAATATCGCGCTACAATCAGCTTACTTAGTCGTGATTAAAATAAAGCCGTTTGAAGATTGATAGCTTAGTTGCCAAAATCTGAGCAGGTTCACTTTCTGCGCTCTGTTTTGACTTCATCGCATATACTATAATGTGGTGAAGTAACTCTACTTTTTTTTCGTAATGATTCGCCTTGGGTTGTATCCTCTGCGCCAGGAAATAGTTGGCTGCTTCATAGATCACCTTTTGAGCGTGCTTTTCTTTATTGTTCGTCCAACGCACTATTTGTTGTTGTTCCTGTGCACTAAGAGAACCTTTAGAAGAAACAGACCTTATCTGCGCACCTGCTTTATTTATCGTTTCTATATGCTGCTCTAGCTCGCCAAATTTAAGCTCATCACCGTAGATTCCGCATGGAACTTGGCAGTGGGCTCCTGCCGAGGCGGCTGATAATAATAAAGCTATTAGTATGGGTAAAATATGCATATATTTAATTAATATAGAATGTGCATATATAGCAGATTATTTGCAAATGTTAGCAATTAAAAATTAAACACTTATGGAGTACACTCTATTTTAAAGGAGAATAATCAGTGGCCTTCATGAGGACAGAAAAGATTAGTATGAGAAGGTACGTTTTGTTTAGCCTTATAACTATTCTTATGATTTTACAATTAATTCAGAATGTTCAGATTGTTATTCGGCAGAAAGTGCTTCTTTAGCTATTCGTGCTAGTTCGCCTACACTGCTTATATTTGTGGTTGCACCGCGGGCCATCTGCTCCTTGCCACCTCCTTTACCTCCCGCTATTGGAGCAAGTTCTTGGATCAATTTACCAGCGTTATGATCGCTGTTAGAGCCAGAAAAAGCACCGAGGTGAAGTTTATTCCCATCATTTATAATACAAAATGCGGCGTTAGCAAACTGCCGACCTTTTAAAGAATTTAGCAATTCTTGTAGCAGGGCGGGTGGACCATCTTCGGTAATGACGAGATTTCGAGACAAGTCTAGTGTATCAATGAGCGCATTTGCTAAATCCGTAGCTCCTGCTAACTGTGCTTTTTTTAGTGTCTTATTGGCGTCGACAACGGCAGCCTTTAGCCCTTCGCTGTGCTGAAGTATATTTTTAAATACGCAGTTGCGTTGTTCAAAGGAGCCTTCTTTTAACATACCAGTGTCAACGCGGGGAAACTCCGGAAATGATACCGGTTCAGAATCTAGGGCTCTGAGTTGCTTGCTGATTGCATCTAACCTAGTACGCGATTCTTCAGAATCTTTTTTTGCTTTTTCAATGGACTCGCACATCCATTCGCAAGCGGCGGCGCCACAAACTGCTTCGATTCGACGTATACCTGAAGCAATAGCACCTTCTGATTTTATCTTAAATATACCAATATCACTGGTCTTACGTACGTGAGTGCCACCGCAGAGCTCCATTGAGTATCCGTCAAGCTTACCGCTTTCCCCGCCGATTTGAACAACGCGTACTTGTTCACCGTATTTATCGCCAAAGAATTGTTGAATATCTTTACGCTCTTTGATCTGAGCATAAGCAACTTCCGACCAGCTCACAGGTACATCAGCTTGAATGCAGGCGTTGACCTTATACTCAAGCATGTCGATTTGATCCTGATTGAGTGCCCCAGAATTAAAGTCGAAGCGCATACGAGTTGGGCTGACCATCGAGCCTTGTTGCGTAGCGTCTTTTGAAACTATTTCATGAAGAGCCCAGTGCAGTAGGTGTGTCGCACTATGATGCGCTTCGATGAGACTGCGACGATCTGAGTCAATGGAAAGTGTGACCTTATCGCCATTAGTAATTTGGGCATCAACAGGCACTCTGTGTGCGCGAGCTGATCCGAGTTGCTGAACAGAGCTAACGGGATAAGTAGTCTCGTTAACGCGCAGCGCTCCCAGGTCACCTAGTTGACCGCCCATTTCAACATAAAATGGCGTGCGATCAGTGATTACTAGTAAGGCGTCGTCTTGTTTGTGGACTTCAAGGACAATTGCAGTGCTTTTGTCTTCATTAAATCCAATAAACTCAGTAGTAGCTTCGGTAACTATGTCCGTAGCACAAATAAGCTCTCGCGAGCGTGCTGATCGCGCTCGCTTGCGCTGTGCTTGCATGTGTTTATCAAAGGTAATTCTATCGACACTGATTCCCCTTTCAGAACAGAGCAACTCGGTGAGGTCGATTGGGAAGCCATAGGTGTCATAAAGCTTGAAGGCGAACTCTCCGCGTAGCTGAGTTTTACCATCAGCAATTTCTTGCTCAAACATAGCTAGCCCGCGGTCTAATGTTTTGTTAAAACTAACTTCTTCGCGCATGAGAGTCTCTTTGATCGCATCTGAGCGATTTTCTAGTTCTGGGAATACGCTGCTGTATTCTTCTACCAAGGTATCAACTATTTTAGGTAAGAAAATCTGCTGACTAGAAAAGCCAAGAGTACGGCCATAACGAATCGCACGACGCAAAATACGGCGAAGCACATAATTGCGCCCGTTATTACCAGGGAGGATGCCATCTGCTATAGAAAAGGTAAGCGTTCGAATATGGTCAGCTATCACACGAAAGGCTACTGCCTCCTTTATTTCAGCAGATATCTGCGACTTGTCACTATCAACTGAAGCGGGATAAATATCTTTATAAGTCTTACCGCTGAGTTTCTCAAGATTACGTAAAATCGGTTGGAACACGTCCGTAGCGTAGTTTGTAGGCTTTTTTGAGAAGTCACTCAAGCACCTAGTGTTTTGAATCAGCGAACAGGCGCGCTCAAAGCCCATACCAGTATCTACGTGTTTTGATGGAAGGTCGCGGAAGCTACCGTCGGATTCAGCATTATATTGAATGAAAACTAGGTTCCATATTTCTATGCAGAGGTCGGATTCCATATTAACTAGCCTTCCTTCGCTATCGCCGTTTGGAGTGAGATCGACATGTAATTCGGAGCAGGGACCACAGGGTCCAGTCTCGCCCATCATCCAGAAGTTATCCTTCACACTTCCATTAATAATATGCTTTTTTGGGTCGAGTCCCGCTTTCGAAAAGAGTGTCGCCCATATGTCGTATGCTTCTTGGTCAAATTCAGAGGGATCGCCTTTACTTGGCTTGTATACCGTGGCATAGAGCCTTTTAGATGGTACGCCCCAAACTTCAACAATCAGCTCCCAGCCCCACTCTATAGCCTCCTTCTTAAAATAGTCGCCGAATGACCAGTTGCCGAGCATTTCAAAGAAAGTGTGGTGGTAAGTATCATAGCCTACGTCTTCGAGGTCGTTATGCTTTCCTCCTGCACGTATGCACTTTTGAGTATCAGTCGCTCTTGCAGGTGAGTAGGCCACCTTCTCGGTGCCTAGAAAGTAGGGCACAAACTGGTTCATACCTGCGTTTGTGAAAAGCAGGCCGGGCGACTGTGGCATGAGTGAAGCTGAGGGCACAACGCTGTGCTGCTTCGATTTAAAGAAGTTTAGAAAAGAACTCCGAATTTCCGAGGAAGTCATAAATGGCTAAGTACGGCTTCACCCATAGCTTTTGTACTTATAGGGTCGATGCCAAAAGCGATATCACCGGTGCGATTGCCACTAGTGACAGCTTTTTCGACGGCTGTTTCGATTGCAGTGGCAGCTTCGAGTTGGCCGAAACTATAACGGAGCATCATAGCAACGGATAGAATTTGCGCACAAGGATTAGCAATACCTTTTCCCGCGATATCTGGGGCGGTGCCCCCTGAGGGCTCATAGAGGCCAAAGGGGAAGCCTAGACTATTCTTCTGTGCGCCGAGGCTTGCGGAAGCTAGCATTCCGAGAGAGCCACAGATCACTCCCATTTCATCAGAGAGTATATCACCGAACATATTTTCTGTGAATAGGACATCAAATTGATTGGGATCCCGTGCTAATTGCATAGCAGCATTATCTACATACATGTGGCTTAGTTCGATCTCAGGTGCATGCTTGGCGAAATAAGTGGTAACGACCTTGCGCCAGAGGACCGAAGTTTCTAGGACATTTGCCTTATCTACGGAGCAGACTCTATTTCCGCGTGCCTTAGCTGTATTGATAGCAACCTCAGAGATACGTTCGATTTCACTGGTTTTATAAACCATAGTGTCGATAGCTTGCTCTTCCCCGTTTCCCAAAGTGGAGGTCGATTTTGGTTGCCCAAAGTAGATACCGCCAGTTAGTTCGCGTATACAAACAATATCAATGCCATTTGGGATACGCTCCTTTTTTAGCGGGGAAGCGTCAGTTAGTTCAGGGTACAGTAGTCCAGGACGGACGTTGGCGTAGAGAGAGAATGCCTTCCGAATTGGTAGCAAAGCGGCCCGCTCTGGTTGCTCTTTTGGGGGGAGTGACTCCCACTTCGGGCCGCCAACAGACCCGAAGAGAATCGCTTCTGAGGCTTCGCATACCTGCTTAGTCGAGTCGGGGAATGCTGTGCCGTGTTTATCAAAAGCAATTCCGCCGATATCGGCATTCTCGTAATCTAGAGTGAAGCTAAACTCCTCGCCCGCCGATTTGAGTACGTCGAGCGCAACTTCCATCACCTCAGGACCTATGCCATCACCTGGCAGAACTGCAAATTTGAGAGTCTTCATATATTTTTAGGAAAGTTAATAAAACTGTGTTAACAACTGAGCGCATCAAGACTTTTCGGAATTTTGAGCTCCGTAAAAACCATTTACTAAGTCTACGTAATTTATCACACTTTATTTATGCCTAAGAAAAAAAACGTAAAAAAGCCTGTTCCAAATAAAACTAAACTAGATGGGGCTCCTGATTTTCTTGTAGATCTGCTGAATGCTCGCTCTCCTACAGGTGCGGAATATGAAGCTCAAGAAGTCGTTGACCGATATGTTGAGCAAGAAGTTGACCTCTATCGACGTGATACTATGGGTAACCGCTTTGCCACAGTGAATCCGAAAGGTGATCCGAAACTCCTACTGGCGGGACATATAGACGAACTCGGCCTAATCGTTACATACATTAACGCTCAGGGCTTCCTCTACTTCGATACATTAGGGGGTCACGATCATTCAATGATATCTGGTCGTCGCGTGTCCATCCTCACTAAGGATGGCATCCTTAAGGGGGTTACTGGCAAACGTGCGATTCATTTAATGAGCCCCGAAGATCGTAAGAGAGTGCCTAAGACACACGAGATTTGGATTGATATCGGAGTGAAGACTCGTGAGGAGGCGGAAAAGTTTGTCGTTGTTGGCGATACTGCGGTCTACGACCAAAGTTTTGAATTGATTCGTGGTAGTATCGGTGTGGCGCGAGCTTTTGACAATAAAGCCGGCGCTTATGCTGTTCTAGAAGCTGCGCGTCGTTTGACTAAGTATAAGCTAGAGGCTCATGTTACCGCCGCTGCTACCACCCAAGAGGAGATTGGGACACGTGGTGCCATAACGGCTGCTTTTTCAGAGAACCCTGATTTCGCGATCGCTGTAGACGTCGGTCACGCAACGGACTCTCCTGATTGTGATGAGCGTAAATACGGTAGTTTTAAACAGGGCGGTGGGCCAATTGTTTGCCGAGGTCCTAATATTAACCCTATTATTTATGAGCGTATCATAAGTGCGGCTAAAAAATGTAAGATTCCATATCAGGTCGAAGCGGATTCTCGCCCAACAGGCACAGATGCGCGTGCAATTCAAGTCGCGCAGTCAGGCGTCGCCACTGGGCTTCTTTCGATTCCTCTGCGCTATATGCATACGCCCAGTGAGATGGTCGACCTACAAGACATAGAACACACAGTTGAACTACTTATCGCAGTAGCACGTTCGTTTAAGAAGAGCGACAGAGGCATTTGGTAGGTAAGCCCTGATTGAAGGTCAGATTGTTTATACTATTAAATTAAGAAAGAGATACTTTGAATATTCTTCTAGTTTAGCCTTTGTAAATACGCAGTAGAGCTTCGGCAATTTCGGAGGGATTGCGAGCGATCGATACACCTGCCTCTTCCATGGCAGAAAATTTAGCCTCAGCAGTTCCAGCTCCGGAAGAGGAGATAATTGCTCCTGCATGACCCATAGTTCGGCCTTTGGGTGCAGAAGCACCCGCAATAAATCCGGCGACTGGTTTTTTAACTTGTTCCTTGATGTAAGCACATGCCTCTTCTTCTGCGCTGCCACCGATCTCACCAATCATGATGATAGCATCCGTGTCTGGATCCTCGTTGAGCATTCGGACAGCATCGAGTTGGGAGGTCCCGTTGATGGGGTCTCCACCGATGCCGATACAGGTAGATTGTCCGTGGCCGCTTTGGGTGAGTTGCCAGACCGCTTCGTAGGTGAGTGTACCAGATCTTGAAATGACTCCAACACGACCGGGTTTGTGAATATAACCTGGCATAATTCCGATTTTACATTCGCCAGGCGTAATAATTCCTGGGCAGTTAGGACCAATCAGACGAGTCTTAGTTTTGTTAGTCTGGAGACGATTTCGGACCTCCGCCATATCGCGAACTGGAACTCCCTCTGTGATGCAAATGACAAGGGGTATTTCCGCATCTATTGCTTCAAGAATGGAGTCTGCTGCAAAGGCAGGTGGTACATAGATAACAGACGCATTAGCTCCGTGTTCTTTAACAGCTTCTTTTAAGGTGTTGCATACGGGTATGGTGTTATCCCAAAGCTGCCCACCTTTACCCGGCGTGACACCTGCGACTACATTGGTCCCGTATTCCACGCATTGTTGTGTATGAAAGGTTCCTGTCTTTCCAGTAATTCCTTGAACAACAAGCCGAGTGTTTTTATTAATGAGGATACTCATGAATGTATTATTTACTTTGATTCTTATTTGCGACTTACACAGTGGATTTAACTTTTTGGACGATAATTTCAGCAGCTTCTGAAAGGCTCTCTGCGGGGGTCAGTGCTACATCACTCTCGCGTAGGATTTTTTTACCAGCTTCTACATTCGTGCCTTCTAATCGAACGACCAGAGGTACGTTTATATCCACATTCTTAGCGGCTGCGACTATACCGCGAGCAATTACATCACACTGCATAATACCGCCAAAAATATTAACTAGAATACCCCTAACATTAGGATCAGAGAGAATGATTTTAAAAGCAGCCGTAACTTGATCTTCATTCGCGCCTCCCCCAACATCTAGGAAATTAGCAGGAGATCCTCCAAAACTTTGTATAATGTCCATTGTTGCCATAGCTAGACCGGCACCGTTTACCATGCATGCGATATCGCCATCGAGTGCAATATAGGCTAGATCGTTGTTTGAAGCTTCAATTTCTTTAGGGTCTTCTTCGTTAAGATCCCTCAAATTATTTATGTCAGGGTGTTTAAAGAGGGCGTTGCCGTCGAAGGATGCTTTGGCGTCCAGCGCAAGGAGCTTCCCTTGCTTGGTTTTGACTAATGGGTTGATCTCGACAAGCATTGCATTCTTCTCCCAATACATTTTGTAGAGACCAGTCAAAATACGTGAAAATTGCTTCACTTGTTGGCCCTCAAAGCCTAGTGCGAAAGCGACGCTACGGCAGTGATGGCTACGAAGCCCCATAGTTGGTGAGATAGGCATGCGAATTAGCTTCTCTGGGGTATCATCTGCCACGGCTTCAATATCTACGCCTCCTTCGGTCGATGCTATGATCACGGATTGGGCACTCTCACGGTCGAGAACTACAGCTAGATAATACTCATGTTCTATGTCACAGGCCTCTGTAAAGTAGAGCGTTTGGACTTTTCGTCCCTTTGGCCCAGTCTGAGCGGTTACCAATGTGTTGTTGAGCATTTGCTTTGCTGCCTTATGCGCTTCCTCGCTATTTTTAACTACTTTTACGCCTCCCTTGTAGCCATCAGTGAAAGTTCCTTTACCACGCCCGCCTGCGTGGATTTGAGCCTTTACAACTGTCATCGCCTCTCCGATGTCGGAGATGGCGCTTTGAATTTCTTCGGTGTTAGTCGCAGCGTAACCACGCGGTATTGGAACACCAAACTGTTCTAGTAGATTTTTGGCCTGATACTCGTGTATATTCATAATTAATCTTTTTTAAGGACACAAAGCGTGTTTCAATGGCAATTGATGAGATGCGGTGCAATATCTTTTGAATTATTTTTTGTAAAATAAATTTTTATAGAGTACAGCCGCTGTGCGTCTCACAGTTTGGGCGTGCTACTAATCCTCGAATAGGCTCGTCGGGATAGCTTTGCTCGGCGCGACCCCCATCGATAAGGTGGCGGTCACAGATGAAATCCAGATCCATTTTTGACTTCGCTCTCCGCATATCATAGAGAAATTTCCCTTCTTTATCTACACTCAGACCTACGAAGTTGAGGAACTTTTTCATATGGTTGATATGATAGCGGTCCTTCCGACCTGAGTGGCTTGTCGCCAAAACCAAGTCTTCAACATAGACACGAACATCACCCAATGTGGGTTGAAAGACTGGCTTACCAGCAAAGTGTTCCCTGAGCTGACGAAAAATCCATGGATTTCGGATACAAGACCGTCCTATCATTAGGCCGGCACTTCCCGTCTCGTTTAATACCCACTGAGCTTTATTTACCGAAGTTATATTTCCATTAGCCAACACAGGGCAATCAAGGTGCTCTACAGCGCGCTTTATGTACTCGTAATGTACCTCACTTCGGTAGGCCTCTTTTACTGTTCGTGCATGGAGACTGAGTAAGTCGACCTTATGTTTAATGATTAAATCTAAAATAGTATCAAAGTGTTCGTCACTGTCGAAGCCGATACGCATTTTTACAGTAAAGCGTCCTTTAACAGCCGCGCGTAAGCAGCCAAGTACTTCATCCACTTTGGATGGCTGACGAAGAAGGCCGCCTCCGACATTTTTTTTATAAACTTTTGGTGCTGGGCATCCCATGTTCAGGTCGATTCCAGCGACAGGAAGTTGTTCGGATTCGATGGTTTGAACTGTGCGCTCTAAGTCAGATAGACTCTCTCCTATTAGTTGGGCGAAGACTGGGCGTCCCGTACCGTTGTGGTTAATGGAGTCGACGATATGCTGTTCCAATCTCGAATGCCCATGAACTCGGAAGTATTCAGTGAAGAGTAGATCTGGAGCTCCATATTTACCGAGTAAGCGCATAAAGGGTAGGGTAGTGACGTCTTGCATGGGTGCCAGAGCGGTCCACGGCTGGCCGGGTACAACTGTCTCTGGTATGGGCGTCATCTTAAGATTATGATTTAAATTATATCAAATAAGCCGTGTGCTGCCACTCGCATGGTGTATGAGTTTTTAAATCAATACTGTTGTTGTGATGAATAATCGATTCGATATTAGGTAGAGCCCTGCTCGAGTATACGTGCTAGGATTTCTGTCATATCGTCCACTGATTCGATCACAGAATTAGCAACATAGATTGGCTTACCCGATGCTAATGCAAGTACGATTGAATCACTAGGTCTAGCGTCGAGTTCGATGATCTTAAATCCTAGCTCGTTTTCCATAGAAACGATTAACCGCGCATGAAATGTACCTTGGTCTACGTTATTGATGACCACTCGCTCTACTTCTGCGCAGAGGCCATCTAGCAATGTAAGCATGAGGTCATGGGTGAGTGGACGCTGAGCCTGTTCGCCATTAATAGCACGTTGGATAGTCTCGCCGATGTTTTGATCGACATAGATAACAAAGGTTTTTTGGTCCGTACCCAAGAATACTGCACATCCATTTGATGTAGGCATTACACCTTTTACAAGGACTGGAATTACTTCCCTATTCATATAGCATTAATGTGTGTAAAGTCGTATATGACATCAAGTGTTAAGAGTCGTTGATATACACTCTAATAAATTAGGGCTATCTATAGTTTACTTAAGTCCAGGTAGATTTTTCGGTAATCCATTTGGAGTATTTCCCATCTTTGATTGCATTGCTTGCATCATCTTACGTCCTTTGCCTCCACGCATTTTTCTCATCATCTTTTGCATCTGGGTGAATTGTTTAATTAGAGCATTTACATCGCGTACCTGTACGCCTGCACCATTGGCAATACGCTTTAAGCGACTGCCGCGAAGTAGCCGTGGATTGTGGCGCTCTTGCAGTGTCATAGATAGAATAATAGCTTCTGTACGGGACATCTTCTTTTCCTCTTCCTCGCCTACTTGGACATTGCTCATACCAGGCATCATGCCAACGAGAGAGCCGAGGGAACCCATTTTTTTGACCTGCTGCATCTGCTTTAGAAAGTCTTCTAGATTGAAGTCTGCTTTGCGCATCTTTTCGGCCATTTGCTCAGCTTCTTCCTGGTCGAGATTGTCTTGTGCTTTTTCAACAAGTGATACCACGTCTCCCATGCCGAGAATGCGCGAGGCCATACGTTCGGGGTAGAACACTTCGAATTCATCTGCTTTTTCCCCGGTACCCATAAATTTAATAGGTACTTTAGATATCGACTTCATTGAAAGAGCAGCGCCACCGCGCGCATCACCGTCGAGCTTAGTTAAAATTATACCTGTGCAATCGACCGCTTCATGGAAGTGTTTAGCTACATTGACTGCTTCTTGGCCCAAGGCGGCATCAGCAACGAGCAAAATTTCATCTGGCTCGACTGTATCTTTTAATCGCTTGATTTCTCCGATTAAATCTTCGTCGATTTGTAAACGCCCGGCTGTATCTAAGATGATTAAATTAGCATTCGCATTTTTAGCTGCGTCTAGACCTCTCTTCCCAATTTTAACTACATCTTTTTCTTCTCGGTCACTGTAAAAGAAACAACCCTCGTCTTTGGCTAGCTTCTCGAGTTGATCAATCGCAGCTGGACGATAGATATCACAAGCGATTAGGGCTGGATGGTAACCGCGCTTTTTGGAAAGATAGCGTGCCAGTTTTCCGCTGCTGGTAGTCTTGCCAGATCCATGAAGTCCAACCATCATAATACATAAGGGCTTTTTATCTTGGAGTTCGGTAGCTCCCTCACCCAATAGCTTGGTCAGCTCATCATTGATAATCTTTATGACCTGTTGGCCTGGAGTGACTGAACTAAGAACCTCCTGCCCGATACACTGTGACTTGATGTCAGCTACAAAATCGCGAGCTACTTTGTAATTTACGTCTGCAGATAGGAGCGCTTGGCGCACTTCCTTAAGAGCCTCAGATATATTGTCTTCGCTTAGCTTGCCAACACCCCTCAAATTACGGAGTGAACTAATTAGTTTATCTGTTAAATTCTCTAACATATAATTTTATTAAAATGAAGTAGGATAGGCAATTATCTCTAGCAATCTGAAAGTGCAAACTAGCATAGTAAAAAAGCCCCGACCAGTAGGACGAGGCTAATTTGATTAAATAAAAAAGAGTATTTAATTCTCGGCATGCTCGTCAGGTGGTTTTGTAGTCTCTTCATATTCTTCTTCTTCCTCTTCTTCGTCCCACTTCATTGTCTCATCTTCTTCAATTTTTTCATCGTGATCTGTCTCAACATCCGCGAGGTTTTTTTCTAGTTCCTCTTCTTCTGAGGCTGGTTTTCCGTCGTCATCCTCGTCTAATTTATATCCGGCAGGTACGTATTCTAAAATAGTATTTAATTCAGAGAAGAAGTGCACGGCACGCCCTTCTAGGAAGTCCTCGCCTTGTAATTGCCTAATTTCTTCCTCTAATTCATCGAGAGTTAGATTTTGCGAGAAATCAATTAAATCATTTAGCATCTTGACGCGTAGCCTACTTACGTGATCTAGAAGGTCTGCGTAGGGACCCTTTTCTTCATCGAGTACATCAGGAAGTGCAAAGAGAGGTTCTTCACTTTCCAAGATACTGTCTTTAACCCGGTTAAGTAAGACTGTCTTGTCTTTCTCCACCTTATCAATGCCGAATGAATAAAAAGCATCGTCCACGAGTTCATTTCGCAGTCCGTAATCAGACAATGGCTCTAGTAGATCTAATAAGTGCTGAAATTGTCGGGGGTCAATTATCCCGAGACCATCCACGTCCCAGTGCACGGGATCACTTATTTCGTGGACCCACCAGTTCATATCTTCGCCCAATCGGGCTTTGCACCAAGTTAGTATATTTTTAGGTTTAGACATATTGTAGCAAGCTGCTCTGTGTGATCAAAAGGTTAAGTTAGAAACTTGTCTTACATTTTGTAAATCCACCGTATTATCGTTTGTAAAGTGCTTTGTCATAATTTTTCTCATATTTTCAATGATTGTTTTGCAGAAATACTATCTTTGTACTCTAGTTTACTACATTGGGTATTATTATGGGATTTATTTATGAAAATATAGTCAGACCATTTCTCTTTAAATTAGATCCGGAGCAAGCTCACCACCTTGGTCGTAATTCTCTTATGACTATTAGTGCATTGACGCCTTTATGTCATCTCTTGCGAAGCTATAATTTAATTAAGGAGAATGATTCAGTTAAGTTATTCGGTCTGGAATTTGCTAACCGTGTTGGTTTGGCAGCAGGCATGGATAAGGATGGGGAGTTTCCTCGTGCGATTGAATCTTTAGGATTTGGTCACGCAGAGGTTGGTACTGTCACGCCAGTAAGTCAGCCTGGCAATCCAAGCCCACGACTTTTTCGTTACCCCAAACATAAAGCTCTTATTAATCGTATGGGCTTTAACAATAATGGCGCTCAAGCTATGCTTAATTCGTTGTCTAAGAATTATGATAAGGCCAAGCGTAGTATGCCGGTAGGAGTAAATATAGGAAAGGCAAAAATGACTCCACTAGAGGAAGCCGCCGAAGACTATGTAGCTAGTTTTCATAAACTTGCGGTGCAGGCAGACTATTTTGCAGTCAACATAAGTAGCCCAAACACACAAGGGCTACGGGATCTTCAAGGCGCTTCATTTTTACGAGAATTGCTGCAAATTATTAGTGACGAGAACCTCTCTTATGCGAAAAGTATAGGGCATATCCCGCACCCTCTTATACTTAAGATAGCACCCGATCTAAGCTTTGAGGAGATTGATGAAGTATTAGAGGTACTGTTGGATTTAAATTATGACGGGATTATAGCTACAAACACGACCGTTCAACGCCCAGAAGGTTTCAGGAGTAGGGAAGCTGGAGGTCTTAGCGGTGGTAGCTTTTTACGTCAGCGATCGAATGATGTTATAAAATATATTTATAAGTCCACTGATGGTAAATTACCCATTATAGGGGCTGGCGGGATCGATTCTGTGGAAAGCGCGTGCGAGAAGATAGATGCAGGTGCCTCACTGGTTCAAATCTATACCGGTTGGATTTACCGTGGGCCTTTCTTTGCCCGTGAACTAGCCAAAGGTCTTAAGTCTCAAAGATAAGACTGTAATTATTTAGCGAATTTCTTTAGCTGCTGTGCAATGCTTTCCCGCCGACAGCTAGCCCTGCTTCTTTCATTGCTTCGCTCAAGGTTGGATGGGCGTGGATAGTGCGCCCTAAATCTTCAGCACTACCACCATATTCCATATGGGTTACCGCCGAAGCAATCAGCTCAGAGGCGCCCTTACAAATCACTTGAACTCCTAGGATGCGGTCTGTTTTTGCGCATGCAGTAACTTTAACAAATCCGTCTGTAGCATCAGTCGCGATAGCGCGCCCGTTACCTGCTAGATTGAACTTGCCTGACTTACATTCAATACCTGATTCCTTAGCAGTAGTTTCAGTCATACCAACACTGGCGATTTCGGGTTCGGTATATATTACATTGGGGATGACATTGTAGTTCACATTACCGGCTTGTCCAGCAATGCGCTCTACACAAGCCACGCCTTCTTCTTCCGCTTTATGAGCTAGCATCGGCCCGGGGATCACGTCACCGATTGCGTAGATTCCTTCAGTTGATGTTTTAAAATGTGCATCCACTGGAATATGACCTTTTTCGTCAGTTTCGATTCCCACAGCTTCAAGACCAAGGTGATCTGTGTAGGGCCTACGCCCTACGGCAACGAGTATTTTGTCAGCCTCAAACTCGACTTGTTTTTCAATTTTTTCGGCTAGAAGTATCACTTTACCATTTTCTTTCTTAATGCCGGTCACCTTAGTTTTTAGGTGAAATTTAAGTCCTTGCTTTTTAAATAAGCGCTCGGCCATTTTGGATACGTCTTTATCAAAGGCAGGGGCAATGAGTGGTAGGAATTCAATAATTTCTACCTGCGATCCGAGTCTAGCCCATACAGATCCAAGCTCCAAGCCTATAGCCCCTGCACCCACTACGACGAGTTTTTTAGGTACTTTATCGAAAGCAATGGCTTGGTCGCTTGATACAACACTTTCCGCGTCGAATTTTAGAAAAGGCAATTCAATAGTAGAAGATCCAGTCGCAATAATAATGTTCTTTGCGTTAAGGACTGTCTCATCATGCTTCTCTTTAACTCTCACTTTCCCAAGACCCGCGAGCATGCCTAGACCATTAAAGACTTTGACTTTATTAGCCTTCATTAAGTGCTCCACTCCAGCACGCAATTGATTCACAGTTTTGTTCTTCTTAGCCATCAATTTTTTTATGCTGATAGATAGATTTGTTAGGTCTATACCGTGAACTTCAGCGCTTTGAGCTGCGAAATTATACATCTCGGTTGAGTGGAGTAGTGCTTTACTTGGTATGCAACCTACATTGAGGCAAGTGCCTCCAAGGTGTTCATATTTCTCAATAAGAGCTGTTTTAAGACCTAGTTGAGATCCGCGAATCGCTGCCACATAGCCGCCTGGACCGGAGCCAATAATTACGAGATCAAAGTTATTTTCTGACATGTAAATAAAAGATGATTAATAGTTGGGAATGGTGTAGCCTAGATACCAAACATCAATTTCGCTGGGTCTTCGATGGCTTCTTTTACTTTTACTAGGAATGTGACGGCTTCTTTCCCATCAATGAGTCGGTGGTCGTAACTAAGTGCGAGATACATCATAGGACGTGCTACAATCTCGCCTTTAACCACTATAGCACGCTCGGTAATATTATGCAGTCCGAGTATGGCAGGTTGTGGATGATTTACTATTGGGGTGCTCAACATGGATCCGTAAATCCCGCCATTAGATATAGTGAAGACTCCTCCCTGAAGGTCGCTCATCTGAATTTTCCCTTCCCGTGCTGAATTGGCGTAGTTAAGAATATCATTTTCTATTTCAGCAAAACCCTTTTGGTCGCAATTTCTAACTACTGGTACCATAAGACCTTTCTCAGTGCCCACTGCTACACCTATATCGAAGTAGTGCTGAGTGACGACTTCATTTCCTTCGATCCGCGAATTAACTTGGGGTACTGCTTGTAGCGCGTGTGTAACAGCCTTCGTGAAGAATGACATGAAGCCTAGTTTGATACCATGGCGCTGAGTAAATTTTTCTTGGTGCTGTTTGCGCAGTCCTATTACTGCGCTCATATCCACTTCATTGAAAGTAGTAAGCATAGCAGCTTCTTGAGTCGCAGCGACTAATCGCTCAGCAATCTTCTTGCGAAGCGGTGACATCTTTTTTCTAGTTTCGTGACGTGCAACAGTAGTTACAGTCGATGAAGATACATCAGTAATAGAGATAGTTTTAACCTGTTCTATATTTTCTTTCAGTTGATGCTGTGTAGATACTTTTAGAATATCACTCTTTGTTATTCGGCCATCTTTTCCGCTACCGTCGATGCTACTAAGGTCAGCTCCAGTTTCTTCGGCTGCTTTTCGGGTGGCAGGAGAGAGAGTTTGAGGGTGATTTAACCTCGTAGGTTCCGAAAATTGTGTTTCAGAAGTAGATCTAGATTCAGGATTTATTTCTGCCTCGGCTATAGAGCTATCACTAGTAAGCGCCTCCTTTTTGTTGATATCCTCACTTCCGGGCGTAGCTGAAATGCTCTCGTCAATCACGGCGACTACTTGGCCAATATCTACCTCTTCTTCAGCCGGAACTTTTATTGAAATGACACCTGCAACCTCGGCACTAGCCTCAGAGGTAATTTTGTCTGTTTCTAGTTCATAGAGAATTTGCTCTTTCTCGACATAGTCGCCGTCTTTAATGTGCCAAGCAGCTAGTATTCCAGAGCTAATTGATTCGCCCATCGCGGGGATTATTACTTCTTTTGCCATAGTTTAAACGAGTTTGGGCATGTAGTCATTACTGAGCCGAGTTGGCTGTGAAAGCAGATTCAATTAATTTCTTTTGCTCGTATTTATGTACAGCTAGCGAGCCGACGGCGGGACTTGCGGAACCTTTGCGGCCAACATAGATAGGTGATTTTCCGATCGTCTCTAAAATACGTGGTGCGATGAAGCTCCAAGCACCCATATTTTTAGGTTCTTCTTGGCACCAGACTATAGATTTAGCCTGTGGATAGCTTGCAAATATTTGCTTCAAAAGATCTCGGTGCAGAGGGTAGAGTTGTTCCACGCGTACTATTGCAGAATCTTTAATAGATTTTTCTTCACGATATGCGCTTAGGTCGTAGTAAATTTTACCCGAACACAATATGATACGCGTAGTATCATTCTTTTGAGCATTTTCATCATCAAGGATCGACCAGAACTCATTCTGACAAAAATCTTCAATTTTGGAAATACAGTTTTTGTGGCGTAGTAGACTCTTTGGCGCCATTATAATGAGTGGTTTTTTAAACTCACGCTTCATCTGGCGACGCATTAGGTGAAAGTATTGTGCAGGAGTAGTTGCATTACAAACCTGTATATTATTCTCAGCGCAGCCCTGAAGAAAGCGCTCAAGTCTGGCGGAGGAATGTTCGGGGCCTTGACCTTCGTATCCGTGAGGGAGGAGCATTACAAGGCCACTTAGTCGTCCCCATTTGGATTCACTGCTTGTAATAAATTGATCTATGATGACTTGAGCTCCATTAACAAAGTCGCCAAACTGTGCTTCCCAAATGCAGAGCATTTGAGGGTAGTCTAGAGAGTAGCCGTAGTCAAAACCCAAGACTGCTGCTTCAGATAGTAAAGAGTTGTGTACGCAAAACTGTGCTTGATCTTCCCTAATATCCAGTAAAGGAACATATTTTTCTCTAGTTTCCACGTCGTATAGGACTGAGTGGCGGTGGCTGAATGTCCCACGTTCGCAATCTTGGCCGCTAAGGCGAACAGGTGTTCCTTCGAGTAATAAACTTCCAAAGGCAAGCGCCTCACCCATGCCCCAATCAATCCCATTATTCTCTTCAAACGACTTTATTTTAGTAGCGAGTTGCCGAACGATTTTTTTGTTAGCATTAAAGCCATCGGGTATGTGCGTTAGCTGTTTTGCTATTAGCACTAAGTCTTCTTTTGAGACCTTTGTTTCAAAGTTTTTAAAACTATACGATGGTTGGGTCCTGGCACTGGATCCTTCAAATGGATCGGACTTATTACTTTCTTTTACGCTTTCAAAAGCCCTATCTAGTTTCTGTGAGTATTCAGTCTTAATCTTTTTGACCTCTGCTTCAGTCAAATCGCCTGCAGCAATAAGGCGTTTCCCTAGCTCATGGCCGATTAATGGCATCTCTGAAATTGTCTTATAAAGTACGGGCTGTGTGAAGGCTGGCTCGTCGGACTCATTATGTCCATGTTTGCGCCAACAATACATATCGATCACTACATCACAGCCGAAGGTCTGTCGGTAATCGAAAGCAGCTTCAGTAACAGCAATTACTGCAAGTGGGTCATTGCCATTGACGTGAAAAATTGGTGCTTCGACTATTTTAGCTACATCGGTACAGTAACGACTAGAGCGAGCATCGGACGGATCGGTCGTGAAGCCTATCTGATTGTTAATGACCAGATGAATAGTACCACCTGTGCGGTAGCCCTTTAACTGAGAAAAGTTTATTACTTCAGCTACAATCCCTTGGCCAGCAATAGCGGCATCACCATGGATGAGTAGGGGGAGGACGCGTTTTCGATCGAGGTCACCACGTAAGCGTTGCCGCGCTCGCGCTTTACCTTCTACGACTGGATTCACTGCCTCAAGGTGACTAGGATTGGCAGCCAATCGAAGTTCCACTTCGTGGCCATCACTAGTAGTGCGCTTGGTCTCGAAGCCAAGGTGGTACTTTACATCGCCTCCTCCATGCATTGTATCTGGCACGTAGTTTTCTGAAAACTCGCGAAAAATATATTCTAGAGACTTTCCTAGGAAATTAGCCAAGACATTGAGTCGTCCTCTGTGTGCCATGCCTATGACAATTTCGTCTACTGAGTTTTTGCTACAGCGTTCAAATATACTTTCTAAACAAGCGATCAAAGTTTCACCACCTTCAAGGGAGAAACGCTTCTGACCTACATAACGATTCTGGAGGAAATTTTCAAAATCCTCCGCTTGCGTAATTGTTCTCAAGATGCGCCATTTTTCATCTTTTGTGAAGCGCGGAATAAAACACTCTGGTTCAATACGAGCCTGTATCCAACGGCGTTTAGGCGTCTCTTGTATATGTATATACTCTACGCCTACAGTATCGCAATATGTCTTCTCTAGGCGTTCAATTAGCTCGCCCAGACTCATATCTTTTCCACCAAGATAATTACCTGTATGAAATACACGCTTTAGATCTGATTGGTCGAAGCCGAGTCGCTCTAAAGTAAGCCGTGGATTAAACGGCCTCTCCTTCGTTAGGGGATTAAAATCTGCAATTGTGTGACCAATCGATCGATAGGCGTAGATTAGACCTATAGCTCTTGATTGTTTAGACGCGTCAATTTTGGTATTATTATCATTGATGCTATCTAATTCAGGAAGCCCTGCGCCAGTATCTTGACCGATTTCAAATCCTTCGAAAAATGTCCGCCATTCCGGACTAAGTATCTCGGGATTACTACACCAATGCTCGTAATTTTGATCGATCAAATCGGCATTCCAACGGCTTGTAATATTTGAATGCTTTGTGGACATAAATTGATTTAGAATTTTATAAACCATTATCATGTACCTATAAGTAATACAAATCTTAAAGTAGATTATTCCATACTATTCGAGTTGCTAATACCATTGAGGTAAAAACTCTGTAAATTGAATAGCCATTAGCTTGACATCAAGCCTTTACTTGGAGCGTTTTACACTATTAGTTAAGTTTTAATCGACCATCTGTTTGGCAATAATTGATTGAAATTCTCTCCAAGTACGCGGACGGTTTGGTCGTAAGTTAGTCCTGATTCTTCGCGAATAGAATGAATGAAAGGGGTCATCTGGGGAATCTTTCCTTTTCTGGGATAGAGCCTAAGAGGGTAGTCGGATCCGAAGAGTATTTTATTAGGACCAGCGATTTCAAGCATCTGCTTAAAGATACTCATATCATAAAGTAAAGGACTAGCTGCAGAGTCGTAATAGACATTTTTCAAAATCTCTCGCATTTTGGTATTTTTTTCTAAATGAGCGATTTGCCCCCCCAAATGGGCTAAAATCATTTTTAATTGAGGCTCTTGCTGAGCTATTTTTATGAATGTTTGTAGTGGTGTCTGAACAGCACTAGGTGGCATGCGTATTGATGCATCGGTGACGTGAAAATTAATCGGCCAATTTGATTCTGCACACCACTTGGCCATTGTTCTCCAATGTGTGGGCGATTCTTCGTAACCCTGTACGCCGATGTGTAGTTCGCCTACACCAACAAAGCCCAATTTTTTCGCAGTTTCTAGTTGGTCAATTACATTAGTATTTGGATAGATTGATGCAAAAGCGTTAAAGCGGCCGGGTGCGTGTCTAATCCAATTGGCCATTACTTGATTATGCCAGCGGCAAGTAGATTCTTTCGTCCAGTACCATCCTAATAGGACAGCTTCGTCGACCTCTGCAGCATCCATTGCTGCTAACATTTGAGCCACATCATTCCAGCCTTGTATGTTCTTTCTTCCCTTTGGGGCTACCAGCTTTGCCCAATATTGTTCCCCACGCTCATTAGCCCAGGCATGCGGGTTAGATGCGACTTCATCGGGATAAGCATGCGTGTGACAATCTATAATCTTTGCCTTATTCATAAATTGTATAATATTATTTCAAGTGTATTAAAGTATAGCTACAACACACATATTGTCTTAGTAACAAAATTTATAAAAAGCCAAGCTGATGATTCATTAGATGCCCGAACTAGCTGAAGTTGAGTATTACCGAAAACAGTGGCTACCTGCTTTGAACCAAACTGTTACTAGTGTTCATCTAAATTCAGATAAACGCGTATTTAGAGGCCTAGATTGTGCAGCGCTCAAGCAAAACTTAGTCCATGAAAAATTTATAGAGTCTCTAGTGCATGGGAAGCAGTTATGTTTGCGTTTTGGGGATAGCCATTGGCTTGGTGTGCATCTGGGTATGACAGGAAGGATGCAAGTGTTACAAGCAGGTGAGCTACCAGCTAAACATGATCACTTGATAATAAGAATGGATAGCAACCTATCGCTGGTCTTTTCCGATGCGCGTATGTTTGGTCGTATCTTGTACTCCAATCACTATCTGCAGCCTGACTGGTGGGCTCATCGTCCGCCTGAAATTTTATCTCCCGAGTATAACTTCGAGCGGGTGGATGCATATTTTAACAGGCGTACGAAGTCTCCGGTCAAAGCGGTTCTTTTGGTACAGGAATTCTTTCCGGGAGTCGGTAATTGGATGGCCGACGAGATTCTGTGGAGAAGCCGTATTCTGCCATTTAGAAAATGCGGTAAAATCAATATGCGCGAGCGAATAGAACTCTACAAACGAATCCGCGAAGTTTCTGAAGATGCTATCCGTGTGATCGGCTCAGACTGGGGTAGGCCCCCTGAAAATTGGCTCTTCAACCATAGATGGAAGTCTGGTGGTATTTGCCCACAGACCGGTAAACCTCTTAGTAGGGCAAAAGTTGGAGGGCGCACTAGTTGCTGGTCACCTAGTTGGCAAAGTTAAATAAAGAATCCTTTATTTTATGTTCGCACAGCCCTTAAATTTCTTAGCAGTATCAGTTACTTGAAAAATGTAACTAAAAATAATACTAATCTTTACCTCGTTGGTTTTATGGGGGTAGGTAAGTCGTCTATAGGTCGCCGTGTTGCTCGCGAATTAGGGTACCAGTTTATTGATTCGGATCATCAAATAGAAAAAGAGCAGTGCTCTCGAATTTCCGAAATATTTTCTACTTATGGCGAGGCCTATTTCCGTAAGCTTGAGCGTCAATTCATAGATAGTGGTCATCCAGATTCGGGTTGCGTTATCTCCTGTGGTGGTGGACTCGTCATACAAGAAGGGATGAAGGAATTACTTAAGGCCAAGGGGGTAGTTATTTGTCTTTTTGCTTCTTTGGAAAGTATTATAGAACGTACAAAACGTAATAAAAATCGTCCTCTACTTGACGTGGACGATCCCGAAGCTGAAATTCGATCACTCTTAAAGGAACGCGAACCTATTTACATGTCTTGTGGAGCTTCTATTAGCACTGATCAGCGTAGCTTATCCGACATAACTCGCCACCTTGTGCGTACCTACAGGAGCAATGCTAGGGCGCATAATTCTTAAGTAATTAGCGCTGAGTTATTGCGCCCTGATAAAGATTACTTTTCTCCCTCAACGGGCACATCATTTTTAGGTAATATATTGGTGTCAGTTTCTGTTTCAGCTTCAGACTCTGCCCCAATATTGGTACTATCAATATTAATATCCTTTATAATATTAGTTGTTTTGAGCTCCGAATTAATTATCTCAGGCTCTATTTTACTTTGAATCGTAGTCTGAGATTTAGAAACTTCTTTTTCAGTCGTTTCCTTTATCATTTGAACCTTCGGTTTTGGAACTGGCATTGGAGGGGGAGCAAACAGGCGCCCGTCGCCGTATTCAGTGACGTATCCCTCGGTGATCAACCAGCGAAGATCTAGCATCAATTGGCGAAGCTTAAGCTCCTCTTCTTTGCTTAAAATGCTCTTGGGTGTCGCCTCGGTTGAAGCTTGTGCGTTTTCAATTATTTTAGGTGTATTTTCTTTAGAAGTGGTAACTTCTGTTTGAATTTCGTCTGCCACTATACTATCGGCCTCCGAATTGGCTTCAGATTCTGCTTTGGCTTGAGACTTAACTTTTGCGGCAGCCTCAACTTCAGCTTCGGTCACTTTAAGTTTTTCAGGATTCTGTTTCTCTGTATCTACACCAATATAATCTTTGGGTAGTTTTGAAGCAGGTAAATCCGGATGTTTTTCAATGAAATTGATCAGGTCACGTATCGAATCAGTAAACACGCTTGTACTGTCGCGAAATTTTCTTTTTACAGCGCAGACGAATGATACGCCTTTTGTTCCTTTTTTATAAACGGCAAATTTCTGGCGACGCAGACGACCACGAATATTATTGGCTGTGTCGAGTGGAAAGTGCTTTTGCCGTTCGACGTAGGCCTCTACTGAGCGCCGTATATTGCCCTTAGGTAGACGTTCTATATCACGCCCTGCAAAACGTATACTTTCATTTGAACCGACGACCTTATCCTTATGATTATTCAATAGATATTCACGGGCACTACCGAGTGTTTCAAAAGATATTTTTTCGATTTTTTGTGAATCCTTTACAATATAGCGAGTAGCTTTCTTCATTGATTCTAGCCATGCATCAATTTGCTCTTGTTCTTTTAGACTTTCAATTTTGGAGCTGAATCGTTCGAAGGACATGCCATTGATTCGTGTGGTAAAGTGACGCTGTAGAAATTCTTGATAACGATGATAATTAGGTGGTCCTAATAGCTCGCCGGTTATCGTACAACGGTTGACCATAAGAAAGCTGCCCTTGGGCGGATCAATTTCGATCTCTTCTTTTTCAAAGAATAAATCGATATGATGCTTCATCACATAACTGACTGCTTCTTCTTCAGTTTCAAAGGGCAAATGTCCTG
Source organism: Puniceicoccaceae bacterium (assembly GCA_902603705.1). Classification (GTDB taxonomy): domain Bacteria; phylum Verrucomicrobiota; class Verrucomicrobiia; order Opitutales; family Coraliomargaritaceae; genus Thalassobacterium. Next base: position 39,833 of record CACKVQ010000012.1, read on the forward strand.
GCACGGAGTAGTATAGATTAGTTTTTTCTACACC
>CACKVQ010000013.1 GCA_902603705.1 Puniceicoccaceae bacterium
GGCTAATTCTATATTAATTTCAGCACCGATATATGCTGAACGTTGGTGTCTTGTTAACAAAGAACTTTCTTCTATTACTGAGGTGGATCCTGAGCTTTTAATCAGAGTAAAATCAGCATCATTATTTACACATAATGACCCTTTTAATTTTAAATTTATTACTTTTGCTGGATTTTCACAACAAAGTCTCTGCATTAATTTTATACGAGGTAATATATCCATCCCATAGCGGCTAAGCAGCAAAGGATATCCATGTTGTATACCTGCTATACCTCCCCAAGCATCAAAAAATGGTTTATCCCTCTTCATTTCAGGAGGGCTTGGGGAATGATCAGATCCTATAGTGTCAATTAAATTATCAAAGACTGCTTCCTCCATTGCTCTCATTCGAGCCTTAGAACGCAATGGCGGCGCGCACTTAGCGTCTGCACCAATACTGTCAGCATCTACTCTTGAAAATAACAAATAGTGCGGACACGTCTCACATGTAATATCTACTCCTTGACGTTTAGCATTCTGTATTAAATTTAAAACTTCAACTGAGCTGACATGCACAATAGTTATCGGGCATCCTGTTTCTACAGACAATTCGATTGCAGTTTTAGTAGCGCTAATTTCAGCTTCAACAGGCCTAGAAGCATCCCAGTCAAATGCAGAAACTGTTCTTTTTAAGCGCTTTGAAGCGCGATTTAACACTACCTTGTCTTCTGCATGTAAAGCTAGACGTCGACCTGTTTGCGCAATTCGAAACATAGCTTCACGTAATGTAGAATTATCTGAATTTTCAAAATCATCATTACCACTAGGAGCCATAAAGGCTTTGAAACCGATGACTCCAGCTTCTGCAAGAGGTTCTAAATCATTAACATTTCCAGGCACTACCCCACCCCATAGCCCAAAATCCAAATATGACTTATTATTTATAGCTGATAGCTTAGTCTTGAAAGCATCTACACTAGTTGTTGACGGTATACTGTTTAGAGGCATTTCAGCCAAGTAAGTTATTCCTGCTGCGCTAGCAGCAGCGCTACCAGTCTTAAAACCTTCCCAGTGCGAACGCCCAGGTTCATTAAAATGAACATGAAGATCTATCGATCCAGGTAGACAATACGCACAATCACCATCTACTTCATTTCTTGCAGATCCTGTTACAGTGGGAGAAATTTCAGCAAATCTTTCATCAATTATTCCCAAATCCACAAATTTCCATGCGTCATCTTTAATGATTCGAACATTTCTAATTATTGTATCAAACATGACACTAACAATTAATATCTATAGTGAGTACGGACTGTAGCATAGCTTTAAAAGCAAGTATACAATCAGCATTTGAAGCAAATTCGTCAGGATGATGACTGAGTCCGTCTTTGCAACGCACAGCTAGCATACTTGTAGGACATATTTGCGCTACTTTCATACTATCATGACCAGCTCCACTAAACATACGAATAGAACTACCCTGTATAATATCACAACTTTCGGACAATATATCGGTAAGTTTTTCATCTAATTTGGCATCTCTAGCCTCATGAACTAAGTTATACTCAAATTTCAGATTTGTTAGTTTCGCTATGGATTTTATTTGTTTACTTAGTTTATCATGTATCTGTCTTAAACCTTTCAGATTTGGATAACGCATATCAATTGAAAACTTTACCCTACCTGGTATAACATTACTAGCATTTGGTATCACCTCCAGGTGGCCAACAGTAGCTCTTATACTCTCATCACTTTTGCATAATTGATTAACAGCCAAAATCATTTCACTTGCTACAGGCAACGGGTCTTTTCGTAAACTTGCAGGGATAGTACCCGCATGCCCTGCACAACCGTCTAAAATTATTTCTGAGCGAATTTGAGCTGCTATGTTCGTAAACACGCCCAATGCAATATTTGAATTTTCTAAGACAGGACCCTGTTCAATATGAGCTTCCAAAAACAAATCTTGGGGTCGTATGTAAGGACTTTGATGTGCATTTAGAATAGTATCAACTGATTCTGCACGATCAACTAACCACTCTCCAAGCGTCTTTCCATATTCATCTTCTTTATGAAGCCATTCTTCTTCAAACTGACCACTTAAATATGCACTACCCAAAAATGTAGTATTAAAACGCACACCTTCCTCATCACTGAATGCTAAAACTGATAGATTATGGTTAAAAGGATGTTTTGATTCAGAGATAACTTCAGCTACGGCAATTCCAATTAAAACACCCAAAATTCCATCAAATGCTCCAGCATTAACAACAGTATCATAATGCGACCCTAAATGTATACGGGGGGCCTCTGTTCCGTTTTTTGAAAATGATATTTGTCCGTACACATTGGTTAATGGATCATAAAATGTTTCCATGCCTGCAGCAGCCATCCAGTTTTTTAACTTATAAGCAGCCTCTTCAGCAGCTGGTGAGAATATTGTACGCTCGATCCAATCATTTCTTTGTGAAATTCTACGCATTATAGCCAGACGTTTTATCAAACGTTCACCTGCTGATTGTGTAGCGATTTCGAGCAAATCCATTCAATTAACTCCCGCGATATGTTGAATAACTCCAAGGAGAACAAAGCAAAGGTACGTGATAGCTCTCCCCTTTAACTAAGTTTACTTGTAATACTACCTGGTCTAAGAAGGGAGGATCGGAGAGTTGCACACTCATTCTCGAGAAATAACTAGCTATATCAAAGCTAAGCCGATAGCTACCTGTAATTAAAGCCTCACCTGAAATAATAGCTTCACTAGATCTACCACCCTCATTAGTTGTTCCAGAAGATATTTGATGCCAATTTCCCTTTGATTTTTCAAACTCTAAAGTCCACATAACTCCGGATGCGGGTTTACCATGGTATGTATCTAGAACGTGAGTAGTAAGTTTAGCATTCATAATAAAATTTACGCATTTGTGATATTTAATATAGAGCACAGACGATGCCATCCAATACGTGTAATTTCAAAGAGACAAGATACCCTTTCTAAATCTAAGTCTGACTGTATGCGCTTTTTTAAAATGGGCAAAACATCGACAACAGAATTCTCTGCAAGGCATAATATAAAAGGATGTCCAAAACGTTTCCTGTAACGGACTAATTCGTTTCTTAATTGATCGATAACAAAAAGTGGTAACGAAGAAAACCCAGCTTTGGTCTGTTCTTCCTGTGAAAATCTTGTCAAATTTGGAAGTTGCTCTAATTTTGCCGCTAAATCAGGGTGAGCTCTAATTAATGCCAATTGGGTATCAAGAGATGCATTATTAATTAATGAAACACATATTTTATGTAATTCCTCAACCGTATTAAATGGACGGTGATTTAATGTTTCTTCAATAACCCACGGAGAATGCTCGTATACACCTCTCAAGGCGCTAGCATATTTTATATTATCGAATTTATTTAGTTGGTTTAAGCTAACCACACTCATCTGAAAACTAATTGATTTGTGAATTACGACCCACGTTAAAATTATCTGCTAAATTATAAGTTATTATTCCTAAAAGAACGAGAAAAACACCTATAACTTTAAATAAATTGAGAGACTCTCCAAGCAGAATAAAAGCACTGAAAACAGCTATTGGTAACTCTATTGATGCTACGACTCCTCCTAGACTACTTCCAGTTAAGGGTAATCCTTTCATTAAAAAAATAACTGGCATCGTTTGACCCACTATTCCTAGTAAAATAGAAAAAATATAAAACTTAAAACTATTATCTCCAAGATCATACCACAAATGTGGCTCAAAATATAAAATAGTAATACAGCCTAAAAAACCAATTCCAGATACCGTAAAAGATCGAAATTCAGCAGAGGCATATTTTCCAATGTTAGGAGTTAAGATAAATACAATAGCATAACATAAAGACGCGCAAGTGGCTGTAATAACTGATGCTAAGATGTTTGTTTCATTAAATTTAGTAAGAATCTGAGTGGTCAAAGCAGCACCAAAAAGTACAGACAATATAGCTATAGTTTTAATAAAAGATAAATGCTCGTCCTTTCTTATTAGAGATTGCCCATAGACAATTGGTAAATAAAGAAACATTAACGTAGCAGGAATAGCAACTGGTCCTAAACTATAGGATAGAAAAAGAAAATAACCAACACCAACTGTTGCTAAGCCTATAATTATCAATCTAAACCATTGATAAAAGCCAGATGGTCGTATGTGCTTAAAAAACTTAGACCAAAATAAGGAAAAAAAGACACAAGCAAACGATACTTCCACTAAAAATATTTGCATAAAAGAAGCGCCAAGTCCCAAAGCATATTTAATCATTACACCGTGAAAACCCCAGCATATACCACTAATAGCTACATAGGCTGCACCTTTACTAACACTGCTAAAACTCAAAAATTTGGTCCTCCATTGTCCAAGGTGGCGAACAAGTTACACACATTAATAAGTCGGAATTAGTGTTATTTCTAATAGAGTGCCACTTACCAGGTTCAATCGCCACGGCTTGCCCAGCAGAAATCAATCTTTCTTCATCGTCTAAGTGCATTATTCCTGAGCCTTCGATAATTTGGTAGGATTCCTCACTTAATATATGGTAATGTTTTTTTACAGTTTCACCAGGAGGTATAGTAATACTTGCCACACTAAAATTTTTTAAGTTAGAGCTACATGGACCTATAAACTCTGTTGCCACAGACTTATCGTCGGCAACATATTGCTTACAATTAGAAATGGTTACTATTTTCATATATATTTTAAAATTATAATTTATATATATTATCTTAATTATAAAATGTAATTTAATGCAACATATCCTATTTGATTTAGACGGAACTTTAATAGATCACTTCACTACAATCACAAAGAGTGTAATACATACACAACGTACTCTGGGCCTCCCAGAAAGTAACTACAGTACAGTCAGGAATGCAGTTGGTGAGTCTCTCCCGGTCACGTTAGGAAAACTTTGTGGAAATGAAAAAGTCTCTTTAGCCGAACCGATATTCTGCTCTTATTTTGAAAAGAATATATTTGATGGTTTATTTGCCCTATCTGGCACAGAATGGCTTTTAAAATCACTTTATGAAAAAGGGAACAAACTTGGAGTATTTACTAATAAGTATACTAAATATAGCCAAATAGTTCTAGAAAAATTAAAATTGGCCACTTATTTTAGTGAAATTATAGGTACTGGTGAGCCTGATTGTCCTTACAGAAAACCTAATCCTATTTTTACTGCTTATGCTTTAGAGAAAATGGATTGTACCTCAGAGGAAGTAATAATGATCGGGGATTCACCATATGATATAGATGCGGCAGAAGCGGGTTGTATGAAATATTACTTAGTCTCAACAGGTAGTCATAGCTATGAAGAACTCGCGAAGTACGCAGATAAGAACAAGATCTATAAAAATCTTTACGAACTCGGAGAGCAGGTTTTTAAGCTCAATCCTACAAAAGATTAAACAAATAATTTTATATGCCCACTGATAAAATCCTTATGTGTCCTAGTGCAGTCCTTTGGGATTTAGATGGAACTCTCATCGATCAGACAATTCCGATAATTGAGTGCTATACGCATACAATAACAAGTCTGGGATATTCTACGCCTGATAGTAATATTATTAAACGTAGTTTAGGTAGGACATTAGCTTCAACTATGGAGGTATTTATAGAGGATAAAGATATGGAAGAGGCCTGTAAGATTTTTCGTAACAAATTTCCTAAGATTATGTTTGATGGAATGGTTGTTTTATCGGGCGCTATTGAATGTATAAAAAGCGCCCACAATGCTAGAATCCCTCAAGCTATTATTACTAATAAAGACGGAAATACTGCACGAAAAGTAAGTAAATTTTCCGGATTTTCTAAATATATCTCCACATGCATTGGAAGTTCAGATACCAGATGGAACAAGCCTGATCGTAGACTTACTGAACACGTCATTAACCTATTAAAAGTAAGTTATAGTAACATTATAGTTATTGGCGACTCACCTACAGATGTAAATGTTGCTCAAAATGCTGGACTTGTAGCCTACTGTGTTGCAACAGGAGCACACGACGAAGCAGAATTAAAAGATGCAGGTGCAGCAGCTACATTTAAAAATCTGCCAAATCTCTATCAGATATTCAACTACTAATAACAAAGTTGTATATATTAATTTTTAGAACTTTCCAAATTTATATCCTATTTTATTAAAATATAAATAATACAGAATTATGATTAATACATCAAATAATATCCGTGTACGATACGCTGAGACTGATCGCATGGATATCGTATATCATGCAAACTATCTCGTATGGTTTGAAACAGCTAGGATAAACATGCTCGATCAAATAGGCTTGCCCTATCGTGAGATCGAAAAACAAGGCTTATATCTTCCTGTCTTAAACATTAGTGTAGAATACAAGATTCCTGCACGATTTGATGATATTCTAGATATTCACATCATTATGACAAAAAAGCCACGAGCGCGTATTCACTTTGAATACGAAGTAATTAGAGATAATGAAATTTTAGCTACTGGAAAATCTAGCCACGCTTTTATTGACAGAGAGAGAAAATGCGTACGTCCACCACAGAAATTAGTGAATTTAATAGAGCTCGCGTGGTCTTAGCTACGCAATTACACTAAAGTTCGGCTGTTTCTTCAGCGTCTAAAGTATTGTCATCGGTCGGTACAGCTTCAGGGATAGGACCTAAGTCTTGCTTCAGTTCGTTAGAAGACCAAGGTGTTGATCTGCTGTTATATTTTGAAGAATACTCAGCGATCATTTGCTCTGACATTTCAGGCGCTGCATTACCCCACTCTTGGCGAATATAAGTTATTACCCCAGCAATATCTTTTTCTTTTAAGCCTAAACCACCTGGACCGAAAGCGGGCATATTACCATTGTATGATTTACCATTTACGATCATTGGACCATTAAGCCCATTAATCAAAATACGAGCTACAACTTCAGGATGACCTGTCACCCAACTAGATGCTACTAATGGAGGGTAAACTCCCGCTACACCATTACCGGAGGCTTGATGGCACTGGGCACATTGATTACGGTATATTTTAGCACCACGATCAAATAAAGATATTTCTACTGGTTTAGGGGCATCTGCAGTGGGATCAAAATCAGGGGAATACGCATCCCATCGATAACCACCTGAATGTTCTACTAGGTATACTCCACCCCAAAAACATAAAGCTGCAAAAAAGAACATGAGGACAATAGGTACCGGGGAAAAACCCTCTACAGGTTCTTCCTTTTCACGCATTAGTTGCGCATGAACATCCTGAACTTGCTCATCTTGCATAACAGCCCGCTCCATCGATCCAAGACTTTCTGAGCTAGAATTATTGGTATCGTCACTTTTACTAATCATTCTGGAATAATAGCCTCTGGTAAACTGTAGTTGATTTTTAAGCTTAATAAATATTCTACTAAAGCTACTGCTCGTCGAGTCGGTATTACCTCATATCCTTCCTTAGGACCATATTTAGATCCAGGAGGAAACACTAGTGCATCTTTAGAAACATTATTTTTTATTTTATGTGTCTCATAAAGAAAAGCAAATGGTGGCATCGTAGAGCCTTTAGAAACAATCTGAGGATTATAAAGATGTAGGTGGTTCCAATCTCGTCCTGCATCACCAGCGTATCTACCGCCCAAATGGGTTAAATCTGGCCCTGTACGCATTGTACCAAGAAGAACGCGGTCTTGCATGATGTAATCACGTGCAACAGATTGTCTAGGTCCCCATCCACGGTCTATATCGGCACCAAAATCAGCGCGACGTATTTGTTGACTATGGCAATACATACACCCTAAAGAAATATATTCCAGTTTGCCTTGCTGCGCCAGTCCTACTGATTTTGAAGGATAAAGTGGATCACCTTCAACTACTACCATCTTAGTTGGGTCATCATCAGAAGGAACAAGAGCCTCTGTAGTTTGAGTCAAACTACCCAACTGAATATGACTTGTAAGAATTAAACCAACAAACGAAAATGCTAAGGCGAAAAATATACCGCAAAAAAGTAAAGGTAAGTTTTTCATAAAACCAAACTGTTCTCCTTCTCTTTATTAACAAAAAGAGTGGGACCTTCTTTTGCCCGTAGCGCACCAGCAGCAAAAAGCATCCAGAAAAAGTTTAGAGCGAAAGCGCAATGTCCAGCTGTTAGAAAAATACCTGATACAGATCGAGCTTTGAGCCAAGGAATTGTATTTTGTACTATTTCAAGAAAAGGAATTTCTGCATTCTTTATTTCCATGCCTTGAATCCAACCACCAACCTGGAGGGCAACTACCATAATTGTGATGCCAATAGCACTTCCCCAGAAATGGAGTTTAATGAGACCGGCTGATGGCCACTCGCACTTAAGTAGGCGTGGCATCATATAGTAAACACCACCGAACATAATCATGGTAAAAAAGGCATAGACCCCATGATGAGCGTGACCAACGGTAAAATGTGTGAAGTGTGTAATCTCATTTACAGTACGTAGTGCCATCGAAGAACCAATAAGACTAACTAAGGTATATGATATAGCTCCAAAAACTACGAATCGAAGCGTCGGACTACGCCATACTTGTTTATGCATCCCTAATATAGACATATGGTGATTAATACCAACTACTATAACAGGGATGACCATCATCACAGATGCGACTATGCCAGCAGAAATAAGCCAAACTGGTATCGGACCACCTATGAGGTGGTGAATACCTGCCCAATTATAAAAGATTGCCAACGACCAGAAGCCAAGTACTGAAAGATAGTAAGAATAGATCGGACGTCCCAGTACTTTAGGGATAAGGTAGTAAGCTGTCGCTAGCGCCATCGGCGTAAACCAAAGCCCCAACACATTATGAGCGAACCACCAGTTAGTTACTGATTGTACAACTCCTCGTACTGGGAACCAAATGATCATTACTTGAGCAACTATATACAGCCATGGGAACCAAAACAGTGCTGCCAGGATGTACCATTGGGAGACGTAGACATGGTCACCCTTGCGAAAACGAAATGCGATGACTCCCCATACTCCGATTAATGTATAAGAAAAAGCTAAAAGCGGAGTAGCATATCGTGGAATTTCCAACCACTCTACTGAGGTCATATCACCTCCTAAAATACCGAATACCCCTACAGTTAGGCCGATATTCCAGAATATTCCTGCAATCAGCAAAATCCCTTTATGTTGGATAGGTGCTCGGCAAAGCCTGGCCATGATCCACAACCCTACTGCAAAAATTATATTACTAGCCCAACCCAAAGCCATAGCATTGAGGTGTGCAGAACGAACACGACCGAATGTTAGAAACTCATAAGCATCTGCAAAGTCAGGCGAGTGAGACTTAACCGCCGCCAATAATGCAAAAACAGTACCCAACATTAGCCAGCCTATTGCAGATATAACAAAAAAAATTGCTGCCGCTCGAATTGAAGCATCAATTTCGCTAAGCTCAGCCTTTACAGCATCACTTGGAGAACTGTAAGGATTATAATTGTATGATTCCGGCATTATAATTGGTTAATTTAAAAACTTAAAATTATAATATTTTAACTGTGATCTAGGAGAAATTAGTTGTTTCGTAAGTAACTTCTGCCCTCTTATTTTTTTTCTGGAAATGAATCTGACACTTCCCCCTCGGGTTCTTCATCAGTAAATATCGTTCTAGCTTGTTTATCAAAGTCGCGTAGCTGACCTCTTTTAGAGCTCCAATACAAAGCACCAACAGCTACTGTAAAAAAAACTACAGCGATGAAAATTAGTGGAACTAAATCAGTATAGCTTTCTGCGTCCATGATGTGGCTATAGGTCTAGATTATTTACGTCGTTTATTTGTTCAGCAGTTTCATTAGCCAAATCTGAAACTACTTTAGTTTCACCTAAACTAGGTGTTACTTTTTTTGTCTTATACATTTCGACAGTATAACGCATAGCGTCTTCTATTGGAATACGAACAATACCTGTATTAGAGTCAATTAACTCCAAACTGCTAAGTTTCTTTATACCAGCAGCTCGAGATTCATCCGCTTTAGCTTGACGGTCAGCCACAACTGCAGAATCAACCGGATCAGGTCTGTTAGGTAAATAAGCTAAGAAAAGAATTAGTGCGAATATAAGTATTGCACCTAGGCTACCCAAAATAGTAAATAGAAAATTACTTTTAGATATAGATGTTTTAGACATTTGGATTACTCAGAATAGTTTAATGACTCTAATATGTTCGGATCACGTACAGGAATGGGTTCAGCCTTCTGCATACTACGACACATTGCGAAAATACAGAATCCACCTATTCCAATGAATGCCGTAAAATCATAAGGAGCAAAAGTGAACTGTCTTACTAGATAGCCAGCCCCATCATCAGGAACTACCAGTTTGCCCGGTAGTATATTCCAATAAAGATCAAGGATATGAAATAATAAAATCCATATAGAAATACCTACTGTGCGCCAAATAACGACCTTGGTTTTGTACCAAAGTAATAAGAGGAATGGGATTAAGAAATGACCAAAAATTAAACCCATACTGACCCACCACCAACTGTTTAATTCTCCATCATAATTTTTCTCACGAATATTGTACCAAAAGGTTTCTTCGGGGATATTAGCACTATATATTAGGAAATACTGGGAAAAACTTATATATGCCCAAAAGACAGTAAATGCTAGCATCATGCAAGATATGTCGTATCTATGAGACTGCTTTAGTATTCCCTTTAAGTAACCTTTTGTCGCTAGAATAACGCATAGAATTATAATCGAAGCTAGTGCCGCACGTATACAAGCAGAAAAAAACCAGACTCCATACATTGTAGAAAACCAATGATATTCTAGGGATTTAAACCAGTCAATTGAAGCACACGTTGCTCCGATGGCACATAAGAATATACCTACAGAAGATAGACGGCGTGACCAATGCGTGTTATTGGCATTGCCTGATAAATCAGTATCGAAAGACCACTTACGCAAAATAGTAGAGATTCCGATAAACACTGCAAAGATAGCAATAGCTCGCGCTATAAAAAAAGGTATATTAAGGAAAGGTGACTTCCAAACGTAAAGAGGATCCTCAGCTACAGTACCGTGTCCAGGCAGTTCATTGTGTCCACTCATCCACTTCCATAATAGGCCTGGATTATCGTGAAATAAAGGAATTGCTAATAAAGGTAGAAAAAGAATAAACAGATATGGGAATGCAGCTATGCAGTGTTCACACTGACGACGTATGATAGTTGGCCATCGAGCGTGAAACACCCACCATATTTGGATTAGAAAAAGCATTCCAACAAGTATAGAAAGCCAAAATCCTATTGCTATAAGCCAGCTTAAAATAGGACGCACTTCGCTGACATTCCAACCCTGTTTAAAACCAAAAAGTGATACAGCAGTACCGATTAGTCCAACAATAAGTGCTATGGTGCCAATTTTACTAGATTTAGTATGAAATATATTAACATTCATTACGTTATATACCTAAAAGGTCGCGTTGCGCAGGTGTTAATTCTTCTACGCTAGCGTTTTGTGAAAATTGCAGAGCTCGAAAATAAAGTACGATTGACCATGCTTCATCTGCTGACAAACGATCACTAAGACCATACATCAAACCTTTTCCATTCATGATTACATCATAAATATAACCATCTGATTCATTTCTAAGTCGATCATCATGGTAACTAGCTGCAAGGACTCCATATGGCTTAGTCACGCCATTTCCATCACCAGCAGCACCATGACATGATACGCAAAAAATCTCATATTTTAGTCTACCATGCTCCATATTCGCATAAGTGACTTCTGTTGGCAAAGTCTGTACAAAAGTGTCATCAGCATGCTTACCTTTGTTATAGGCCACATCTCCCAAGCGTAGATCAACGAAATCCTCAGAAAAAACTTCATTGTAATTTAAATAATTACCACGAGCAACTGCTCCCGATGGTATTGGACGATCGTTGCGCCCGTCATCGAAAAAACTGTTTTCAGCTTGTGGCTTATAACGAGCCTGTCGGTCCATGTCAGGGAAGACCTCCAGGGGAGGTTTTGTACTGAGTGAACCTCGGAACCCAAGAATAGATACAACTGTAACTATAGCAAAAATAAAAATAGCAAAAAATATACGCATAATAGTATCCTAAGTAGAAACCTCCTCTATATCTGTTCCACCAATTTCCTCTAAGAAAAGGCGCGTTGCTATAGGGTCATATTGACTATCAACAGATTCAATAGCTATCACTAGTCTGTCACCTGAAACTTCTAGAAACTTGTCACTATTAAAAAGTGGGCTGTAATGCTGTGGCAGTAAATTAGTGACAAACATTCCTCCTAAAGTACCGAAAGCAGCGAGGAGAATTGTTAGTTCATACATTATGGGAAACGGAAAAACTGGACTAAAAAATGGTTGGCCACGAATAATTAAAGGGTAGTCAAATGCATTCATATACCAGACCATAATAAGACCTAAAAAAAAGCCAGTTATGCCTCCAATAAATGTGAAGACTGGAACTTTAGAACGAGGTTGCCCTTGTGCTTCTGGCATACCATGTACCGGAAACGATGAGTAAGTGTCCCATTTTTTATAACCAGCATCTCTCACTTTTTCCGCCGCATGAAAAAAAGAAGGAGTATCAGGAAAAGATGCAATAATTCCGTATTTTTCAGACATTAGTGTGTACCCCCTTGTCTATCTTTAGAATGGCCATGTGGGTCAGCAGCAGGCATAACAAATTTTACTTCAGCAATCGGCATTAGAGGCAGGAAGCGTAAGAATAGAAGAAAAAGTACTGAAAAAAGACCAAACGTACCAAAAAATGTAAGTATATCGACAATAGTGGGAGAATAATATCCCCAACTAGAAGGCAGAAAATCATTAGCCAGCGATGTGACTGTAATAACAAAACGCTCAAACCACATCCCTACATTAATGAAGATCGACATTATCCAGACAAGAGCAGCATTTTTACGCACCTTTTTAAACCAAAACAACTGCGGAGTAAAAACATTACAGCTGAACATCATTAGATATGCCCACCAATATTGGCCAAAAGCTCGATTGATAAAGGCATAGCTCTCGTATGGATTCGCACCGTACCAAGCAATGAAGAACTCCATGATATACGCATAACCAACAATGGAGCCGGTACCTAAGCATATCTTACACATATTATCAATATGCCGCTGTGTGATCAAATCATGTAATCCATATAGTGCACGAAGGGGCAACATCAGAGTAAGAACCATACCAAACCCTGAAAAAATTGCACCTGCGACAAAGTAAGGAGGAAAAATAGTAGTATGCCAACCTGGTAGTACAGCTAGAGCAAAATCGAAAGAAACGATGGTATGGACAGAAAGGACAAGTGGAGTAGACAAACCTGCGAGTACTAAGTATGCCATTTCGTAGTTACGCCAATGATTACCTGCGTTACGCCATCCCATTGCAAAAATCGCGTAGAGATTCTTACGAAAATAATCCATACCTTTGGCTAACGCACCCGCGCCTTCATAGGCATCCTTTTTTAGTCTTTGCACAGCACGATCACGCAAAACAGCTAAATCTGGAATCATACCCATATACCAGAAAAGCACGGAGACTGTCCCATAGGTAGATACAGCAAAGACATCCCATTCCAAAGGCGAACGAAATTGCGGCCATATAACGTTACTATTTGGTATGGGAAATAACCACCATGCGAACCATACCCTACCGACATGAAACAAAGGAAAGATTCCAGCGCATACAACTGCGAAAATTGTCATTGCCTCTGCTGCACGGTTGATCGATGTACGCCATCCTTGTTTTAAAAGGCATAGAACAGCCGATATAAGGGTTCCCGCATGCCCAATTCCAATCCAAAAAACAAAATTCACAATTGCCCAACCCCAGTTAATTGGATTAGCCAAACCCCAAACACCAACTCCAGTGCTAACCAGCCAAAGCAAACCTATTCCAGTAAAAGAGGCAGTCATAAGTGCTACTACCATACTAACCCACCACCAGACAGGAGTCTTAGTTTCAACAACACAACATATTTTATCAGTTACCCAATTGAAGTCACGATCATTTGCTACAAGAGGTTCATCCTTCAAATGAGCAGGCTGCACTTTAGCTAACAAAGCTGTTCGAGTTGCTTCAGCTGTACTATGTTGTATCGAATTAGACATTAGTAATCGAAGATAATATCCAAATTAATGAGCACTCGCTCCTTCTTCAGCGTAGGGCGTGTACTCGTCTTTAGCATGTTTACTAGCCGCACTACTGCCATATCTCTCCTTATATTGAGTGTATGCATAAGGCTTATCGTAAGCATCAGGCATCTTTGAATTTGGATTTCGAAGTCGTGCAAGATAAGTAGTGCGTGGACGAACATTTAAATAGCCTAGAACAGAATAATTACGATCACTTGCCTTCATCTTAGAAACCTCTGAATTAGGGTCAGAAATATCACCAAATGTAATGGCATCAGTTGGGCAGACCTGCTGACAAGCAGTCTTAATTGTACCATCCTTAACTTTAATATCTCCAGATGCACCCGCTTTACGCTTTTGGTCGATTTTAGCAGCCTCAATACGCTGCGTACAATAGGTGCATTTTTCCATAACCCCTCTCATACGTATTGTGACGTTTGGATTTTTTTGCATCTTATGCAGTTCTGGTTCATCTACTGGACCCAAAGGACCTTTGTAGAATTCGCCGATTTGTCGCTTATTCCAATCAAAGAAATTAAACCTACGAACTTTATAGGGACAGTTATTAGCACAGTAACGCGTGCCTACACACCGATTATATGCCATAGTATTTAGGCCCTGATTATCATGAACAGTAGCGTTCACAGGGCAAACCTGCTCGCAAGGTGCATTCTCACAATGCTGACAAATGACACCCATAAAGGAAATCTGCACATCTTCTGGAACTTGTTCTTGATCGTATTTTTCAGCTGAAAAGTAACGATCAATTCTCATCCAGTGCATTTCACGACCACGAAGTACTTGGTCTTTTCCAACAATAGGAATATTGTTTTCACTTTGGCAAGCGACTACACAAGCAGAGCATCCAAAACAAGTGTTCATATCAATGGCTAAACCCCATTGCTGCATATCTGGAAATTTAGCGCGTGCCTCATCTCCCTTCCATACTTTTACATTAGGAGAGGGATCCGCAAAACTTGGATGTTCATAAGCAGAATTACCACGGTACTGACCTGTTGACTTATCTTGAAGCGTTTTATAATCATCCTTACCATAATTCGCAGGTGCGTGAGACTCGACTCCCATTTTAGTGGCAAAATCTGGATGTTTTGTATAATACTCTGCTGTACCTTCTCGAACAATTGCTCGACCTTCCATTGACCAATGTTCCTGAGTATTAGCTAATTCATAGACCTCAGAAGTTAATTCTATTCTCGCACCTGTATGAGCTCCTAACCCATGATCAGTTCTCAATGAGTAAGCATTAAAGCCAACACCCTGCCCTACGCGTCCGACTACTTTACGACCCATACCAAGAGGCAACGCTACAGTGTAATTAGCCATTCCAGGAACAACGTGAATTGGACCTTTAACCTTACGACCATTGAGGTCAAGCTCTGCTACTATAGCTTGTTCCTTACCGCGTTTAAACTCTGCCTTGTTAGTTTGTAGAGTTCCCTTTGCACCTTCAAAGAATTCACTGTCCTTGTTCATAGGCTTTTTATTGGGGAAGATCTGAATTCCATCCTTTTTTTCTAATTCTTTGGCTAAGCGTGGACTAATTAGAATCGCATTATCCCAAGTAAGCTTAGTGATTGGATCCGGGCACTCCATCATCCAACCGTTATTAGCATATCGACCGTCACCAGAATGAGAGCTAGGTGTGTATACTACTTCCAAACTTGAGGCACTTAATTCAGATATGGCCAGCTCTTTGGTATTCAACACATGGAAGTAATTACCTGATGTGGTTTGATATGAACTGTAACTAGAATCCTCAAGTAACCCGTCGCTCAGAAACTTGTTAAAGTCTAATCCACCTAGCGTTTTAAAGGTATTCTGTACTATTGAATAAGGGCTACTATCTGCCAATCCAGCCAATAGAGCGAGAACTTCTAATTCGTTGAAAGTTGAGAAAAGAGGTTCAATCATAGGTTGAACAGGAACAAGCGTGCCATCAAATGTCCTACCATCACCCCAACTTTCAAGATAGTGAGATGCAGCAATCGTAAAGGATGAAATTTTCGCTGTTTCGTTTTTATCACAGCCAAAGTATATGCTATCTAATGCATTTGCTTGGCAGCTTTCCCAATTCAAATTAGAAGGTGCATTATAAGCAGGGTTTCCACCAAGTATAAATAGAGTTTTAACCTTCCCCTGGTTTAACCGATCGGCTGCTTCTTCAATACCTGCTTCTGCTTCTGCTACTTCGACATATTTTATGGGTGCTTCTAGTGCTTCATTAATAGCAAATACTATTGCGTGCGCTGCCTTAGGTAGACTATCTCCTGCCACAACTATAGACTTACCAGAATTTTCCAATAAATCATTAGCGCACTCTCTTACCCAATCGCGATTTACTTCTAAGGGTTCACCTATTTTTTTAA
The DNA here is from genome assembly GCA_902603705.1 of Puniceicoccaceae bacterium. Lineage (GTDB taxonomy): Bacteria > Verrucomicrobiota > Verrucomicrobiia > Opitutales > Coraliomargaritaceae > Thalassobacterium. Next base: position 16,535 of record CACKVQ010000013.1, read on the forward strand.
GACTTTTTATTAATGCTCTATCTCCATTCTTTAGTTCTAATATATGTACCGCAATTAGAGCAGCGAAAGCACCTATTTCAGAAGAACTGAGTCGAAGGCGATGGTCTGCAGCGGCGCCGGTGCTAGTCATAACACTTTCTACTGAATACAAACGGCTCATCTGAGCAGTATCTTTTGAATCTTTTACTCTTCTAGATTTTGCATAATCACGAGCAAAAGCAGTATGACCATCAGAACTCGAGAGAAAATCAGCATCTAAAGCCAGAACACGCTTAGCATTACTAAAGTCAGGAATAGAACGAAGTGTTTTTCCAAAAACTATCTTAGCAGCTTTCTCAGAGTTAGTTTTGTCAATGGCAGCGTACTCAGCCCATAAAGCTTTAGGAAATCTTTCTTTAATCGTATTGACTAATGAAGCTCTACTAGGAGAAGTGCTTGGCTCTGCTAAAAAAACAAGACCTTCACCTTGATCAACTGTGTGAGTACTATTAATCTTACTAAGATAATCACGAACCTTACTTATGCTGATACTAGATCTTGTTGCCCGATCAGGATCATAGAGGTCAAGAATACTTGCCTGAGTATATATAGTGGTAGCTCCACCATAAGATTTGTAGCTAGGATTTCCTTCTATCTTTGTTGGACGACCTGAATGTGTTTCAACAATGATTGGAATATTGTCTCGAATACCAGGCTGAGAGGTACTATAATAAGTGGGAACCCCTGAGATAACATTCTCTGGTGCCTTAGAATAAGGTAGAATAACCTGCTCAGGACGACGGCATCCAGACATTCCAAGACCGGCGAGTCCAAATGACGCCGCCATAACTTTCATAAATTGGCGACGGTTAACACCCTCAATCTCGGATGCACCTGATGGAAACTCCCGTTCTATCCAGTCCTTAAAAGCAGGTGTTTCAGCCAGATCGTCGAGACTCCTCCAATATCGTGGCCCTGTGTGTTCAAAATTCTTCATTACATAAATAAATTTTAACGGTGACAACCAGAACAGCTTTGCGGTGGATTAACTTTCCAATCATGAACGAATCCAACTGCAGTTTCTTTAAATTCTTCAGTTTCTGGCCTCTCCCAGTCCAAATTATACACTTCTTCAGGAGGACGTATATACTCTTCTGGATTGCGGTGACATTCTAGGCAGAATCCCATACTAAGCGGCTTATCATGATGTACTACTTTCATTTGATCAACACGACCGTGACATTCGACACAACTAATTCCCCTATTAACATGGACGGCATGATTGAAATATACATAATCGGGAGTTTTATGTATCCGTACCCAAGGAATAGGCTCCCCTGATGCATAACTGTCACGAACGGGAGCTAGGAGAGGGTCGTCTTTACGTACCATACTATGACAAGACATACATACTTCAGTAGCTGGAACATTTGAGTGCTCCGATCGATCTACATTCGTATGACAATAACGACAATCAATTTCAAGCTGGCCAGAATGAAGTGCATGGCTAAAAGCAACTGGTTGTGTAGGAGCATAGCCTACACGAGTATATTTCGGAGTGAAGTAATATGTAAAACCCGCAATCACTGCTGTCTTAATAAGAATTGCAGCGACAATTACCTTTATTGGTATCGTATTGACCCACTTGGGAAATACATTAGCCATAGTCAAAAATTAGTAAAATTCTATTAGTGCGTAAAGAATTCTAAGCTTTACGTACTATGGCTCCTTTAGCCACACGGATGCGCTTTAGGGCTTTACAAGGAGCACCCGCCGAAGAGAAATCAGCTTTTAAATCTGAACCCGTTCGAGAAGAGGAAGATGTAACAAACATGGCAACAATAGCCATACTTGTACGCTTGAGAAAACCTTTGCGCTGATACATAGAATAACTACACATAATAATAACTATTCTAAATAGTGGAAATAACACAAAAGACAAATCTTTTCTAGTATTTTACAAACGAATTTTTCTAAGTTTTACAAAGATAAGCATTATTAATACTTAATATTAATACTTCTTGAAGCAATGGTATTGCCCGACTGCCCTAGACATGACAATAAAACTAGAAGAGAGCATAATTACAGCCGCAATTATTGGTGTTAAGACTCCTACAACTGCTAAAAAAACACCTACGATGTTGTAAATTGCTGCGAAAATTAAATTACTCCTTAAGCGTTTGTGTATAGACCTAGCCAACAAAATCGCATTTGGAATAGCTATAATACGGTTGGATGATAAAATACCCATTGCAGCTGAGCGTGCAAGTCCTGCACCAGTATCTATGGCGATAGACCCGCTAGCTGCAGTCATAGCCGCTGCATCGTTTATACCATCTCCGACAAATAGTGGAAATTTTTTATTTTCGCGAGCATTAGACACACTCTTAACTTTCTGTGTAAAAGAAAGTCCTACTTTCATATCAATTATTTCTGGTAAAATGATGTCTGGTGATGGGTCGCCGGTTAAAACCTGTGCATTAATCTTTAGCTCTCTTAACTCACGAAAGACATTCTCAACGCCTTTCCGAAGACGCTCACGTAGTACAAAGCAAGATACTAGTTCTGAATTATACCAGACAAAAACTCGTTTACCTTTCTTTTCTTTTAGCTCATTTTTAACTTTTTTAATAGAAGCAGACGAGTCTGATAAATCTTCATCTCCAACTAGAACCCGATTATTAGAATTCCCATTTTCTAAAAAAAATTCTATTCCTAAACCAGGAATTAGGCTTAAATTATGAATTTTTTCATTAGTTGATCGATTACTATTATTGATGTAATTACATAAGGCGCGAGCTATCGGATGCTTTATGGTAGATTGTGCATCAACCACAGCAGACATAAGTCTACTACGTTTAATTGGCAGTACTTCCTTAGTCCATACTTCCTGTACTTGCAGACTTGATTCACTTAGAGTTCCAGTTTTATCAAAGTACACCTGTCGCGTATGAGCTAAAGCATCAATTAATGCACCGTCGCGGCTTACGAGTCCCATCTGCGCGAGCCTAAATAACCCTTGTGAGATAGCTACAGGAGTAGCTAAGCCTAACGCACATGGGCAAGCAATAAGCAAGACAGTCATACTATTTAATACAGAATCTTCCCATGTTCCCATCACGAACCAATAAAGCGCTGTACATAAACTTACAAATACCACAAATGGTAAAAAGTACTTTATTAAGTCATTTGCTTTTGATTGAAATTCAGAAGGTTGACTTTCGTGAGAGTCTAAAGCCATGAAAATTTTATCCAACTCACGACAACCTTTTATTAGTTCAGCTTTGAGAATGAAACGACAATCTACGGACCAAGTTCCTGCTTGAACCTTATCCCCGACATTTCGAATAACTGGTAATGGTTCACCTGTCAAAGCGGTCTCATCCACATAACCAGTACCTTCTAAAATAGTACCATCCACAGTGAAACATGTACCTGGATCTACTCGAACAAATTCTCCGCTTCTTACTTCAGATATTGGCTTTTCCACCCATTCACCCGAATCTATACGTACGATTGCGTGGTTAAACTTATCTTTGAGTAGTTCACTTTCTCGCTTGAGATTTGCTCGCGTACGTTGACGTAGCATCTGTCCAAAAGTGTATATCGCTATGACTACTGATACTACCTCATAGAATACATCTCCCCTACCCGTGAATGATCCTACAACGGAACCAACAAACGCTGCTAATAAACTCAAAGTAAAAAGACTCTCTATCGAAATACGTCTTTCCTGTAACATCTTATAAGTGGATGAAAATAGAGGTACCCCAAGAGCGCCCATAACGATCAATGCCGAAAGAATCAAACCACCATGTAAAATTAAATATGTAGGAGACGCAAAAGGAGGAGGTGTCATATTAAGCGCCAACGAGAATACCATCCCTTGCCCTGCAAATACACACGCGATTGCAATACGAAGCCAAGAACGTGAATTTTTTAGATCTAAATCTTCACAATCCTCTAAACTCGTATGACATGCCATACAGCTCGATGATTTATTTACAGCATACATTAGTGTGTACTAGCTTTTGTAAATCTACAATTTTATGTGACGCTGAAATACGTAGCTCTAAAAAAACTAATAAAATAAGCTAAGCTTGAAGGTTAAGAAATGCGAACAACATATCACACTTTAACAGGTAGCGACATGGTGCGGGTAGACGGAATCGAACCGACGACCTCTGCGTGGAAGGCAGATGTTTTACCTCTAAACTATACCCGCATGATAAAATTGAAGATGCCTAGAACAACACCTTTAGGTCAAGTCAGGAATTTTAATACTATTTTGTGAAATTAGGTAATCCTGTGTGTAAATGATAGAATAAGATAAAAGTATAAGCTATTATTGTAAAATGTGTAACTCCCCATTCCAGGAACTAGTGCCTTATTAATTTTTTAAAAATTCCGATAGCATATCTTCAGTTAGGCCACCGCCTGCGTTGTGAGCACGGTTCTTCATTTTATAATGCACTACAGAACCATTCATATAGCTGTAAGTATCATACTTATCTCTAACCTCACTAGGTTGTGTTAATTGTTTACCACTATATCCATAATGCTGTGCCCATAAGAAAGTAGATAGTTCAGCATCTAGAAAATGCAGTTTTCCATCCTTCGCCCTAATACCAGTTGAAGAACCCCCCGCATACGGAACCAATTTGTCGTTTTCTCCAGATATATTCATAAGGCGTTTACCTTTTAATGGTAAGATAGATTTAGTATAGTTATTTTCGTTGCCTTTTGCTTTGAAAAACGACCCATCATGCTGCCAATCATTTAACTGACTCACAAGAGTAATGTAATGACTAAAATAATTTAACCTAGTCTCTATAGCTATCTGGTTGACTAATGCAGCACCATTAGAACTACCCATAAGAACAACACCACCAGTCTTCACATTTGAATAGTCAATTAAGTTCGTGACAATAGCTTCGATGAACTCTCGGTCTGGAGCCTTAGAACGTTCGGAAACAATATTCCAGCTTCTTTGATAGCCTTGCGCGAAGACCATAATATAATTATTAGCAGCATTTTTATAACGACGAAACATAACTTGAGCATTTTCCGCATTTCCTCCATTTCCATGCAAAAATATAAACAATGGCAATACTCGCCCCTCCATCGATGATGGCACCCTAACCCAAAAAGGTCGAGGAAAACTATTCTCTTGAGACCAGGACTGTATGATTTCGTAACGCCCAGATTTAAGATTTTCAGCAAAAATAATATTAATAGTAACTACCAGCGAATACAGTATAAAAATGTAACGAAGTATCATGATAAATATGAGTCAAAGTTCACTAATAAACTAATGATTCATAATGAGCGTATTAATTATTGGGGCTAGTTCGGGGTTATCTAATAGTGGCAAAAAGTGTACTTTCATTCTCCGGCGCGTGTGTTCGTCACTATCTTCAAAACATTCTAAGATTTTAATTTTGAAGTTCATACTTGGGGCTAGTTCTATTGCTCTAATTGCTAAATCTAAACGACGATTTGCATTTTTTTCGATCTCGTCACGCGTAAGAATTCTAGTTAAGCCCCTTAAGGCTGCCTTGTGATCTTCCGGTGTAGAAGTATCACTGGTAACTAGTTCGATCCATACTTCACCTGCCATGTATTTGGGCCATCGTCCTAGCATACGAACTGCCAAAGCACGAAGAGGACTAGACGGTGACATAATTTGCTTTTTAAGGTAGTTCAACGACTCTCTGGTAGGAATACCATCGATTATAACTAATAATGACTCTTTCTGCCTAAGTGTACTAGATTTAGAGCTCAAGATCGGCTCAAAAGTGCTGTGCCATAAATCATTGCCTTTATTGATGCGTAGAGCAGCTTTCTTTAGCGATTGTTGGGCCTGGCGCTTAAAAACATCATCTGAAACTATAAGTTGAGCAAGGCGTTTACAGTTTTCTATATCACCCGCGGATTCGACAGCTTTAAAACCTGCCTTACGCAAGACTTCAATCTGACTAGGGTCAATTAAATCATTAAAGATATCTGATGATCCATCGGGATTACGAAGTACTAGTGGCGTGATTGCAGCTATTCGCTCACTAACATCCGACGTAGATTGCCCACTGACAACACCCAACAGATACTTGTCAACTATTGGTAATTCTAACTGGGTAATCGCATAAGTAATAGCAGGATTATCATCATCTTCTTGAAAAGCTTGATATAGTGTTTGGAAACTTGCTTCTCCACCAATAGAAGCAAGTGCATATATAATTTGGTTATGAATTTCTCCCCTAGACTCTGGTAGTAGACTTATTAAATTCGATTCATATTCGCTCAATCCTAATTCTGATATTGCGCCGAGCACTGTCAATTTATCCGCAATGGACAAGTTACTGAAGGTTTGAACAAATTCCTCCTGATACGTCACGTCTAATTCCATAGCAGTGCGTATGAGTGCCTGCCTTTTGTAGGAACTACTCTGAGAAAAAACATTTTTAAATGACTTTTCTGCTTGAGGCGCATCGAGGGCGTAAAGTTTTTTAAAGGCCTGAATTTGCAAACTGGAATTAGCACTTGTTTCAAAATAATATCTTACAAGTTCTAGATCAATTGAATCTGTAGTATCGAGAACTGCACGTTCGCGGTGGTCTGAAAGTGCATCAATCACCTTCCCCTCGACAACTGCAGAGTGTGCATACTTTCCCCCTATTCGACCGATGGCGTCATAGGCCGCTTGAGCTAGTATTATGTTATCGCTACTAATGTAGGGAACGATTGCTGGAACTGCGCTTGTTTTAGCATGCTCAGCTAATGTAGCAATAATTCCAATCTTTAGTGAATCTTCTACTTTCGGTAGTTCAGTAATCAGAGCTTCATAAGCAGCTTTTGATTCTCTTCGACTCTCAAGTATGCGTCGTGACAATAGAGCAAGATTCTCATGACCTAATAATTTTGAAACTACAGGCAAAGAACGATCCGTGCCAATTCGATCCAAAAATATAAGAGATTGTTTCTTTGCTTCGAGCGTTGAACTATTAGATTCAATTACAAATAATAATTCGTCCTCAATAGAAGCCATTTTAATGGGATCTGCAGTAACAATAATTTCATTAATAGTAGAAATTATATTCGGCTTCGTAGTCTCGCCTAGCTTGTACTCAGCTAGATCAGACCATATATCTGCTTTACTGATTACACAAAAGATAATTAACCCAAAAAGAAGTAACGGAACTAGTCTCATCAATTTAGTACTATATTTGATCAAATTTGCCAAGGACCGCGACGAGCACGATCAACATAAGTGCTCGCTTCCTCATCACCAATAAAGTCCTCTTTGTATGGGTCCCATTTTAACGGCCGATTTAATTTTATTGCGATATTGCCTAGATGGCAAAGTGATGCTGTACGGTGCGAGTACTCCACATCACGAAATGGTTTTTGGCGCGTCTTTACACAGTGTACGAAGTCTTCTACGAGCGTTGTTGAACCACCAGAATACCAGCGTAAGTCACGAGGAATTTTAATATTTTTATTATTAGTATCATTAACGTCGCCCCCTTCACATTTATAAAATGAGCCATTACGAACATTTATAGATTGACCAGATGCAAATTCAAAGCGCATGGGTTCCCCTAGCTTGGGTGGTATAATTCTGCTCGGACCAGTGTGATCTAACTTCATACCATGCAATAAGCCTCCAAATTTATGACCGCCCCAATCAGTCATCAAACCGCCAGAATAATCCACCCAGCTACGCCAACCTTTTTTACCAGTAATATCATAACTACCAGATATGCGGCGCTCATGATATGGAGCCCAGGGAGCAGGCCCGAGCCACATATCCCAATTTACTCCTTCTGGAACCGGTTGCTCCCCGAGATCGCATTCAAAAGCATGAGTACCGGGGTTTGTATTACCTTCTAGAACTTTACCGAAGCGTCCACTATTAACTAAGCACGCCATAGCTCCATAATCTTCTAGAACTCGCTGACTACCACCGGCTGCAACACGACCATATTTGCGCGCGGTCTCTACAATCTTACGCCCTTCACCTATTGTTAGAGTCAGAGGCTTCTCACACATAACATCCTTACCAGCTTTGCAAGCATCAATCATCATCTGGGCATGCCAATGATCTGGCGGCGCACAGAAAACCATATCGATATCACTGCGCGCTAATATCTCCCTGTAATCCCCCTCTGCAGCACAATCATTATTACCGTAATATCTGTTTACACTGGCTTGTACTTTTTTCATTTGTAGGCGCTGCACATCATTGACTGCCACAACTTGAATTCCTTTTTGTTTTAAGAATTCTTTAAGTACCGTACTGCCCCTTCCGCCCATACCAAGACCTGCCATAACGACACGATTGCTCGCTGCAGGTACTCCATTAGCACCTAAGGCGTTGGAGGTAATGATTTGAGGGAAAGCAACCGCTGTAATTCCAGCAGTCTTAATAAAATTACGACGAGTAAGAGGCTTATTCATATATGCTAATAATTACGCCGAAATTATACATATTAAAATCCGACCGGGAGCGGCCGTGCTAAAGCATTACCTACTTCAGCGCTTGGTCGTGCATCTGCTTCAAGATCGCCCAGTGCAAACTGTATTCCATTTAGAAAGTGTTGAAGTGCCATTTTATTGTGAAAAGTTTCTTTATTATGACCTAAATTTGAGTAAAATACGCGTGATCCTGCATATTTACGTATCCAAGAAACTGCGTAATCGTTATCTTTACGTTTCATACCTTCCCTTTTCATACCTTCTCCACTTAGATCAAGGCTAAGTAAGATACGTAGCTTTTCGCGCGTGAAGTGCTCGTCATCTTTATATTGATAAATCTCGTCCTTAATTTGGTCGCCAGTATCAATGTGCTTACAAATTGGATGGGAAGGCTCTTCATTATAAAGAGTGATCAATGAATCTTTCCACCAAGGGTGCCCGTCAAATATACCACCCATTGCCTCTAAATAGTTCGGCCAATCTGCATGACAGTCAGTCGCTGCGTGAATTCCGATAAGACCACGGTCCTGATCTAAGAATTTTTCAAACGCTTCGCGTGCCTTGCCTTCTGGAATCGCTTCATTACCCGTAGTACTAAGCATGATGATTCCGTCATAATCTATAAAGTTCTCATGCGTAAATACACCAGGGTCTTCGGTTGCGACCACATCAAATGCGCCAGTACGCTTACCTAATTCAGTCAGGCAGTAAATGCCATAAGGTATAGACTGGTGGCGAAAGCCTTGAGTATGAGAATAAATTAATACGGTACGCGGCTTTTTAGGTTTCTGTACTTCTAAAGAGGAAATGGCTTCACTTAAAATATGCTCATAATCACTGACGTAGTCAGCATTTAAGAGGATTACTGAAGGACTAATGCCAAGCAAAGTTAGCACAATTAGGTATTTATTTACATTAATCATCCTGAACTAAATTTCTAATTTGGAGTATATAATAGAAATAATATATGAGCATTAATATAAAACTACCATACATTTTTGCGTACGAAAGATGCAAGATGTATAAATATAAATGTAGGATTCCACTTTAAGAGCTACTAATAAGCTAGTTGATTTAAAATTTATAAAATATATTAATTAACTTCTTCTCCGTTAAATAATCTCTTCATTTTGTTAACTTAATCATCTAGTAATTATTAAGTACTCATAAGTATGATTTTTTTTCGACATCTCCTCTCCTTATTAATTATCGCTTCTTGTATTCTAGATTCTAAAGAATCCAGACCTAACATCATCCTTATAATGGCAGATGACCTTGGCGTAGAGACTATGAGTTCTTATGGCGGTACATCTTATCATACACCTAATTTAGATCGACTGGCCGAAAACGGAACTCGCTTCGTACATTGTTACTCTCAGCCTATCTGTACACCCTCTCGTGTGCAAATAATGACCGGTAAGTATAATGTAAGAAATTACACCAGATTCGGCGTTCTGCCACGTAGCGAGACGACTTTTGCACAAATATTAAAGGAGGAAGGCTATGCAACCTGCATAGCAGGAAAATGGCAACTTGGCAGCGAAAAGGACGCGCCCCAATATTTTGGTTTTGATGAATCCCTACTTTGGCAACACATCGGGAGTGGTCGTAAAATAATCAACGGAAAACGCGTAGATAAACGTTACGAAAATCCTATTCTGCAGAAAAACGGTAACAATATCGAATATAATAATGGTGAGTTTGCGCCAGATCTAATGGTCGAATTTATAAGTGAATTCATCCAAAAAAATAAAGAACAACCATTTCTCGTATACTATCCAATGATTCTAACACATTGCCCATTTGTGCCTACGCCACATTCCGATAACTGGAACCCAGATAGTCCTGGATCTGCTAGCTACAAAGGTGAAGCGGTCTATTTTAGCGATATGGTCGAATACGTAGATCATCTAGTGGGAAAAATTGAAAATGTACTCCAAGAAAATAACCTTATTGAAAACACTTATCTGATATTTACTGGTGATAACGGCACAGACCGACCTGTAGTATCAGAGTTTAACGGATACAATTTTCCAGGTCGTAAAGGTACTATGACTGACGGAGGTACACATGTGCCTCTAATAGTCTCTTGTCCGGGCACTGTAGATGAATCTGTTAATTCGGACCTAATTGATTTTAGTGATTTTTTTCCTACTCTTTGCGAAATCGCAGAAGTAAAATTATACAAAGAAAATTACTTATTAGATGGAAGGAGTTTTCTACCACAACTAATAGGATACAATGGTAAACCACGCGAATATGTATACTGCTGGTATAATCGGAACATGGAGCCTGGAAAAACTAGAGCAACCGCACGAAATCAGCAGTATAAGTTACACCTGAATGGTGATTTCTACGATATTAAAAATGATAAGATGGAAGTAAAGCCGCTTAACATAAAGACGCTTAGCCCAACACAAATACAAATCTTTGAAAGGTTGCAGAACGTCTTAGATCATTATGCACAATTCGATACTTTGGAAAATTATATAGAAAGTGATGCTACAAAATAAATGCAGAACTCAAAAAACATTACTAGTACACTCGCCTACCTAATATTACTCGCTAGACTCGAGAATGCGCTTGCGTCTGTAAGCTTCGTCTAGGCGTTCTTCTATACGGTTAGACTCATGTTCTGGTAGATATCTAGGCCCTCCAAGGGTATGATTAGTAATCAATATTTTAGACCATTTATCGAGCATCTGCATAGTATTAATCACGTCTGTGTGTGATTGTCCTAATATGAATGGACCATGATTCTCCAAAAATATAATTTTAGGGGCACAGCTGTGGTCGTTTTTAAATTTAGACAAAGAATCGCTAACAGCCTGTGCTAATTTGAAACCTGGATCAACATAAGGGACGACTGCGAAATGCCGCCCACAGACGACTACAACATCTGGGAAAATATGCTCCATGTATGGCTTCGCGCCCATTTCACTACAAAGGATTGATAATACAGATTCTGGGTGACCGTGCCCTACCCACTCGCAGTTACCCTCAGACAAACAAACCGCGTGAACAAAGGTTTCTACTGATGGAAGCTTTGCCATAGGGTCAATTTTTATAGACTCCAAGGCGTGTATTACTTGTTCGTCACTTAATGATGACTGCGCGACATATTCTAAAGCTTTTTTTAGATTGACCTCAGTAAAGTCTTCACGGCTTGCTTCACCTAATCTACTCCCCGAGGCCTTAACATAATACGTCCCTTTGCCCGAAAGGGTGCTAGTATTGCCCTCTCCTAGTATTGCCCAACCTCTATCTTCACGTCCAAATTCACGAGATAGTGTAACTAAATTATCTAAACGCTCGTTTTCCATGTATTTTTTGATACGTGCTATCGCAAAAATGCCTCAGATAAACCACCATCTACACTAAGCACTATTCCAGTTGTTTTTGAAGCTAGATCACTTGCTAAGAAATAGATAGCTTCTGCCTGATCTGCTGGTGTAATTGGTGACCGAGTAAGAGTACGACCAGCATAAAATTCTGCCAACTTCAGACGTAGCTCATCGGTAGTTTCATCATCTGAATAATTAATACTATACTTCTTTAACGAAGTCTTAACGCGATCTCTAGGAAACATGTTTGATCCTTTTACAACTGTCGCAGGAGCAACAGCATTAACACGAGCATTAGGTGCTAATTCTAATGCAAGCTCACGCACTATATGATTAGCCGCAGCTTTCGAAGAATCATATGCGATAGAGCCTTTTTTAGGTACCACTGCATTTACCGAAGTCGTTATAACCACAGAACTTTTTAACTGGATACCTTGTTTTTCAAAAATAGACTTTGCAGCATTAGTAACTAAATAAGGCCCTACTGAGTTAATTTTAAATACTTTTTCCCATTTGCTAATTGAAAATTCATCCTCCCCATTCGGAGTAAGAAAGATCCCTGCAGTTAATGCAACCACATCTACTCCACCATATGCGTAAAGCGCTGTATTATAGCATTCTTCAATACTTGATTCGTCTGTAATATCAATGTGGCAAGCAATAACGTTACCGCAATTCGAGATACCTGTGCCGGCTACACCAATGCCCTTCCCAATAAATTCAGATATCTCATCAGCGGTAATTTGCGCAGCTTCTTGATCTATATCAGCACAGACTACGTGGGCACCTTCTTTTGAGAATTTATGTGCTGCTTCTTTACCAATTCCCGAGCCTGCTCCAATGACGACAACAACCTTTCGGGAAAATTCTTTCTCCTTTGGCATACGTTGTAATTTAGCTTCTTCCAATTGCCAATATTCAATATCAAAAGCTTCTTGTCGGGGTAGACCGATATATTCATCGATTGCTTCTGCTCCACGCATGACTCCTATTGCACAATTATAAAACTCTGCCGTTACTCGTGATTCTGATTTATTCTTGCCAAATGAGATCAACCCTAAACCAGGGATCAATAAGACTGTAGGATTAGTATCACGTATGGCAGGAGAATCAGTATGCTTACAGCTATTATAATATTCTACGTAGTCTGAGCGGTACTTTTTAACACCACTAAGAATTAGCTCTTTCAATACTCCTGTATCTGCACATTCTGGATTCCAGTCTATATATAGTGGTTTTATTTTAGTGCGCAAAAAATGATCTGGGCAAGAAGTGCCGACCTCCGCTAGGCGTTTGGCATCATGAGAGTTAACAAATTCTAAAACATCTGAGTCGCGATGCACTGTGGCGATTAAACGATTATTTTGCGATACCACGCCGCGAATAAAAGGCAACAAACTAAGCGTAATTTCTTTAGAAACATTAGCACTCGGAGAGGAATACTTCTGTCCTCCAAAGGTCTGATTTTTACGGTCTTTTGAAGCTATGTAAGCGCCCGCTTTTTCTATTAAATTAAGAGTTAATTCATAGCAGCCTTTATCATTATTATCCCAATTTATCAAACCGTGTTGAGCCATATTGATACCAACACAGTCTTTATTACTTTCGTAAATTTTCTGCATCTTCAAACCTAGATCAAAACCTGGTCGTTGCCATGGTAAATATGCTAATTGATTCCCATATATTTTCTTAGTTAAAGACTCAGCATTTTTACATGCAGCAATAGAAATAAAAGAAATTGGATGCATGTGATCCACATGTTTTGCTCCTATAAAGCTATGAAGGGGTGTATCTATCGAGCATGGGCGGGTGTTTAAATTGAAGGTAGCATGAGGATACATCTGCACCATGTGATCTTCTATCTCACTTTTAACGCCATTGTTCTCTGTTCCTATGTACAGAGCTTGGAGGGATATGAGCTTATCTTGATATAATGAAGAAAAATTTGAACAATTTGCCGTACGTAAATCACCGCCTGATCCCTTTACCCATAATACCTCTACAATTTCTCCGCTTAATGGGTCTTTTTCCATGATTTTAGCGGATGTATTACCCCCGCCAGTATTAGTAACACGTTGATCATTACCCAAAATGTTAGATCTATAAACTAAGCGCTCAATAGGCGTCAATTTATCTACTGCGTCATCGTCCCACTCGTAATTAACAAATTTGTAATTCGATTTCATTGTTGTAATAAACTAATGCTAAATCGACATTATAAGCAAAATAATCCCAATTACTTCAACATTTTTCAACATAATTATTGCAAAACAACACTATATTTTAAAAAATTAAGATATGCTAGCAATTGAGCGACACAATCACATTGCGCATATTCTAGAGCGATGTGGAACAATCAGAACTACAGAGGTTGCCAAAGATTTGGGTGTGACCGACGAAACAATACGCCGTGATTTAAAGATCCTTGAAAAAGGTGATCAACTTTTACGCATTCACGGAGGTGCAAGTTCGATTAGCGGAAGACCCAAACTTCAGTCTTTTTCGGAACGCAGTGCGTTAAATACGGAGTATAAACTAGCTATTGCAAAAGCCACAATTAGTACAGTTACGGCTGGTCGTACTTACGCGTTTGACAGTAGTACGACTGCTTTAGCACTCGTTTCCTTATTGCACAATTTACCCTACCGTGTTATTACAAATTCACTAGCTGTACTACAAAGCCTTGTTAATTATGATAAAATAGAACTCATTGCTACTGGCGGAAGTTTTCACAAGAAAACAAACACTTTTATAGGCGGCGACAGCATCAATACCTTAAACCATCATAGAATCCATACAGCTTACATATCTTGTATTGGGTTCGATCTAAATCGCGGAGCTAGTGAAGGCTTTGAGCAACAAGCTACCTATAAGGAACGCCTGGTGCAGTTGGCAGATGAGGTAATACTACTAATTGATTCGAGCAAGATTAACGCTCATTCAGAGTACTATTTTGCTTCTTCTGACCAGATAACACAAGTAATCACTGACAATAGAATTGAGCCTGAAACAGCTAATGCAATACGAGCGAATGGTATAAATCTTATAATAGCTAAACCATAATAACATGCATAAAGTATATCTTGCTATTGACTTAGGCGCAGGAAGCGGCCGTGTGCTCGCAGGATTATATGACGGCAAAAAAATCAATTTAGAGGAAGTAAATCGTTTTGAGAACAATCCTGTCGAAGTAGCTAATCATTGGCATTGGAATATAAATAATTTATACGATAATATATTAAATGGTCTCACAATAGCTGCTTCTAAGTATGGCGATTCGATTGTTAGTCTCGGCATAGACACTTGGGGAGTTGATTATGCTTTGCTAGGTCAAGATGGAGCTCTTTTGAATCTACCCTACCAGTACAGAGATGTCCGAACAGATCAGATGATGGAGCGTGCATTTTCTTTAGTAGACAAACGCACTATATATGAAAAAACTGGAATACAATTTATGTTCTTTAATACCATTTTTCAGCTTTTGTCAGAACTAGATGACAATAACTTACGTATTAAACATGCTGAAAACCTTCTATTTATACCAGACCTTATAGGATACTGGTTAACTGGAATAATGTGCCAAGAGCGCAGCATTGCTAGTACCTCACAGCTTTATAATCCAACCGAAAAAAAATGGGACTATGATCTAATTAAACTACTAGGTTTACCCCAAAAATTATTCAAAGAATTATCAGATTCTGGTTCCACACTAGGAAAATTAAGTAGGTTGATCTCCGGTAAAACAGGTTTAAAAAATACAAACGTAATTAGTGTTGCTGGTCACGACACAGCTAGTGCTGTAGCGGCGATACCGTCTCAATTACCAGCTCCCGCATTCTTAAGTAGTGGCACTTGGTCATTGATGGGCATCGAGATTGATAAACCTATAATTAATTCAGATTCGTATAATGACGCTTTTACAAACGAGTCTGGTGCCAACGGAAGTATACGATTTTTAAAGAATATATGCGGGCTTTGGCTAATCCAAGAATGCAAACGGGAGTGGTCTAGTAAAGGTATAGAAATCGAATATGAAGAAATGGCATCTATCGCTAGCGAGATACAGCCCTTCAGGAGTTTGATAAATCCAGATAATGCAGCTTTTACCAAAAGCGGAGATATGGTTAAGAAAATCCAGAGTTACTGCCGCGAGACAAATCAAAAAGTCCCTGAATCAAATGGAGAAATTATACGTTGCGTTTATGAAAGCTTAGCACTTCGTTACTCAACAGTATGGGATAGTTTACTTTATTACGCTACAGATACCCCCCCAAACACTACATGTTGTTGGAGGCGGGTGCCAAGATAGGCTCCTAAATCAATTTACAGCAGATGCTTTGAGCGTTACAGTCATTGCAGGCCCTGTTGAAGCAACTGGGCTAGGTAACATAATAGTGCAAATGATCGCTGATTCACGTATAGATAATCTGCTACAGGGTAGACGAATAGTTCTAGATTCTTCTGATGTTCAGGTGTACCAACCAAATAGATCACAAGCATGGCCTGAAGCAAAAGATCGATTTAAGGATTTACTACTAAATGAATAGACAATCAAAAGTAATGAAAAGTGAAAGACATATAGAAGACCCAGATGTTATACTTATAGGTAGCGGTATTATGTCAGCCACACTTGGCGTGGTATTAAAAGAACTTGATCCAAAACTAAAAATACAGATCTACGAGGCTGCGGAAGGTATATCCAGTGAAGCCTCGGACTGTTGGCACAATGCGGGCACGGGTCATGCAGGATTATGCGAACTTAGCTACACACCAAACTATTCAAGTGATGGTGAAGTCTGTGTAGATAAAGCGATAGAGATTTTTCAAGAATTTACGCATTCACTACAATTCTGGGGCTACGCTGCTCGCAAAGGGATCATAAAGAACCCAAAAGAATGCGTGAACGCTGTGCCGCACCTAAGTTTTGTGTACGGCAAAGAACAAGTAAACTTCTTACGTTCTAGGTATCACCAAATGAAGAAACATCATTTCTTCCAAGAAATGGAATATTCCGAAGATCGTACAAAGATCCGAGAGTGGGCTCCACTTATTTTGGAAGGCCGAGGAAATAGTCCAGTAGCAATGACGCGTATGCTAAATGGTACGGATGTGAATTTTGGTGCATTAGCAAGGCAAATGATAGAATGGTTAGGTAAACAAGAAAATTGCGGTTATGCCACACTACATCGTGTCACTGATTTAGAGGAAAAGAATAATAGATGGACAGTAGAAGTAGCCTCTATCGCAGATAATACTAAGTTAACAAACTCAGCAGGATTTGTGTTTATAGGCGCTGGTGGCGGCAGCCTTCCATTGCTGCAAAAATCAGGAATACCTCAAGCGAAGGGTTTAGCTGGTTTTCCAATCGGCGGTCAGTGGCTCGTTTCTGAATCGGAAAAATTAATTAAAAAGCATAATGCAAAAGTGTACGGTATGTCTCCCGGATCAGCACCAACAATGGCGGTACCACATCTGGATACACGGATTATTGAAGGAAAGAAATACCTACTATTTGGCCCATATGCCTCTTGGACTACTAAATTTCTACATGAAAAAGGAAGTTTTCTAGACTTACCATACTCTATTCGTGGTAATAATATAATATCACTAATTAAGGTAGGAATATTTAATATACCTTTAGTTTTTTACTTAGTACGACAAGGCACACAGAGTATGAAAAACCGGCTAGATGAATTACGTAAATTTTATCCTGCAGCAAAAGAGAAGGACTGGAAACTCATTGATGCTGGTATACGAGTTCAGGCAATTAAAAAAGAAGATGGTGATGCTGGTATCGTACATTTTGGAACAGAAGTAATGACAAATAAAAATGGCACTTTATCCGCTTTATTAGGAGCCTCTCCGGGCGCATCTGTTTCCACGAATATAGCGCTTAATATACTTCGAAAATGTTTTAATAATTTATTAGAATCACCGCTGGGTCACTCAAAGATAAAGGATTTGATCCCCAGTTATAACGAAGACCTCAGCGCACCTGAGATGGCACAGAGGCAGATAGAGATTTTTCATGATGCATTGCAAGCCCTCGAGTTAACTAATTAAAACCAACTATTTAATCACATTTTACCCTATATAATTAGGTCACGTATGAGAAATTCTTCTTAGCTTATGTTAATTTTAATTACAAAAAGTGGAGTAATTTTCTAAATGCTTTTCTGCCACAAGCTCAAGATCTTCGATTTGATTAACCTTGCCCAGAGAGCCACGTATTTTACGAGATCCTTCCATACCTTTTGTAAGTGCTATAAATTTAGGTCGCATCCAGCGCAAATCACTGTGTCGCTCATCTCTAAATGGACGTGCCATGATACGCCGAGTGTACTCAATAATAGTCTTCCAACGTTCTTCCAAACTTGGTGGACTAGGCACGTGTCCATGCTCTAGGTAATGCTTAATCTCTCGGAATATCCACGGATAGCCAAGCGCTACACGACCAATCATTAGCCCCGCACATTTTGTTTGCTCGCGGATTCGAATTACATCCTGCGCAGAGCAGATATTACCATTTCCTATAACAGGAATAGTTAGCTTAGATGCTACATCTGCGATTATTGACCAATTAGCTTCTCCGCTGTAACCCTGCATTTTAGTCCTCCCATGTATGGTAAGCGCCTGTGCTCCCTCGCTTTCAACTATATGGCCAACCTCTGTCGCAACTATGTTATTATCGTCCCAACCAGTACGAATTTTAACTGTTATTGGGGTATTCGATACAGCTTTAACCAATGCCGCAGTAATTTTACCAATTTTCGCTGGCTTACGAAGCAGTGAAGAACCGGCATCCATGCAAATTACTCGATCCGCAGGACATCCAAAATTGATGTCAATAAAGTCAGGTTGTAAACGATCTTCTAGTAAACGAGCCGCCGCTGCCATCGAGACTGGATTAGAGCCGAAGATCTGTACACCCATAGGACGTTGTTCTTCCGTAAAATCTACTGTCTCCCAAAGTTTCGGGTCTTCTCTAGTGAGAGCATCGGCCTGCACAAACTCTGTCACCATAACATCTGCGCCTTGCTCCTTACAGAACTGCCTAAATACAATGTCCGTAACGCGTGCCATTGGCGCTAAATATATAGGAAACTTATCGTTTTGAAACCATGAAAGCATACTAAAGATATTTGTTACAACTTATTTC
>CACKVQ010000014.1 GCA_902603705.1 Puniceicoccaceae bacterium
TTCAAGATCCGCGTGAGCCTTGGGCATTTCCTCTTTAAGTTCAGCAATAGGTTTAGGTGTACGAATACCTGCAACAACATCTTCACCTTGGGCATTAATTAGATATTCACCATAGAAAATCTTTTCGCCGTTAGCTGGATCGCGTGTGAAGGCAACACCGGTCGCGCATGTATCTCCCATGTTACCAAATACCATGGCCTGAACGTTGACAGCGGTACCCCATGCAGCAGGAATATTATATTTCTGCCTGTAGAGAGTAGCGCGTTCATTTTGCCATGAATTAAATACGGCGCTCACAGAGCCCCAGAGTTGCTTGTAAGCATCTTGTGGAAAAGCTGTGCCAGTACGCTTCTTAATAATTGCTTTGTAGCGCTTGATTAGCTCTTTGAGATTAGTAGCTGTAAGTTCGTTATCTAGTTCTACGCCAACTTCATTGCGAAGTTTTTCTAGGCAACCTTCAAATGGGCAGTGGTCGTTTTCATTTACAGCCTGAACACCCATAACAACATCACCGTACATTTGGATAAATCTGCGGTAACAATCGTAAGCAAATGCTTGGTTGCCCGACTCCTTCGCTAGAGCTTTTACAGTCTTATCATTTAGGCCTAAATTAAGGATTGTATCCATCATTCCCGGCATAGATTCACGTGCTCCTGAGCGGACGGAGAGAAGAAGTGGGTTCTTTTGAGCACCTAGCTTTTTCCCAAGCTCTTTTTCAATCACAGCGACAGAAGCCTTTACTTCTGCTTCTAGTGTTTTCGGATAATTACGACCATTGTTATAAAAATAAGTGCAGACTTCAGTAGTTATTGTGAAACCCGGAGGAACCGGAAGGCCAATACGAGCCATCTCCGCGAGATTAGCGCCCTTACCTCCGAGAAGGTTCCGTTGTTTCGCACTACCGTCAGTTTTTTTACCGAAATCGTAGCTATATTTAATCGCCTTAGCACTCTTGCGCTTCACGACTTTATTTGTGGCTTTTTTTATTTTTTTAGCTGGCATATTAAGTCGACCTGTAACTGGTCGGGGTTATTTTTATATTTACCACAGAACAGTGGTGATGACATAGAAAAATGTAGCAAAATGATTTCCTACATTCTGTCAATGGATTAGCCTAAGCTAGAGAAGGAAAGAGTTATATTTATGCATTGTGATTGCATATTTTACTAAAATACAGTTTAGCATATTTCATGACTGTTCAAGACGATCAAACAGAGCATTTTGAAGATATAGACCCATACGAAGGGTCTATATTAGATTCTGAATCTGATTCACAAGGTATGAGCTTTCTCGAACATTTAGAAGAGTTTCGATGGACAGTAGGCCGTATCCTACTGGCTTTTGCTTTGGGTATTACTTTAGCTACATTTTTTATAGGCGAAATTGCAGATCTTTTAAAGTTTCCAATTACTTTCGCATATGGATCAAGTGAATTAGTAGACGATAATTTGATCACTTATCGCCCAATGGGGGTCATTTCAGTATTTATACAGATAGCTTTTATATCAGGTTTGACGCTCTCCATGCCTTTTACACTTTTCTTTTTGGGTACATTTGTAGCTCCAGGTTTAAACAAAAAAGAGCGCAGTTTGTTGAGGCCAGCTTGTTTTGCAGCATTTATGCTGTTCATTACTGGAGTGGCATTTGCATTCTTCGTGATTTTGCCTCTCACTTTATCATTTTCTGTCCGACTAAATCAATATTTCGGATTTGAACTTCTGTGGGCTGCATCAGAATATTACAGCATGGTTGTTTGGTTTTCTCTGGCGACCGGTTCATTTTTTCAATTTCCGCTTATTATCGTGGTCCTAGTCTTTTTAGGAGTAATTCCAGTTCAAAAGCTAAGGTCTTCTCGCCGCGTTGTTCTTGTAGGATTAATGATCTTTTCTGCCTTTTTAACACCAGGGGGTGACTTTATTTCCCTACCTATTACGACTGGCCTGATGTATAGCTTGTATGAACTATCTATCTGGGTAGGAGCCTCCACAGAGAAAAAGAGAAAAGTCAACTCAATAGATAAGTGGGAAGAGTAGCACCTGATTGCTTTACCATAGATACCAGGTAGATTACTATCACTTGCTTAAATAAGGGTAAACTTGAATTATAAGCCTCAAGATACTAATCGTTCTTTTTATTTCTTTTTCTTTGATCTATGAAGACCAGCATAAACATGTGATATGCAAACCAGAATACAGCTGTGATTGGTATTGCTGTAAAGCAAGCTTGAGCTTGAGCGATTAATGAATCCTGAGAGAAAGTGAATGGACGCAGTAAGTAAGACATCATAATAAATACTAAAAATGATAGAACTATACCGATTATTATGTGCGTTTTAGTTAATAGTTTTTGATAGGCTACAATATGCATAACTTTAAAAGATGTATTTGCTTATATTGTGTCAAAGTGAAAGTTACAATTTAAGATTAAGAATATTTAAGATCAGTTTTTACTGCGCAAAGTTATTAAAAATTCCCGATTACCTTCAGTGCCTCTGATTGGCGATTCCATGGTTCCAAGAAACTGGCATCCATCTAACTGAGATAATGAGAAGTTTTTAATACTAGTTAAAATACGATTATGTATAACCTCATCGCGAATAATACCTCGGCCAATGTCGACTTCGTGTTTTTCTGCCTCAAATTGAGGTTTAACTAGTGCGATGAGGTGGCCGCCAGGACTAATAAAATTCCAAATTGCAGGCAGTACTTTAGTTAGTGAAATAAAGGACAGATCCATTACTATTAGCGGATAGTCAGCATGTGGCAGGTCGCCTGCCTTGAGATAGCGAGCATTTGTTTTTTCTATATTCGTAACTCTTTCGTCTTGAATTAACTTATTGTGCATTTGAGCTTTACCAACGTCCACGCAAATTGCTTCGCTAGCACCACGCTGCAAGCAACAATCTGTGAAGCCGCCAGTGGAGGCTCCTACATCCAGCACTCTCAATCCTTTAACTGGTAATTTTAGAAAATTCAACATTCCTTCTAATTTTTGACCTCCTCGACTAACAAAACGTGGGGCGGCTTCTACGCGTACTTCACTATTTTCGGGTAGGCTTCTGCCTGGTTTATCTAAACGTTCGGTGCCTAATCTTACTTTACCGGCTAATATAAGTGCTTTGGCTTGAGTCCGTGAGTCAGCCATGCCTTTACTAACAATCAGGTCATCAAGACGTTTCTTTATCGCTTTTTTCATTTTATATATTATGCACAGTAATAAAATAAAATTATTACATATAAGTAAACGAATAGCAAAAACTGTATATTCCTTCAAAATGATTGTACTTATACGTATATCTTAACGACACAAACTAGGGTATCAAACATTTTGCGATGCTAAAACATATAACTTTATTTCATATATGCGCATTTTTTTTATTTACCTAGTATCCTGTCTTATTCCGATCTATGCACAAAATCGAATTGGTACTGGAGTGGTGAAAAAGCTATACGAAGAATATTGCCTGAATTGCCACGGCGAGAACCTAGAAAGTGGTCTTGGCGGTTCATTACTTCGTGAGTCATTGATGGAAGATATAGGCTCACAAGATGACTTTATTCAGTACATTAAGCTAGGAAATTTAGATATGGGTATGCCGGCGTTTGGTGATAAATTAACCGATTCTCAAATACGTAGCTTGCAAATTTATATCGAAGAAATTCAGCTGAAAAAAGAACGAGAGGTTAAGAATCTAGTCGGCTCAGTTCAAAAGAATAAGTACAAAGCGGGTGGCTACTTATTTAGACTAGAAACTGTAATTGAAGACTTAGATATGCCATGGTCCATCTCATTCATTAGTGTAGAAAAAGCACTCATAACTGAGCGCAGCGGAGCTTTGCGCGTGTGGGAAGATGGGATGATTAGTAAAGCAGTTTCTGGTACGCCCGAATCGATTAAACGAGGTCAGGGTGGTTTGCTTGAGGTATCAATTCACCCAGAATATAATATAAATAAGTGGGTTTATTTAGCTTATTCAGAAAGTTTGAATGCTGATGAAGAAAAACCAGCAACTATGACTAAAGTCGTACGGGGTCGAATCGTTGACGGTCAGTGGTGTGATCAGGAAGATATTTTTTATACAAGTGAAGAATACCATAATGTATCGGGTGTTCATTATGGGACACGTTTCGTATTCAAAGATGGATATCTTTATTTTGGAATCGGGGATCGGGGTAAACAAGATCAGGCGCAAGATCTTACACGCCCAAATGGCAAGATTCACCGCATACACGATGATGGACGCATACCAGTAGATAATCCATTTTCACATATTCAAAATGCTTACCCAAGTATTTGGACATATGGAAACCGTAACCCACAAGGCCTAGATTTACATCCACTAACGGGAGCAATATTTGAGTCAGAACATGGTCCTCGTGGTGGCGACGAAATTAATTTAATAGAACGTGGCCTTAATTATGGATGGCCAATAATCACCTACGGTATGAACTACGACGGCAGTCCCATTACTGCAAAAACAGCCGCTGATAATATGAAGCAACCTTTGCATTACTGGACGCCTTCTATTGCGGTTTGCGGTATAGACTTTTATGAAGGTGATGAATTCCCATTGTGGAAGTACGACTTATTTGCGGGTGGTTTATCCTCACAAGAGCTACACCGATTAGTTATAAAAGATGATAAAGTTGTCTCAACTGAAATCATTTTAAAAAATGAAGGTCGTGTTCGCGATGTGGCTACTGGTCCAGACGGCATGCTTTATCTCGTATTGAATGATCCAGATGTAGTAGTTCGACTCATTCCTGATGAATGATAAAAGCATCCGCAGTAATTACTTTTGAAAGCAAACTTCTATTGAAAGGAGAATCGCTAGCCAAACGACTCTCTGTGCCGCATATAGATGCTATCTCAAAGCAAATTATAAAAAAACCTGACATTGTATCTTACATACGCAGCAAATTCGAAATTAAAGTATCTAAACTTAAAGTCGTACTTATTTACCAAAATAGTGGATTATATCTCGTTCAAATAACGAAGAAAGAATTCCTATTTATATGTGCTAATTTTCATGGAAATACTGTAAAATATAGACGACAAAAGGGCGGTGGAAAAAATGAAATGATCGCAAAAGCCACTGGGCTGAGTATCGACTCAAACCTTAGTATTCTAGATGCTACCTGTGGATTAGGCCGCGATGCTTTTATTTTAGCTAGTATTGGTGGGTATGTAACTATGATTGAGCGGATAGTGGAAATTCACGCTTTAGTCGAAGGTGCACTTATGCAAGCTGTAGAGTGGGGTAAATTGTCAGATCCAAAACTTGTTGAAATCTTAAATCGAATGAAATTAATTAAAGCTGATGCAATTTCACACATGTTATCCATTAATCGTGATAGCAGGCCGGATGTAGTTTATCTAGACCCCATGTTTCCTACACGCAAGAAGAGCGCTAAAGTCAAAAAAGAAATGAATGTACTGCATAATGTAGTAGGTAGTGACTCCGACTCTCATGAAATGCTACGAGTTGCTCTTAGCTGTGCGCGTAAGCGTGTTGTTGTTAAACGACCTAAGGCTGCACAGGCGCTTGGTTGCGAAAAAGTAAATTACACATTTAAAGGTAAAAGTAATCGATACGATGTATATATATGCGCTAATTAGATATTAAATAAAATATGGTATATGAATGAAAGATATCCAGATTTTCAGTATAATTAATTGAAATTGTAAAATGCATTTAGTAATTATTTAGAATACTATTTAGAGCAATGTTCTTGTGCAAATGAGTGACCATTTAAAATTAGATAATTATCAACGGCCGAAGCTTTTCATGCCTAATGAAAATACTAGTTTACTGCTTCATAGTTGTTGTGCCCCCTGTGCTTGTGAGATTATGGAAGCTTTAGCGGCATCAAACATAAAGACTACCGTTTTTTTCTATAATCCTAATATTCACCCAAAAGAAGAATATGAAATTAGAAAAAATGAAAATAGAAGATTTTGCGATAAGTTAGGATTTGAATGTATAGATGCTGATTACGATAGGGATAATTGGTTTAATAGAATCAAAGGTTTGGAGAACGAACCAGAGAGAGGAAGGAGATGTACACTATGCTTTGACATGAGGTTTGAAAGATCTGCGCTTTATGCAGAAGAGAACGGTTATGGCGTTTATGCCACTACTTTAGGTATATCTAGGTGGAAAGATATGGAGCAGATTAATGCTTCTGGTTTTAGGGCAGCTAAAAGATACGAGAGCGTCACTTACTGGGATTTTAATTGGAGAAAGCAAGGTGGAGCTTCCCGTATGATTGAAATATCTAAAAGAGAAGAATTTTATCAGCAGGAGTATTGTGGATGTATCTATAGTCTAAGGGATACTAATCGATGGAGAAGAAAAAATAATAAAGAAAGCATTGTTCGGGGAGTTAAATTTTACGGAAAGAATTAATCTAAAACTGAGATTTCAAAATCTACTCAATATTTTTATGAACATTGTATAAATCTATTTTTATATCTATATTGTAAATTTATTGTTACGTTTATTACTGTTTACCTTTGTATGCCATGACTGAGTCTTATCTAAATACGCTTTTCGGCTTAGAGAATAAAGTAGCGGTAGTTATTGGTGGTACCGGTGAGCTCTGTGGATCAATGGCTGAAGGACTGGCTAATTCAGGGGCAGAAACTGTGCTGGCTGGCAGGAATGAAGAGAAGGCTAGTACAAGATTAGATAATATAAGTAGCGCTGGTGGCCATGCTTATTTTGAAAAGGTAGATGTTACATGCAAAACTTCTATTAATAATTTACTTTCTTCCGTCCTCAAAAGATCTGGTCAGGTCGATATTCTTATTAACGGCGCGGGAGCAAACTCGCCTACGCCCATTCTTGATATTCAGGAGGATGAGTTTGATAATATACTAAACACTAATTTAAAAGCTGTTCTTTTTGCTTCTCAGGTCTTCGGCGAATATATGTTGAAAAGGGGTGAGGGTGGTAGCATAATCAATGTAGGATCTATGAGTGGTATTGTACCTCTTTCACGTGTTTTTTCATATTCTGCTAGTAAAGCTGCTGTACACAATCTCTCTAAAAATATGGCACGAGAATGGGCAGATCAAAATATTCGAGTTAATACTATTGTACCAGGCTTCTTTCCTGCTGAGCAGAATAAAAAAGTACTTACAGAGGAACGTGTCGCATCAATCATGCAACATACGCCTGCAAAACGTTTTGGTGACGCCTCCGAATTGATAGGTGCAACTCTACTACTTGCAAGTGAAGCGGGCAGCTTTATGAATGGGTCAGAATTAGTAGTAGATGGCGGTTATGCATCTATGACTATTTAGGGTTTTTCATTCACTTAATTCTCAATTTAATAAATAGAGTAATTTGCTAATTTTTTCTACATAATACTATGATACGCATACTTCTTACTACTACTTCATTTCAAGACTGCCCCGGAGATCATCATACACTACTTGAAAATATTGGGGCAGAAATCGTACGCGAGCGTGGACCACTTTCAGAAGCTCGCATGCTTGAATTATCTGGTAGTTTTGATGCATTTCTCTGCGGAGACGACGAAGTTTCACAAAAAGTGATCGATAAATCACTACCAAGATTAAAAATTATATCTAAATATGGTATAGGCGTCGATAAAATCAATGTTACTTACGCGTCGAAAAAAGGCATACCAGTTAGTTTCTGTCCGGGGGTAAATCACACAACTGTTGCAGAGCATGTATTTATGCTACTTCTTGCTTTAAGTAAGAATTTAATAAAACAGGCTAACGCGACTAGTAATGGACTGTGGAAGCGTATGACTGGGTTTGAAATTACTGGAAAAAAAATCGGTATTATTGGGTTAGGTCGCATAGGGCGTGAAGTTGCTACACGAGCTAAAGCTTTTGGAATGAATTGTATAGGCTACGATATTTATTGGCCTGAAGAGTTTGCAGATCAGAACAATATTTCACGAGCTAAAGATATTTCAGGATTACTTGGGTTGAGTGACATTGTTACACTGCATACAAATCTAACGGAGGACACTCGATACATGATCAGTAAAGCTAGTATCGATGAAATGAAAAATGGCGCTATATTAATCAATTGTGGGCGCGGCGAACTTACGCATGAAGCTGATATTGCATCAGCACTTAATAGTGGAAAATTAGGTGGATACGCTACTGATGTTTTAGAACAGGAGCCCCCATCCGAGGATCACCCACTATTAGGAGCAAAGAATTGCATCATTACTCCGCATGTTGCTTCTCGCACTTATGAGTCTGTAGAGCGACAGGCAAAAATGGCTACGCAAAATTTACTTAACTTGTTGAAAGGAGAAGAAGCTATTGCACAGGTCAATGATGTACCTCCACCGGTAGCACTTATATAAATTTACTTATAAGGTATAATCAGTGAATTAAGATATAATAAAACTAACTTATTATGCCCGAAAAATTCTACATAGTCCCAACGGAAAAGCACGCAGAACTTGTCAGTAAAGCATATCAACGACGAGGATATACAGTAACCGAATCTACAAAAGCTGCCCGTTTTTCCAACCTAGCTTCTGAGCATGGTATTCGTACACACAATGCCATTAAAGCTCTACATTTAGATGAACTATTTGGAAGTGGCGGCGGCGGCTGCGTTCCAAAAGCGCAGATAGAAGTCTTAAATTCTGAATTTGCTGCAAGCCAAGTCTGGAATGCAAACAAAAAACTTGGGCAAGCCACTGCATATGACGCAATGGACGCTGCAATAGTAATGGCTGATAAGTATGGAATAGGACAAGTTTCCGTCGACAATGCATTTCACTACCTTTGGGGAGGTGGGTATGTAATGGAGGCTGCTAAGCGCGGATATATAGCCTACACAAATTGTACAGCTGCTCTAGCAGAGGTGGTACCTTTTATGGGTAAATTTCCCACACTAGGAACTAATCCGCATAGTTGGGGATTTCCAACTGCTGATGCTGTAGGTTTTCCAATAGTTATCGATTGGGCTACCTCTGTCATAGCAATGGGAAGAGTACAACAATTTTTGCGTGAAGGAATAAAACTGCCAGTCAATGCAGCTGTGGACATCAATGGTACACCTACTACAGATGCAAGTAAAGTTAGTGCGCTTATGCCATTTGGCGCCCACAAAGGCTATGGACTAAGTCTAATCAATGAATTAGTCAGTGCTTATATAGGCGGTAGCTTGCCAACACTTCGAAGTCGTGAAGTACATGAAGGTGAGAAGCGTACTCCTACATTTTATTTTAAAGTCATACACCCTGATGCTATTAATGGGCGAGCTTTTGCAAAAGGAAGGTCACAAAGCGAAAATATTAAATTAGTAATTGAAGATATACTAGGACATGGTAACGATAATTGCCTACTACCTGGTCAACTTGAAGCTGAGTGGGCTGGGCGCGTAAAAAGAGCAGGAGGCCTATTATTTTCTGAGGCAGAAATAAACGCTCTTAGCGAAATATCTGAAGAGTGCGGACTGTCTAGATGGAAGTTAAAACAATTTCAAAAAGAGATTATCTGAGATAATCAAAATTTAAGTGACAGATATATATTGGGCCGTTCTCACTGGCTCTTTTTGTATTTAAACTTATAATCATTCGTCACTATGATCATATTTTGACTCACCTTCTATGATATAAACTTCAGGAAAATTAGAGTTGTGGTTTTTATCTTCCATACCGTATCCAGCGAACCATTCGGAGCCAGTATATTCAAATCCGATATAATCCGGAGTATAAACAGATGCTTCATGGTTACGGTGAATCATAACCGCTGTTTTTACCATTTGTGCACCGTTATTTAATGCATATTGGTGTAGGTTTTTTAGTGTATTACCGCTATCACAAATATCATCCACAAGTAAGACATGACGACCTTTCATTTCAGCTGGTTCGACAACTAAACGAAATTCATTACTTTGTATGTTGTCTTTTGAGGAATAGCTCATTGCACGGCAAAAAGAAGGCTCAACTGTATATGGAATTTCTTTTAATAAATCGGCAAAAAAGAAAACGCCTCCCCTCAGGACACAAATCGCAAGAACTTGTTGTCCCAATGACTCATGAGTATCTTTTACCCAATGCCGTATACGACCGGCCATTTTGTATACGCTGTAAGCAATATCTTCTTTTGAATATACACGTTTAAAATTAGGAGGTATTTCGCGAATCATCATAATATATATTATCACGGTATCATATTTTAAAATTGTCGATCTTTTAGCGTATTTTTTTAGAGATGATAAAAAATGCTGATGCGATTATGATATAGCCAGCAACCGCCGAAGGCGCTGAAATACTAGGTGACTCTGCTGTTCCCATGAGCCAAGACAAAATAGGTAAATCAACTAGGGCATTTCCGTCTTTTAGAACATAACCGTGTATAATCCCAAGTGCGGACAGCCCTGCTGCTATTAAAGCCCAGATTGCTACTTTATAGTGTTGCTTCTCAATGATGTGGAATACCATTGTTGACCAAATCATCGCGACAATTAGAAAGCCTTGCTGTATTGCTAATCCACCTGTTAGGAAATTTCCGACCTGTGCTTGTTGATTAAGAAAGCTTGTATTGAAGCTCAATTTTCCATCGCTTATCAAATTTCCCGCACTTAAAATAGAGCTTACACTTACAAAAAACCATGCCACAATTCCAGGCATTATCCCTATTATAGCTGCTGGGTAGTGGATGGGCTCTGTCGTTTCAAATGCTTGAGCAGCTATGATTAGTCCTATCCAAAATATAATGGTAATACCAGCTTCTACAGGTATGAGCCAAACAATTGCTGTGAGACTACCGCTTAAACAGATTGCAGTGATTGTCAGAGCATTCATTATTGAATAAGCCGAGCGGGCGCCCATTTTCTTCCAAGCTGGATGGCCTATGTAAATGGACGTCGGAAAAGGTGATCCAAAAAAAGCCGCACCCAAAGTGCCAATACCATTAACTACAAGGCATGGTTTTTCTGGAAAATCATCGCCTGCTGCAGCAGCTGACTCGATATTCTGTAAAGACGCAACTACTCCAAGCAAGGATATTGGAAGAATAACGCTTATTAACGTAGCTATCTCTGCATGATCAAATGCAGCCAATAATGATCTAAACTCATATTGGGGAAGGTATAGATTAATTTGGCTGAGCGGATCAATATTTAGAGTCGTCACAGGGGCGGCTCCGGTTAGCCAGCCTAGAATAGTTCCTGCGAATAAGATTATAGCACTTGCTGGCAACCATACTGGCAAGTTAGGTGGCTTCAGTAACAAGTATAGCCCTAAAAAAAATAGAGGTAATCCTGCTAATGGGGCGCTCATGATTTGAAATAAAAAAGCTAGCCCAAGAAAGCCTATGCCTACACCGCTAAGTGTACTAATAAGAGCTACCCTTGGCACCCATTTGCGTAAGTTCTCTGCAAAAAAGGCTCCTATGAATTCAATTAATCCTCCGATTACGCAGGCAAGAATTCCGGCTTGCCATGCAAGTGTCTCTGGATCTTCCAATCCTTTAGCCTGAGCAATTAGCTTTGCTGGCAGCATGACAAGGAAGATGTTAGCAAATATTGCTGGCGTACTGATTCCGT
Source organism: Puniceicoccaceae bacterium (assembly GCA_902603705.1). Lineage (GTDB taxonomy): Bacteria > Verrucomicrobiota > Verrucomicrobiia > Opitutales > Coraliomargaritaceae > Thalassobacterium. Next base: position 11,558 of record CACKVQ010000014.1, read on the forward strand.
AAGGTAGGGCACATATGTCTTCGCGATTAGTTGCAGACATTTGCTTTTGGGCTAGATAAGCATAGTAGACGTTTCCAATTAAAAATGAGATAGCAATTCCCGGTAATATTCGCCCTATTACAAGATCGACCGAAAATTCTAGTACACCTAGGCAGAGCGGAGTTAAAATTAATAGCTGAACTAAGTTGTTTATAAAAGCTGCTATAAATCCGTCCCAATCACCTCGACAAATCTTAAAAATTCTCATATTAATCAGAGTAATACTTTAGGAAATGAATAGTCCAGCGCGCAGCAGATGCAGCTGCTAACTGTCCGTATTTACGATAGTCACGTCCTGGGTTGGCTTGTGTCTTGTTGCTACCTGCTCGAAACACAATATGCGGATATCGTAAGTGATTACAGACCTGTGCTATCGCGGCGCTTTCCATTTCCATAAGGTCAGGATTGAGCTTTACTCTAATGTCATCAATTCGTGCTCGATTGACTCCAAATAGGTCGCTGGCACAGACTACGCCTGTATATACTTTAGGCTGATAACTAACTTGGTCGACTATTATGGCTGAGCTCTTGTAATTCTTAGCAATGACTAGAGCGGCATTGTATAGAGTCTTACTTGGCTTATACTGATAATGAGTCATCATTTTTAGATTTGGACTTCGAACTTTTCTATATTCCATACCTTTTTCGGTCAAGTTACCTGCAGCGTGGTGGATAGTCCGCTTAGAAATAATCACATCACCACAATTTACTCTGGGATGCATTCTAGAGCCTGTACCAGATACTATAACTGCCTTAGGCTTAAGTTTTTCAACAAAAAGAGCGGTACACATGGCTGCATTTGTAACGCCGACTCCAGTAACTGTAGAAATTATGTCGTGCCGCCCTAGAGTACCTCTCTTGTATTTGAAGATAGATAATTTATCTTCGGAACAGTTACTTAGCTCATTTTGGATAAGCCGACTCTCTGATGGCATAGCACTTAAAACCAGAATCGGGTCACCTTTAAACATATTAATCTATAATACCATAAACTGTGCCATTATAACTTAGGGTCTCTGCTTTTTACATAGGTTCATTAGATATATTTGAAAGCTTGTAAGTCATAAATTAAAGTAACCAATAGAGATAGTAATCTTCGTTTTTAAATGTGAATTAAAATCCTGGTACTTCCTTGCGCTTCATGGCATGTCGTATGCTTTCCTTTTATTATGAATAACTATCAAGTCTTTAAAAAATGGTACAATATGCGCCCATTGTTTTGCCTGTTGCTTCTTATTTTGCTTCCTCTGCTTGCAGGCGCAGAAAAGCGTAAGGTCATTATTGATGATGATTCCTTTAGCTTAATGCACCTTATGTTATTGGGCGCTGATGATGTTGAGGTACTTGGCATTGCTTCAGTTACTGGAAACAGTTGGTCAGGGCGTATTGTCCCGTATGCTTTGCGCGGCTTGGAGCTAATTGATCGACCGAATATACCTGTAGTTATGGGAGCAACCTATCCGCTATTAAATACGGAAGCACAAACAAAGCTATGGGAAGCGCTATATGGGCGCCTCACATGGAAGGGAGTGTGGATGAAAGAGTGGGCAGAACCTACTATTCAGAGTTTACCTGAATACTATGAGGTGGATGCTTCTGTGGAAGTAACTTGGGGTAATCCTACAATAGAACCCGACCCTCGCATTGCTGCAAATTTTCTTATAGAAATGGTTCGGACTTATCCAGGTGAAATTAGTATAATAGCAGGCGGGCCGCTGACGAATCTTGCTCTAGCGCAACGACTGGATCCTGAATTTGCAAGCTTAGCTAAGGAATTGGTGTACATGGGCGCTAGTTTTAATCCGCAGCAGGTTATCGACAACCAAGTAGCGGCTGATTTTGCTCGCGAATTTGCAAACTCACCGAGGCGCGAGTTCAACATTCGACTCGACCCAGAAGCGGCAAGTATTACCTCGAGAAGCCCATGGCCTAAAATTACGATTATTCCAGTCGATCCATCAACTAGCACGCAATTAACTGCCGAGTTACTGAATCGTGCTGCAAATGCTGCCCCCAAAGAGATGGGCGAAGTACTAGCGACTTGGGAGCCAGGATTTCCACTCTGGGATGAGATTGCTGCGGCTGTATGGCTAGACCCTAGCTTAATTCTCGAAAAAGAGCGACTGTACGTTGATTACAACACGCAATTTGGACCGAGTTATGGAGACACGCTTTCATGGCGAGAGCATTACCAACCAAACCTAGGTGAGCAACCGGCTACTGTCATACGCAAAGTGGATCGCCTGAGACTGGAAGCTCTGTTAATTGAAAAACTAGCTAATTTATGAGTTTATAATTAATCGGTCTAGTTAGTGCTATACCACTACTATGAAATTATTGTACACAGTTTTCCTATTTTCAGTTGTTTGCACTGCCGGATTCATTTTGCCCTCCAGTGCCACAGAAGAAAAAGTATTTATTGCTGTAGTCGGAGGGACTTCTTTTGGAGCGCCCGAAAAATTCGGGCAAGGCTTGGTCGAAAGTGAAGGCTTTATTCAGATCGAAACGCCTGTAGGGCTAGGTCCAAAACTCTACAAAATGCGTTACAAAGGCGTTCCTTTTTATTATGTAAGAATGTATGGTTATGAAACAGATATTCCTAGCGAGAACGATGAAAACGTCCATGTTAGAACCTGGTATTCCCTCTATAAGGTAGGTGTAACGCATGCTTTAGGGGGCGCCAGTTCGGGGGCGATTCGTACTGACTGGGACTACGACGATCTTGTCATCATTGATGACTTTATGGTTATGGAGAGTCACCGAACACAAAATATTTTAGATTTTGCCGGCATAGAGAGACCTGGAATATTTGCCAATTACGCAGAGCCTTACAGCCCATCATTGCGAAATCTTCTCATTGATGAAGCGCGCAAAGCACAGCCTGGTTATACTGGCAAGTTATGGGAGCACGGTGTTTTTGTTCAGCATAACCCTGGTCGCTTCGAGACAGCTGCAGAAATCAGGGCGATGCGAATACTCGGCGCTGATTTAACCAGCGAGAATGTCGGCACTTGTACAGTTTACGCTCGTCAACTTGGCATACGTTGGGCGACCTTGTGTTCAATTGCCAATCCTGCAGTCGGAGTACGTCCCTTTGATTTTAAGGACATGCAAGAGAGTGTACAGAGAATTGCTGCCCAGGCGATTCCCATAGTGTTAGAATCGATCGCTCGCATTCCAGATGAAGCCATGTTGCCTGAGCCTGCCAGCACAGGAGAAGTTTATACTGGATCTTATACAGACCCCGATTCTAAATCTTCTAGCATTATTGAGTCCACTGGGAATGAGTAGAGCAGGGTGCTTTGCAATATTAACAAAGTATTTTAATCCCATTGTTGGAGAACTATTCTACTGCTAGTAATCCCTTTATTAGTTATGAAGAAATGAATGATAAGCAGGCTTGCGAAGCATTGCGTAGGGTAAATTCGCTTGCGGTGAAGGCAAAAAATGATGGTAAGCATCCTTTTGCCGCTTCTCTACTAGCTGAGGATGCAGAGACCATACTATTATCTGCTTGTAACGTTAGCACCGTAAAGCATGCCGAGATCGAACTAGTGCGTAAGGCCACAGAAATATACGACTCTGAGTTTTTATGGAGCTGTACTTTAGTTACTAACTTTGAGCCGTGTGCCATGTGTACAGGAGCTATTTATTGGGCTAATATAGGACGTATTGTATATGGTGCATCAGAAACAGAGCTAATCAAATTGACTGGCGCCCATAAACAAAACCCAACACTTAAAATGCCTTGCCGGGAAATAATAAAAGCGGGGGCGAAGCAAATTAAAGTACTAGGGCCCTATGATTGCGTTCAAGACGAGATATTAGAATTACATCATAACTTTTGGTTATAACTATTTAGGCTAAATGTACGAAATTACTCCGAAAGACTGAACGCGTTTTTTTTGTATTTCCTTTTATCCAGTAAACAACTAAGTAAACAACGGGTGTGTCGAGAAGCGCCACAAGTAGCTTCAATAAGTAGGACCCGATAATTACTTTTGGTAGCACTGAGTTTGGAATAACTCCATAAAATCCAATTGTGTAAAAAATTATAGTATCAAAAAACTGCGAGCCCCATGTAGAAACATTGTTTCGTAACCAGAGCATCCTGTCTCCGGTTTTTTTCTTAACCCACTCAAAGACGTAAATGTCCCACAGTTGCGCGAAAAGCGTTGCTACTAGAGAACCAACTACAATTCTTGGCGCTGCACTAAAAAGAGTAATATACGCGTCATTATGTGGCCAGCCTTCTGCTGCGGGAAGTAGTGTCGCAATGTAGATAAGAACGGTGGCAATTATGTAGACAGCTGCGCCTAAGTAGACCATCAGACGGGCACGTTTTGGTCCCCAAACTTCGGCTACTGCGTCAGTGCATGGGAAAGTAAAAGCATGGGCAAAAGACCCGTAGCTGAAGGCGAGCATGCCAAGCCCTAGGTAAGATAGATCTAGCGGCACAAGCTTTACAGTAATGGACTGAAGGATACCCCAAAAGCCTACATATAATCCTAAGAGAATATAGTACTTATACTCCGATGGAGCTGTAACAGGTGCGGCCGAATTATTCACAATTCATAAATTCTGCTTGTTCTACTTTAGTTGAGGTGAGGCGCTCTTATAAATATCCCAATTTCGTACTATTTCTCGAACTGTATGGCTTCCTACAGTATATGCATTTTCTATTGATGGTATAAATGCAGAGTACCCCCCCATAACTTCGCCTGCTTTGCTTTCAATAGCAGTCCCACCAGGCCACTGCATCGTATAGTTACTCGCGGCTCGAAGCATCATGACTCTTGAGCAGTCTACTAAATTAGCTTGTTCTAGGAATTCTAATGCAATCATCATTCCACTGCCTTCCATTGCAGATGCAACAAATTCACCTTTGCCATCTGTCCAATAATCGACCCATTTATTCGCCCATTCATTTTCGATGGCTCCATGCCAGTAATTCATTGCTGCTAAGTAACTGCCGCGCAGAACAAATGGGGGCTTTTGCCCCATAGGTGTTTCGGTGAATTTTTGTCGTCGCAACGCTATAGCTTCTGTGTCCATTAGTTGAACTTTCTTAGTGAGTGCAAATGCCCAATTAGTCAGCGACTCATTTAATTGGAAGTAGGATCCTTCACTGGTTGGACGTGGTTGTTGATATGGACTTTTTGCTCGAAATGGGAATCGACCAGTTGACCAGCTTTCGGGGGCTTCGCGAATGTCAATGGAGTGAGAAAGATCACCATCGATTACCCAGTCGACCCAGCAGACGCTTGCTAAAGAAGCATCTGCTGGATCAAATCCTGCAATTCCAGCTAGTAGCCAATAGGACTGAGAAAAATCAAAGCGTGGATCCAATGCGACGGCTGTTATGCTTGCAGCTGCTTTAGCTGTACCGATACCAGTAACCATACCAAGCACTCCGTCCTGCTCGTTCCAGTAAAGGTCACGATTTCCATGCGGTAAAGGTATTCTTTTGCTCAGAGGATATCGTTCTGCCCAGAGTTGGAACTCGCCAGGATCATCTGCTGTAACTTCTCCTCTTTCAAATAATGCAACAATAACGACTTTCACTTTTTTAGGCTCAATAGCGGATCCTGTTAGTGCGATCGTCAGTAAAAAGTTTATAGAGATAAATAATAAGGAATTTTTCACATCTTGATAGGAGCAAGTGGTACGCCATAAATTAGAAGATAATGAAATTCTTTACTGTCATGCTCGCCATTGAATTTTATTGTTAATTTGGTCTTAGTCTTGCTTTAAATTTGGGGTGAAATGGTTTGTTAAGGGTGATTTTGACGGTTTTTTTGGCTTAGGCCTTAATAACTTTATCAATTTTCTGCTTATTATTAATCTAAGCTTATTTGTGCTTGGCTTTGATGTTGATTTTGTAGCTAAGCGTATTTTGCCAGCAATGGCTGTTGGCATTCTTATTGGGAACTTCTTTTACGGCTGGCAAGCACGCCGTCTAGGCATAAAACTTAGCAGAGATGATGTAACCGCCCTACCTTACGGGATCAATTTATTGACTGTTTTTTTCTTCGTTTTTTATGTTATGGTCCCGGCACAGCAGATTGCCCTGAGCCATGGTCTAAGCAAGCAAGATGCTGATCTCATCGCCTGGAAAGCGGGTATCATTGCCTGCCTTGGTTCCGGAATAGTTGAAGTAATAGGTTCTTTTTTTGTACATCACATTCGTAAAGTAGCTCCTCGTGCTGCATTGCTCTCGGCCTTAGCTGTGATTGGCATTTTCTTCATTGCTGCTGACTACTGTTTTCGGGCATATGCATTTCCGGAAATTGGGATCCCTACACTTTTACTTACCTTATATTTCTACTATGGTGGCATCCAACTGAAGGGTAATATTCCTGGTGGGTTGATTGTTTTGGTTGTTGGAGTTGGAGTGGCATGGGCGACATACTTAATTGGCATACGCAGTCCGATTGATGCTCTGTCCGACAGCGGCTTATCTCTTGGGCTGTATTTCCCCGGTGCTTACGGACTCGAGGCTTTAGGGTCAATTGGGGAGATGCTTTCATACGCGGCGGTAATTCTCCCTTTGGGACTGATTAATGTTATAGGCTCTATGCAAGTAATTGAATCGGCATCTGCTGCAGGTGATGATTTTGCACCGAAGGAAACACTTTTGGTGAACGGTATTGGTACAGTCATGACAAGTTTCTTAGGCTCTCCTTTTCCAACGACTCTTTACATTGGTCATTTAGGTATGAAGCAGATTGGTGCACGTGCAGGTTACTCCCTCATGAATGGAACTTTTATGGCGCTACTTTGCTTAACCGGAAGCTTTGGAATTCTCGCAAAATACATTCCTATTGAGGCAGGTATGGCTATTTTAATTTGGGTAGGTTTTACTATAGGTGCTCAGGCCTTTCAAGCCGTTCCACACCGACATGCCCCTGCCGTAATTGCAGGACTTATTCCTGGTATTGGTGCCTTTACCGCACTCATTGTTAAACGTGTTTTAGGATCGGTTGGGTACGGAACTGAAGCGCAGCCCTATAGTAATGAAGTTTTTGCTTTAATGACTAAAAAAGGTAATCTTTTTGCACAGGGTGTTTTTGCACTAGAGCAAGGATGGTTATATTGTTCTATTATATTTACTTCTCTTATGGTCGCGATAATTGACAAACGTTTTACTGCACTAATGGCTTGGTTAGCCGCTGCCGCTGCCATGGCAGCGGCAGGTATAATTCATAGCTTTATGATTTTTGATCAAGATATTACCACGAAGCTTGGACCTGCATGGCAGTGGGTCTTTGGCTATCTTGTTGCACTTGCTTTACTCGCATTTGTGCGTTTTTGTTTAGTGAAGCGATCAGATCTTCCTCAAAAAGCACCAGGACCTGCATTCAATCGCTACTCTGATAGCTAGGTTTCATAATACAAAACTACCCACATAGAATTAGTGAAGATTCATCGTATACAGACGAGCAGTAGTGATGTCAGATGGGCGTGTTCTGAAAATAGTAAAGATTTCTATTTGTTAAATGGATCAATAGAGAATTTTACAAAAACTAGTGAAGTGGTCACTCCAAAAAAAATTCTTCCACCGGTAGTGCCCCCAGCAATTTATATTATTGGTTATAATTATGCAAAGGATGTGATGCAAGCACGAGCAGAGGCAGGCCCACACCCAGTCGTAGTGATGAAGGCCGCTAGCACAGTCATTGCTACTGGTGAATCGATTCACTTGCCTGACCCTGTAACTTCAGAGCAAATTGATTATGAGGGTGAACTGGCAATAGTTATTGGAAAGCGGGCAAAGGACGTGCCTGCAGATTCCGCGTCTGAATACATTTTAGGCTATACGATAGCAAATGATGTGACTGCTCGCGATTGGCAACACAGCGGAGCAGGTGGTCAGTGGGTGCGCGCTAAGAACTTTGATACTTTCTGTCCCTTAGGTCCTGCGATTGTAACAGCAGACTCGCTGAATTTAGCTAACGGCTTACGAATACGTACTTGGCTTAATAAGGAGCTCCGGCAGAAGGATACGACCGCATCGATGATATTTACTACTGACGAGTTAGTCGCCCATTTATCGAAAAGTAATACTCTTTTTCCAGGCACTGTAATCCTTACTGGTACTCCGGCAGGCACAGGCAAACAGCAGGATCCGCCCACTTATTTGAAATCTGGTGACAGTATAACTATCGAGATAGACGGTATTGGAGTGTTAAATAATACTATTCATTAAGCATGCTTATTTATGGGCTGATTCACTTGCTAGTCCTACATGCTTACGTAATTGTTGTATGAGTCGTCCTGTTAATAAAAGTGCGCCAAGTGCCAGTCCAGATGCAAGTCCGATCCATAAGCCACTAGCCCCGAAGCCGAGTTCGAATGCAAAAAGTACTCCGAAAGGTATCGCGAACACCCAAAAGCTAAAAAAGATCAATATGGTAGGTACGATCACGTCACGTAGTCCCCTTAATGCTGACATGCTAATTGCCTGTGCACCGTCAAATATTAAAAATAGCGCAACAATTTTTAACAGTAATGCTGCTAACTCGACGAGATATGGATCTGCGCTAAATCCACGAGCAACAGCAGGACTAAATAAAATAAGTAATATGGCAAATAAGCCAGTTATTAAAAATGAAACAATGTGTGCACCCCATGTAATCGGGTGACATATTATCGCATCTTTACCACCTATGCTATGGCCAACTCGTATCGATACAGCCATCCCAATACCAAGAGGAAACATAAAGACTAGTGCCGTACAAGTTAGTGCTATTTGGTGTGCAGCGAGAGCTGTATTTCCAAACTGCCCTATAAGCAGTGCGGTGATTGAAAAAGAACCAAATGCAATAGTTAATTGACCTGCTGTCGGTGATCCGACTTTGAAAAGAGATACGATTTTTTCTTTATTGAGTCGTCCGATCCATTTTTTTGGTAGGCTAGAGGCTAGTCTTTTTGACTTTGTAATATAATATAAAATGACAAGTAGAACAGTCATACGCGATATGAATGTTGCCACACCAGCACCAACTAACTCTAACCGAGGAAAGCCTAAATTTCCAAAAATGAGTACATAGTTCAAAGCAACATTAAGTGCGACGCCACATAGCATGACCCAAAAAACCGCCCACGGCTGATTTTTTGCCTCACAGAAGCTTTTGATCGTTAAAGCAGGTACTGCAGGTATTAGTGAGACCGCTAGCCAAAAAATATATTTTGGAGCTAGAATAGTTACGGATAGAGGTTGTTTAAAAATAAACAGCAACGGATTGAGTGCGCATAGAATAAGCGCGAGCGAGATGCCTATCAATAGTGCCATGGACAGGCTATTTCGAAGAATTTCTGCCGCTTCATTATCTCGTTTAGCTCCATGTTCATATGCTGTATTCACAGAGACCGCGATGAATAGTCCGATAGCTGCAACAAAGAAAGTGTTGAAAATTACATTTGCAAATGCTGCTGCTGCAAGCTCCATAGTGCCGATTTTACTAATCATGACTGTGTCTGCTAGACCAAGGAGCATTTGGCTCACGTGTCCAACCATGATTGGTAAAGCCAGAGCTAGCGTCTTCTTGTTTTGTCTTAGCAAAGAATTCATAACACATTGCCTCTCATGTTAGATTAAATGGAAGTTTTATGTTCTTTTATACTGGAATTATTATCCGATCGATTTTTTATTTTTCTATGTAAATAGTGAGCTCTGGTAAAGATTCTGCTTATTTTTTCGCGTGAAAGAGAAAACACCGCAATCAGAAATACTGTATCCGCATGATGCACAGATGTCATCTGGTCCGGCATTATTAGGAGCATTACAGCAGGTGATCGCGATGTTTATCGGATGCATGACTCCAGCATTAATTTTTATCTCTGCAGTTCAGCTGGATCCGGAGACACAAAATTACTTAATTAGCATGTCCTTATTAACAGCTGGATTAGGTACTTTTTTACAAGCACGTCGATTCGGATGGATCGGTTCAGGCTTGTTATCCGTTAATGGTACAAGCTTTGCTTATTTGGATTTGTTGTTACGTGCTGGCTCTGAAGGTGGACTTGCTCTTGCTTGTGGTATGGCTTTAGCCGCGGTTCCACTGCAGTTTGTCCTGGCGTTTTTTCTGCCTTCCTTGCACCGTGTTTTTCCACCTTTAGTTGCTGGTATAGTCGTTCTGCTGATTGGTCTAACTCTTATTCCGGTGGCCGGGTACTACATCACCTCTGGAGCCGATAGCGGACAGACGTGGTCGCAAAACTTACTTCTATCTGGTGTAGTTGCAGTGGTCTTGATAGTGACCCAGGCCTTTGGTAAGCCTTTACTCAGGGTTGCAGGTCCACTTCTAGCGATTGGCATAGGCTACTTATTAGCGGCTTCTATGGGGTTGCTTTCTTGGCCTAAAAGCACAAGCACAGCATTTCTAATTGTGCCACAGCCACTGTATGCCGGACTTGCATTTAAATGGGAGCTGCTTTTGCCATTTGGGATTATTTATTTGGTTTCTTCAATTGAGGCAATTGGCGACTTAACAGCTACTGCTAGCCTGTCTGGCCTCAAAACAACGGGCGATGATTTTTGGAAGCGTTTACGTGGGGGCATCTTTTCTGATGCGATTACGACTACATTTGCCTGTATGATTTCCGTCTTCCCAACCGCGACTTTCTCACAGAACAATGGTGTGATTCAGCTGACCGGTATAGGAGCTCGACAAGTTGGCTATTACATTGCTGCGATTCTTATTATTACGGGATTACTGCCGCAGACGGGCCTATTGTTTAGTATTATGCCAAAGCCTGTCTTGGGAGGCGCCACTCTTGTTTTATTTGGCCTTATAGCTGGAGCTGGTTTCCGCATGATTAATAAGCAGAAACTTGGCAATCGAGAAGTTCTTATTCTTGCCATCAGCTTGGGCATGGCTTTTGGGATTCCTACTCAAGACGCTTTTGTGGACTCTTTGCCTAGTGCGCTTGCTGGTATACTCGGCTCCTCGGTGGCTACCGGAGGTCTTACCGCTGTGTTACTTTGCGTTATCTTCCCTGAAGCTCAATCATACAAATAATACAGTATCTTTCTGCGATTTAAACTAATTATGATAATTTTTTAATTTATGAGTATAACAATCCCATACTACGCGCCCAATCTCCTTAAAAAAAGGACAGAGTCTAATTCTCAAGTAGCAATAGATTTTCGCGGCTATACAATTGAGTCTTTTTTAAATGCGCATCGAGAGTGTGGACCTATCTATCGTACAAAGATCAATGGACTAGAAGAAATCATTATTGGAGGACTAGAAGCAAATGATGAGGCTTGGCGTCGTCCTGACCAATGGAGCTATAGTAATGCGGTAAAAGTTTTTCGTGAGGAACTTAGCGATCTGCACTTGACGCAGCTCGATCGAGAGCCACATCGTAGGAAGAGGCGTCTACTTAATAAAGCATTTAAGACTAGTTCGATTATGGAGAACATACCTCAGATTGCTGAGGAAATTCATCGCGGACTCGATGAAATTGTGGAAACAGAGATCGAGTTACATGAGGCATTGATGGAAATTTATACGCGTTCGCAGTCGGTAAGTTCTATTAAAGAAAAGATACCTGATCAGATGTTTAAAAAGATGGTTGCTTTTGAAGAAGGTTTTTTAGGAGCGCTATTCTTTAAGGATGAAGAACGCGCCAATATTTATAGCCGCTCAGGATATAAAGAAATAAAAAATGAGGTGATAAGATACTTGCATGAAATTATTATTAGACGCTTTGAGGGTAGAAGAGTAGATGATTTACTCGATACAATCATCCACCAGAGGACTTCAAATACAATTAAGCCGCTTAGCGAAGAAGAACTAATATATGATGCATATTTGCTTCTAATTGCAGGAACAGGAAATACTGCGAAGACTATTTGTTATTGCCTGAATGAGCTAGCAAATAATCCGAAATGGACGGCGCAACTGGTTAAAGAAATCGGAGATTTCAAAGTTGATTCTTTGTTGCGTGGAATGACTAATTATCCACTTTTGAAGGCTACCATAATGGAAGCGGAGCGTCTTTTCCCGGCTGCACCTATTCTACCAAGGGTGCCTGCAGAAGATATGGATTTTATTGGTTACCATTTAAACAAAGGCTCACATTGTTTACACGTTTTGACCTTGATGCATTTTGATGAGTCAATTTACGAGGATCCTTTTGAATTTATACCAGAACGTTGGATTGACCACAAATATCCAAAGCAGGCGCATGGAACTTTTGGTGGTGGATCACACATTTGCTTAGGTATGAATGTAGCTCGTATTCAAATGCCTATTACATTGGGCTTCTTACTCTCTAATTATAACTTTACAGTAACAAAGACTCCAAAGAAAGAGAATTTTAAGTTTCCAAATGAGGTAGACTCTTCAACCGTGCGAATGAATGTGAGATTGATTAGAAAGTAATAAACCAGATTATTATAAAGATGTACAGAATCTGCCAATTTTTTTTTGTAACGCTGCAGCTTTTTGAGCTAACAATTAGCTTTGCAAGTACAGCAGAAGATTATGGGCCAAAGACTTTTTCTCAGAAGCCATACACAGCAATCGTGGTAGCTTATGAACCAGAAATGTGTGGCCTGTTAGAGGCAATAGATAAGAATCCGCAAGCTCAAATCCTCGATGAGTATAACTTTAAGGGCATTAAATTTAGAACGGGCGTCTACCACAGTAGACCAATCCTCGTTTTCGCTACAGGAATGAGTATTGCCAATGCGGCAATATCAACACAGATGGCATTAGATTATTTTCCCGTCGATAAGCTCATTTACATGGGCATTGCGGGAGCTGTTAATGCTAAGTGGAAACCAGGGGACGTCATCGTTCCAGAGCGGTGGTATTACCACGATGAAAGCGTCTACGCTAACCCTGATCAAGACCAGCCAAATGAGTATGTTTTACCGGACTACTATTCCAAATTTTTGGAGGAACAAGCGAGAAGACGTGCCAACGATCCGCACATCCCAAAGTATAGTCCGTTTCATTTTATTCACCCAGACGAGGTTCTGATTATCAAGGAGGGCATGGATAGACCCGAAGACCAGGCCTACTTCTCTGTAACGCCTTATCTTTTAGACGCTGCAAGAGCCGCGATTGAGACGATGCCTATACAATTTATCTTCGGGGAAAGAAAGGCGCAGCTTTCAGTAGGTGGTAACGGAGTTACCGGATCAGTTTTTGTAGATAACCGCGAGTACCGAAAGTGGATTCGTGAAGTCTTTGATGCGGAGCTTACTGAGATGGAGTCGGCTGCTGTGGGTCAAGTATGCACAATCAATGCGGTAGATTGGATCATTGTTCGATCAATTAGTGATTTAGCAGGCGGGCAGCAGGGCGTCAATGTCGAGCACATATACGATTTAGAGGCCTCACGCTCTGCGGCAGCTTTGCTGTTTGCTTTACTCGATCAATTGTAAGCGCAATATCATATTTATGTTGTCTGCAAAAGAGATAATTGCGAGGTACAAGCTTGCACCACTTGACAAAGAGGGAGGATATTTTCGCCAAGTTTGGCGTAGTCCAGTTCGCGTGGAAAATGCTCTATTACAGGGTAATTACATTGAGCATGGCGATCATCCGATAGGTACACTAATTAACTTTTTAATAACAAAAGATACTTTTTCTGCGCTCCATCGTTTGCCAACCGAAGAACATTGGATGTATCACCTAGGTGATCCTTGCGAACAGTTGATTTTAAATGAAGATGGGACTTCCGAGTGCAGACGTATTGGAGCCGACCTTTTAGCTGGAGAAAGTGTCCATGTGACGACACCCAAAAACTCTTGGCAAGGCACACGCTTAATAGTAGGTGGGAGTTATGGTTATATGTTTGGAAGCTGTATAATGGTTCCAGGGTTTGAGTGGGCTGATTTTGAGCTCGGCAATCGAGTAGACCTTGAGCGGCTCTACCCGAATCGAAAAAAAGAGATTCAAATGCTATCACGCGAGAAACCAGTGGAGGGCTCTCTTTGAAATGAATGCCCAATATACTAGCGGGGAAAATGTTAAGCTTTGGACTTCGAAGGTTCGCTGGGTTTCTTGTATTTTAAGTTTAATAGGTATTTGCCTTATACTTTCTCTACTACCCACAGGAGAGTTAACAAAAACTGCAGCACCCGGTCAGGGGCATTGGACCTCGATGCTTCCTCCTTTGATTGCCGTAGCTGTGGCTATTAGCTTTAGATCTCTAGTGGCTGCTCTTAGTACTGCATTCTTGTCAGGTTCAATTCTCTATTACGGCTTGAATCCGTTAGTCTTTATCCCCCTTTCTTTACAAAACTTTCTATTATCCAATGTTCTAGGACAGTTTTCGATATATATTTTTGGGTTCCTCTTTACGCTAGTTGGAATGGTACATGTTCTTTACAAGAGTGGCGGTATTCAAGGATTAGTGGTCATTTTCTCGCGGATAGCGAAGACTGCTAAGTCTGCTAAAGTTGCTACAATGGCTTCTGGTTTAATGATCTTTTTTGATGATTATTCGAACACAATTATAGTTGGTCAGACGATGCGAAGTCTAACCGATCGCTTTCGTATTTCTCGCGAGAAATTAGCATATATTGTAGACTCGACAACTGCGCCGATTGCAGGACTAGCAATAATATCAAGTTGGATTGCTTATGAAGTTTGGCTACTCGGATCGACTGCGCATTCACTCGGCATAGAGACAGGAGGGTATGCCCTATTTATCCAGATGTTACCGGTTCGGTTTTATTGTTTAGGCACTATTATGTTTTTAGCCATAAATATTGCCAGTCAACGTGATTTCGGTCCCATGTTAAAGGCTGAAAAAAGAGCACAAAAAAACGGGCAACTCGTTGCCCCTAACGCCAAACCCTTACTTTATGAGAATCCTAAACGTCTAGAGCCACCTGCGGGAACGCCGCTACGCTGGTACAATGCAGCTATTCCTCTCTTAACAGTTATCGGAGGTGTCATTATTGGTATACTATATGTAGGTTCGAGTCGCTTGCAGAATGCAGGCGAACAAGTGGATCTATTTTCTTTTGAAGGGTTGCGTGCAATCTTTGGAATAACTGTATACGATCCTAGTTTGCCTGATGGAGGCCCAGGTGTGCCTTTAGTGTTATTTTGGGCAGCCATCATGGGTGGAACAGTTGCATTATTATTGCCTATCATGCAGAGACTTTTGAAGCCTCTCGAAGCAGCGTCCGCATACATGGGTTCTATACCAACATTAGGCGTTACACTCTTTATCTTACCCATGGCTTGGGCAATGAAATCCATTTGTGAATCGCTTGGCACAAGCTATTATTTACTTTCTTTAGTAGGAGATAGTTTGCCACTTCCCGCTGTGCCTCTAATGACTTTTTTGTTAGCTGCAGGTATGGCATTTGCCATGGGTACTAGTTGGGGCACAATGGGCGTAATGATTCCAATTATGCTACCATTTGCGTGGACCTTAGGGATGGGAGACCCAACTCAGATGGCGTTGTTTATTTTGACATCTGCGGCGGTTTTAGATGGTGCTATTTTTGGAGACCATTGTAGCCCAATTTCGGACACCACGGTTTTATCATCTGTAGCTACCGGTTGCGACCACTTGCACCACGTTGCGACTCAATTACCTTATGCATTGGCAACAATGATAATCGCAATTTTAACTGGATATACGACCGTTGCATTTTTAGGAGTCTCTTCTTGGATCTTTTTTCTTACATTTCCTGTGATGGTATTATTACTATTTCTGTTAATTGGACGTAAGGCGAATTGCAAACAAGATTAACAGTAAGTATTATTTTCATCATTTAAAGTCTGATCAAGAGTTGGGATAATTTCTTCTAATTCAGTTACAACATCGAAGAGTTTTTTATCACACTGATTATCTAACAGAGTAATTAGTTTGCCCCAAAAAGGCACCTGTAACTTTTTATCGATACGATTAAATAAAATGATTGGCTTGCCCGTCATCAGCGGATTATCGGATTGCTTGAAGATCAGTAGGGCCAGCAGTTCTTGCACCGTACCTGCGCCACCGGGGAATATAACAAATGCGTCAGACTTTTCAATCATGGCATCCATACGAGTATAAATATCAGGCCTTAGCCAAAAACTGGATAGCCCTTCAGGTAGTCCTTCAACTTCAATGATATGCGGAACATTTGATCCAGCAGTCCATCCACCAGCATCAATAGATCCACGAACTATAGAGCCCATAACACCTGTGGTTCCAGCGCCGGAGACACAGCCATAATTGTGATTAGCAAGTAATTTTCCAAGCATGTATCCGTCTTCTATGTAATCCTCTGTATTCGTGCTAGCAGAACAAAATACACAGACTTTACTTTTAGTCCATGCAGGTACTGGACTTTCAAAAGATACAGTAGGTATACTTGCTATTTTCTCTCTTCCCGAATCAGGTACACCGACTCTTACTGCATGTGCTAAGTTCGCTAAAGCTTCATCAGGTTTCTTGGATTGCAGTAAAAATTTTCGGTAACTTTGTCGTATCGTTCCAAATAACTCTAGCTGATCCAATAATTGAAACATTAGGTCCCATGAGCCGTCGGAGTTAAGAATGACGGTAGGCTTTTCTTTAAGCTCTGGATCAAGCGTTTGGTAACCGACAAATATAGATACTGCGTAAAAGATATCTTCAAGCTTGGCATTCGGCATGAAAACAAAGGCATCTGTACCTTGTACTATTTTTTGAATTTTACCTAACGTCGATATTTTTAAGTCTTCGCCGAGAACAACTTCCCATCCGTCAGAAATTAGATCATTACGAAAGTTCTCATGCTCTAATAATAATGAAGAGGGATTGTTATTTATAGTACCGAATAATGCGACTTTGAGCATATTTTGTAAGTGTAAAAAAGTACATGCCTTAATTATCTATATTTTACTATATGTTAAGTGATAGAGACTACAGACATATTTGGAGTATAAAAAATGATTGTATTATAGTAAAGCTATCTTATTTGGGCACTTAAATGTTGTTTGGCATATTATTTGCTTTAAATATTTGCGTTTTTACATATGTATTCTGTAATTATTCGCAAACTCAATCATACAAACTCAAATATAAACAACAAAATGTTTAAAAAACTAATTAAATATACTGCTGGATTAGGTGTCTTTTCTACCTTTTTCTTTGCTCCAATAAATGCGCAAATGACATCGGAGGATGATGTAATTGTGCTAGATGAAGTTGAAGCTGAAGATATACCTATTGAAGAAAGTATTTTAGCGACAACACGTCCTATATCTTCTGTCTATGGAACTGACCGTTCAATATTGGACACACCACGTAACGTAAATATTATCTCACGCGAACAACTTGATGCTATTAGCATTAAAGACGTACGTGACTTCTCTAAGCTAACATCCTCTTCATACACTAAATCTAATTTTGGTGCACCAACTACTCCCAATCTTCGTGGGCAGGAAGGTGATTTGTTGATTAATGGAATGCGCAGAGGCCATTCTATTAATGGTAATGGTGTTCCTATTAATTTCAACTCAGTTGAGTCTGTAAATATCGTTAAGGGTCCCGCCGGAGCTGTCTATGGAACATCTAATTATGTTGGTGGCTATGCTGACTTGATTACTAAACGCGCTTATTTCGAAGAAGGTGGTAAGTTTGGATATTCTCGTGGTACATGGAATCAAAATACATATAATCTTGATTACAATAATGTCATTAGTGATACTGTGGCTTACCGTGTGTCTATTGGTGTAAGAGATTGGGAAGGTTATTGGGATCGTTGGTATGATAAGAGCGAGTCTATCTACTTAACTTTTGCGTTTCGACCTAGCGACGATTACAAAATCGATATAATGGGTGAACTATTTAGTGGTAATTACACAGAAAATTGGGGCATTAATCGCGTTACACAAGATCTTTTAGATGATGGCCTTTATCTTCCTAATGCTGCTACTTTAGAAGATGGAACTGCTGTCGACTTTTTAACTACATACGCAAACAGCCCTCCAGTAGGCTTCGGTAATTTTGGTGCTATTTATCTTGATGTAGATAATCCTGTAAAAATAGACCGAAATGGTAAGCTTTCTGCTCCAGGCGATGACTCACTCGCTGACGTTTTTTGGCTACAAGCCTTACAAGAGAAGACCTTCTCAGACAGTTTGACGTTACTTAATAATACTTATTTTCATTACAAACATCGTGAGACCTTCAGCTCGTATCACTACTCGGAATACTTACCTGTAAATTGGTCAGTAGAAAATCGTCTTCAGTTTGTTCAGGATTTTGAGTATGATGATTTTAAGAGCGTAACAGCCACTTATGGTGTTCGTTTAAAGTATCAAGAAATTGAATCTGTAAATCATTATTTTAATGAGCCTGTAAATTATTATGACATGACACAAGACCCAGAATTTTTCCGAGTTCCGGACTCTAGTTTTGGTCCCTACGTTTATACAGGAAAAGCTGGCCGTGGTGTATTGGATCACTGGTATGTTGGAGGATTTGGTCCCACACAAGCAGCCAGCTTGCAGGCTTTCGATACTACGAGTATAATTTATTCTCCATTCTTCCAATATGATGTTGAAGTTGATGATAAATTTTCTGTCTTGTTTGGCTATACTATTGATTATGTCGAACACACTGATGGCATTCCTGATGAAGTAAAAGAGCTAGATAAGGATACTGGTATATTTACTGACCTTGATTACAGTAGGGTTGATTCTTCTGCTAATTTTTATAATGCTAATATATCTCTAGTATACAAGCCAACAGAGAAAAGCTCCGTGTATCTTACTTATAATGAAGGCGAGCATTTTACCAGTAATACTGGTGGTGCAATAGATCCTTCAAGTTTCGAAGATGATTTAACTACAGAATTAGTTGAATTAGGTACGAACATTTCTTTAATGGACGGTAAGGCATATTTAGGTGCAGCTCTTTTCTCACAAGAGTACACTACTGTAAATTCCGACAGTTCTGTTGATTTTGTATTCACTGATGGATTCGAAATTGAGTTTAATTATCAACCAAGTCGCAATTTCTTTGCAACTATTGGTTATTCATACTTGGACTCTGAAAGAACTGCTGGTTTCCTTGCAACTGCTACATCAGCTGATCAACAAGTCGCAGGGGTTCCTTGGACTACACCTACTTTCCCAAGTGTTGCTGAAGGTCGGTTCAAAACACCTGGTTGTCCTCCTCATTTGTTAAATGCACTCATGCAGTACAAGTTTGACAATGGTTTCGGTATACAGGCTAACATGGTTTATACATCTGAAATGGAAGTTGCATATGACGGTGCAACTATAACTAGTTTAGGACAAGATTTAGTACTAGAATCACCTAAGTTAAGCGCTCAAGTAGAACTTAATCTCAAGCTATTCTATGAGTACGAGAATTGGTTATTAGAGTTCGGTATCTTCAATGTAACTGACGAAGATAACTGGGATTTACCAAATACTGGTTATGCACTTGGTTCTGTGGTAGGCCGTCCAAGTCGAAACTACCAAATTGGTGCTACCTATAGTTTCTAATAGTTATATTTTTAATTACAAAGCGGTAGAGTGCAACTCTACCGCTTTTTTTATAATAAATTTGGAATTCATTCACATATTAATCTATTAGTCAAAAAATGTGCAAATTCATTTATATTTTTCCAACTTGTAGCAACGTTAGCTATAAATTTTCCATTTGTGCTTACTATAGTTTTTCCATCATTAGTAACATCAAATCGTAGTAATTCATAGTTTAGTAACATTCCGTCATAAGCCATATAAACGGCAACATCATCAAATAGAGTAGAGGATTTTTGTGTGAAGAAATCGCAATGTATCCAAGGAACTCTTGAGGCCCATATACAGTAATTCTCAATTACAGCATTGAGGAGGGGATCATTAGTCGCACGCCATATTTTTTGGTATTCATCACCGGACAAAAAGAAGATTCCACAAGTGTCAAGTGGAGTTAGCATGATATTTTTCCAATCTGCACCCATAACAGTACGAAAAGCCTCTACATTATTAGCGATATTGTATTCGGCTGAGATTTCTTTTAAACCATCATAACCTAAATAAAAACTACCAAACATACCAAAGAAATCACATTTTTTAGCAATTTTTGGGCGTTGCTTAATGGCTGCAGCAAGACTTGGTACAGGACCAACTGCGATGACGGTAACAGTTTCTACTGACGATTCTACAAAATCGATAAAGGCGCGAACCCCATCTTGTTCAATTGGTCCGTTGTAGTCGCTCAGTTTGAAATTCTTAACCCACGGACCTTGATGACGCTCTGAGTCAGGCATGATGCCAAAATCTTTACCTAGCGCAATTGTCACATCTTCTCGCTCTGCTATCTGCAATACTTTGGCAGCAACCCTTGCTCGGTACTCTGCTTCACCGGTCTCAGTGAGAACTATCTCTAAGTCTAATTCTTTAGAGCGCAAGATATGCGCAAGTGCCCAGGTATCGTCTACATCACCACCAATATCAGTAGCGAACACTACGGGCTTGCTTGATAAGTAGGTCGGCAAGAGCAACCAAGCAGAAATAAGTGAAAGAATTGCAAAATATGAAAAGAATCCAAGCCCTCGCTGCATGTCTAGAAGGTTACTTCGTTTCAAATAATGGCAACAGATCCATTTCAGGAACTGTTACTAATCCTTTATCTGTCAGCCTGATTTCAGGAATAACTGAAAGAGGTAATAGATTAAAGCCCATGTAGGGAAGGGTACAGCCCATTTCTTTCCAAACTTTCTTGAGGATTGTTGATTCACTAGCTACCACAGTAGCGCGTTTGTCAGAAAGTAGACCAGCAATCGGTAATTCGACTTTTGCGAGGACTTCTCCCCCTTTTACAGCAACTACAGCACCTTGAGAGATATTGATCTCTTCAAGAGCGAGAATCATGTCTGCTTCATTTGTACCCGCGATAATTATATTGTGAGCATCGTGTCCAACGCTACTAGCAACTGCTCCACTTCTTAATCCAAAGTTTTGCAATAGTGAATAGCCGACTCCACCATTGAATCCATAACGCTCTACAACAGTTAAGTAACACAAATCATTTTCTTCTAATATACTCTCCCAAATATCTGGCACTTTAGTAAGTTCGATTGTCTGATGCAGTGTTATAATTCCAGGTAGTTCAGTTCGAATACAGTTAAGTTTTCCTGTTTCTTGCGGTAACTCAGGTATGAGTTTTGGATTATTCGGGAGGCTGACGGTTTGATAAGCAGGCTTAGGGTATTGATAGCGCTCTTCTGATAAAATCTCGTCCAGACAAGCTGTGACAGCTTTATCTTCAACTACGAGTTCACCACCAAACCATGTATTTTGAACCTCTAAATCATCGTTGATCAAAACTAGGTCCGCGCGCCTACCTGGTCCAAGGCCGCCTATTTCGTTGTCCATTGCGTATCGTGTCGCACCATGTAGCGATCCAGTGCTCCAGGCTAATTCTGGGCGCATACCTGCATTAATCGCTTGACGCACGACCCAATCCATTCCGAATAGAAGCAGATCATCTGCATCGCGGTCATCTGTACAGACGCAGACTCGCTTAGCTGAAGCACCGCTTTCAATAACTGGCTTAATCGCTTCGGGCAAACTGTGCCATGGAGTAGAAGTAGGACCTCCACGTAAAAATATCCATATTCCTGCTTCTAACATATCATCTGAAATATCTTTATCAATCGCCTCATGGGTATCAGTTACTCCAGATGCTGCATAGGCGCTTACAAATTCGCGTCCATAGATATGACCACAAACTGGTTTACCTCGCTTTAGAGCTTCGGCGATAATTGCATGAGAGCGTTCATTTGAATGACAAACCTGTACAAAGTCCATTTTTTCACCCAAAGCTACCGCTTCTGGCCAATGATCAAAAATCTGTGCAATTCTTTCAGGGGTGAGGTCTCCTCCAGCTGTTTCATAATCGGGCGATGTCGCAGGAACGGTACTTGGAACGGTTAAAAAAATATTCAACGGTGCGGCGCGGGCATCTTCTAGCATCCATTCAATACCATCAACTCCAGAAACATTTCCTATCTCGTGACTATCACAAAAAATCGTAGTTGTACCATTAAGCAGCGCCGCTTCTGCATATGCGCATGCTGTCATCATACTGCTTTCAATGTGTATATGAGGATCCACTAAACCGGTCGCTAAGACTGGAAAGGTCGACTTTAATCGATTACTTGTTTTGCGCACTGCAAGTAATTTTTCCACTCCCCCAATCGGAAAGGATGTTGCTTGGAGCTTAAATGCGCCCTATCCTGCTGGAGGTATCCCAGCACTAGAAGCAGCGTTCGATGTGGCTTCGGTTGTAGCTACTGCCTTGATAGATGGCTGGGGAATTTATTCTGAAAAATTACCCAATGTTAATTGATGGCTCGCATATTTTAATATCACCTAATTAGTTAATAT
>CACKVQ010000015.1 GCA_902603705.1 Puniceicoccaceae bacterium
TTTAGGTGGTAAATACATCTTTCTGAGAATTAATCCTACCTGGGATATTGGTGTTAATAATCAAAAGTACACGATTTCATCCGCGAGCAACTCTAATGCGAATCAACGACCTGTACTTAATCTTCACTATAGAAGTGCCAATTCCAATCCTCCTAAATACTTTCACCGGATAAGGTATGGAAATGAATAAGTTCCTGCAGTACGACTAGCAAAAACCCTGTATTGCTCGGTTTGACAAGTTTTATAGGAGAGCTAATTAGCTAATAAAATAACTGTAATGAATATACGAATTTTTCTTTTTACCCTGATACTGCTATTAAAGCATAGTGTAAATGCGACTGGACCATGGGGTTCTGGTGTTCCTGGATCTCCAGAAATGCTCAAACTTGAAGCTAAGTGGCGTCCAATGGCATTCTCTCCAGCAAAAATGCGCGGTCACCAACGCTTTAATGAACAAAAATACGGTATGTTTATTCATTGGGGTCTTTATTCTCAACTCGGCGGGGTCTACAAAGGTCAAAAAATGGAAGAAGGTGGTACAGGCCCTCGTGTAGCAGAGTGGGTAATGCGAAACAAAGAGATACCTCGTGCTGAATATGCTAAGCTTGCAGAGAGTTTTAACCCAACTCGCTTTAACGCTCAGGAGTGGGTAGCAGTAGCCAAAGCAGCAGGGATGAAGTACATGGTCATTACCTCAAAGCACCACGATGGATTCGCTCTTTTCGACTCAGATGTCAGTGACTTTAATGCAGTCGATGGTAGTCCCTTTGGTCGTGATATCATTAAGGAACTCGAGCAAGCCTGCCAAAAAGCTGAGATTGCCTTCGGGGTGTATTACTCGCACGCTCTCGATTGGAAAGACGGCGGCGACTCAGGAATCAAGGATTATGGTCCCGAAAAGCCCGAAAAGAAAGTCTTTGCTAATTATTTTGATCCCGCACCAGTCAAATTCGACGACTATATCAAAAACAAAGCTTTACCTCAGGTCCAAGAACTCGTGGATAACTATAAGCTATGTGAAATATGGCTAGATACGCCTATTTATATACCAGCTCGGCACAGCTTCGCATTCTATAAGACTATTTACGACGCCGACCCTGAGATTTTAGTCAATCAGCGCATCGGAAATCATTTTGGCGATTTTGGCATTCCAGGTGATAATGTTATACCTGATCAGATAAATGAAAATGCATGGGAGTGCGTCGCGACAACAAATAATTCATGGGGCTACAAATCGTACGATGATGATTGGAAAAAACCTATTGAAATTCTCTATTGGTTAGTCGCAAATGTGAGTAAAGGTGGAAATTTACTACTTAATGTTGGTCCCGATGGACATGGTGTAATGCCTCCTGAGGCCGTTTCAAATCTCCTAAAGGTTGGTGAATGGCTAAAGGTTAACGGCTCTGCTATCTACGGAACAAAACCATGGCATATTGATCACGAAGGTAATTCTGCGCTTAAAATGGGTGGCACTGAGCACCGAAAAAAGGCCAAACTCGACTTTAATTTTGGTAATGATGATTTCTGGTTCACAAAAAAAGAAGATAAAGTATACGCAATCGCGCTCGCTCGTCCTGAGGGAAGAAGTATTTTGGTAAAATCCTTAATCAACGAGCCTATTCATAAGATTCGATTATTAGGACAAGAATCCTTCCTGCACTGGGGAAGAACCCCATCAGGCGTGGAAGTTCAACTACCTGTGTTTGTGGAAGATGGCATTGGATACGCCCTTGAGGTAACACTTGCTAACTAGAGAAGCCAGCAAGGTATACTATTGCTTTCTAAAGAAAGCTAATCTTAAGGGCGTAGGCATAGTTACATGGCTTTTCCTTAGGGAAGTAAACTTGTAAGCCATCACCGTGATTATACCATTCTAACTCACCTTCATGCCCCAGTAATTGGACATGCGTTATCTCCCCTATACGAGTATTCGTCGTCACTAGATTTGGAAAAACTACTGGCTTACGTTTCGCATTAGGCCAGCCCAAAACAAACGCATATAGATTATCTCCTTTAGTAGTGTAACGAAAATCACGAGAACCCATAGGTGATTCTAAGTCCTTATGGCCAATCTCATTATGTCCTTCACCATGCATGTACCATGGCCGCGTTCCATAAATTGCCTCTCCGTTAATCTGAAACCACTTTCCTATATTTTTTAGTAGTGCAGTAGCCTCACGGTCGATAGTGCCATCGGCCTTGATAGGAATATTTAAAAGCATATTTCCATTTTTAGAGACAATATCGATTAATTTATCGATCACCAAGTCAGGTGTCATATAGGGGGATCCTGCCTTATAACCCCATGAACCTATTGAATCGTCAGTCTGCCAAGGATCCTCGAGGATACTACTTGCTTTTCCGCGCTCGTAATCAAGCGTCGTAATTCCATCAGCGTACAGACCCTGCCAAGGGCGCTCTTTTATACACATAACTCCCTCAGGGCGTTGATTGTAAAAATGCGAGATCACATCTAGTCCAGCTGCCCCTGAATCGCTACCTCGAAAAGGCACTGCACAGTCAAAGTAGAGGTGGTCGGGTTCATAATCCTCCACTAGTTGTTTAATACGCTTAACCCATTGTTTTCGCCACGACTCTGGAGCGTCAAATGGTGCTCGAGGATGTGTACTTTGGCCATCATTAGGAGGATAAAGCCCTACTCCCTCTCCGGCAGCACCATCGTAAGGTGTTCCTGCCATTGGTCCTTCTTCATCAGACTGGTTTGCGACATTAAGCCAACTGTACGTACGAGATAGATGAGTTGTAACTCCAAATCTTAAGCCTACCTTAAGGGTAGCCTCGCGCCACATACCAATTAAATCCTTTTTAGGACCCATATTTACAGCATTCCACTCATGGTGCTTCGAGTCCCAAAGGTCGAAATTATCGTGGTGCACTGCACAAGGAGTGAAGTACTTAGCGCCCGCATTTTTAAAGAGCTCCAGTAATGCGTCTGGATCAAAATTTTCTGCTTTCCACAAGGGAATAAAGTCCTTGTACCCAAAATCTGATGGGTGCCCATAAGTCTCAAGATGATGTGCATATTCTGGTCGATCCTCTATGTAGAGGTTACGTGCATACCATTCGCCTTGCTCGGCTACTGAATAAGCTCCCCAATGTAAGTAGATACCAAACTTGGCATCTCGAAACCAATTTGGGCATTCATATCCTTGCAAGGATTCCACCGTGGGTTCATAGTTCTTACCAATTAAAGGAAGGACACTTGAGAACAGGAGTAATGGACAAAGAATAATAAATAAGTTTAATTTTTTCATAAGTAGTTATTAATATTATAACATAAAATTACACACCTTAAAATATTTATAGCATTCCTAATAATGGATTTTAAAGACATTAGTTTCAAAGGAGAGAATTTATCCTAGACGGAACTAAATAAATAAGGTTTTAAGAATTTATAACGTAGTACAATGTCTCGAGTAATATGGAAAATCTAATATCAGCAATATTTTTAAGCTTACTTTTATGTAATACACTATCTGCAAAGAGTAAGATTCATTATGTTTCCAATAGTGGTTCCGACACGAGCGTAGGAAATAAAGTATCTCCTCTAATGACAATTGAAGCTGCAATTAATCGAGCTAATAAAGGTGAAATTATAGAACTATCGCCTGGGACCTATCGCGAAGTCATTAAGCTGACAAACAAAGAGGGTCTAACGATACGTGCTAGCAAAGCAGGCACAGTAAAAATCGACGTAACTCATCCTCTTCCTAATGAGTGGAAGTTAGGAAAAAACGGCATTTGGTCCCTCTCTTATGAAAAAGATATATGGCAACTCTTCTGCGATAAACGCCTAGTTTATCTCGCCCGCTGGCCTAATGCTACTTTTGAGGATGGAAAGATCTGGCGTATGATGGAGAGCTGTCGCTCTACAGATGGCGGTTTCAATCAGCATAAGGGTGTTTGGGAGGGAAAAACACATTTAGGTATAGTCTATGACGATCAATTTCATTTACCCGCTAGACCTGGATTTACTGAAGGTGACTCAAGGTATGTATTCGACCCTGATATCACATTTACTAATCAACCACCCTCATTAGCAAGTACTGGAATAGATTTTTCAGGGTCACTAGCTGTTCTCAATCTAGGTCACTGGCTTACGTACACTCAGCCAATTGTTTCTCACAAAGCTGGCAGTGACCATTTTACTTACAACACGGAGCTGATAGGGCACAGAAATAGCGAGCTGAAACACTTTAAAAAGCGTTACGCATCTTACCATATACTAGGTCTTCCAGCCTTGGATCAGAACAACGAATGGTGGTACGATCAGAAGGGGAAGAAAGTCTACTACAAACCAGATGACGGAGTGGATCCGAATAAATTAAACCTCTACGCAAGATCAGTTGATTTCGCAGTAGAGCTAACTGGGTGTTCTTCGATTAATTTCGAAAATATTGATTTTTTTGCGGGTGGTTTTTGGCTAAACTATTGCACTGATAGTGGCTTCGAGACTTGCCGATTTGATTACCCTGCTACTCATAAATTCGTCCTTGGAGCCTTTAAATGGTTTGCAAATCACAACCCTGCATCAAATCCAAACAAAATGTCTAGCTACAGTGGGGGCAAAGGAAATTATTTTATCAATTCAGTCATTCACCGAAGTAACGCACCCATTGCCTTCGATAGTGATGGAGTCTTAATCGAAAACTCGCTTTTTTCAGATATTGAATGGCAAGTAAACTCCAACGGGGGATCAGGTTCCGTAATGTTTGGTAAGAATGCGGTATTTCGTAGAAATACTGTGCAGCGAGGTGGTAATTGTGAGGGCATAAGAGCAATAGATAATGGTTCTGTTATTGAGCTAAATCGTGTTACAGATCTTGGCAATTTACAGCATGATGGATCCGCTATCAATGTAGGCACCACCAAACATGCGCGCACTCGCGTCGCATATAATTGGTCGCACGATACAAATGGCCAGGGACTACGCTTCGATTACCATGGAGAGGATATCTTTCGGCCTGATGGGAAAATTTATGGAGATGGTGTATGCATGAAAAACGTCAGCTGGAATACAATGACAAATCAAATTAAAGGGGATCGCCACCTAGTTTTAAATAATACAATAATTAACTCAGCAAGCTATCCCATTGTGGAAGAGGAACAAGTTACCTTAGCAATTCAAGGATTCCGATCCATGCACAATATTATGGGAAATATGCAAAGCCTAACCCGCAATAATATAGCTACCATCAAAAATCGCTCTTGGAATTTAGACGCGCCTGGACGAATCAAGAGCGATGGGTACGCGCCTCCACTTGCCACGGAGATACCTGGTAATTCAGGCAGCAATATGCTCACTCCTGGCGCGAGCTGGAAATATCTACGCGACCCTAAAAACTACGACTTTCGTCCTAAAAAAGGTAGTCCTCTAGTTGATTCGGGCAGTCTAGTAAAAAAAGCTGAAATACCTAGCGAAGATACAAATTTTAAAG
Organism: Puniceicoccaceae bacterium; assembly: GCA_902603705.1. Taxonomy (GTDB): domain Bacteria; phylum Verrucomicrobiota; class Verrucomicrobiia; order Opitutales; family Coraliomargaritaceae; genus Thalassobacterium. Next base: position 5,463 of record CACKVQ010000015.1, read on the forward strand.
ATCTAGACTATATTGGCAAAGCTCCAGACATAGGTGCTTACGAATTTGATGCTCCGCGTTACTGGATACCAGGACGCAAGGAAACGATAGCTTCCTCCCCTATACCAAAAGACGGTGGAAGTGATGTCCCCCTTGATGCGGACCTGATGTTCCTTGAAGCTTACAATTCTAATCATCACCAAATTTTGTTTGGAGAATCACCCGATTCATTAATAAGAATTGCCTCTATAAAAGATTTAAAAACAAATGTGATAAAACCAAAGATACTAAAACCTAAGACAACTTATTATTGGCGAGTTGACGCTTACACTCCTAACGCAGAAAAAACGATACAAACTGGCGATCTATGGAGCTTTACTACTAGTTTAAACTGAGTGCACTTGAATAAGAAATCTGTTACAATCCTATAAACCAATATATTATCCCAACAAATATGAAAATCCACATACCCCACTTATCTATAGTAATAGCTTTCGCGTGCTTATTTACTAATTTTTCGCTTTCCTTGAATGCAATTAATTACGAAGCAAATTGGGAATCACTAGATTCTCGCAAGACGCCTGATTGGTATCCTGATGCAAAATTTGGTATCTTTATACATTGGGGCCTTTACTCTGTCCCGTCATTCTCCCAGCGAGGAACTTATAGTGAATGGTATTGGCATGCGAAAGACGGTGATAAAACTGGCAAACATCAAGCAGCTGTTGACCGAGGAGATATTACAAATGATTTCCATAATCGCGTGTACGGGAAAGATTTTGAATATGCCGACTTCAGGCCATTATTTACTTGTGAAATGTTCGAACCAGATGATTGGGCAGACATTTTCAAGCGCAGTGGCGCTAAATATGTAGTTCTCACTTCAAAACATCACGATGGGTACTGTTTGTGGCCTAATAAAGAAGCATCCCAGAGTTACGGTATGGCATGGAATAGCGTTGAATCTGGACCTAAGCGCGACCTGATGAGAGATTTAGGAGACGCGGTGAAAAATGCAGGATTAAAAATGGGGCATTATTATTCTATATGGGATTGGTTTAATCCACTCTGGCCAGAAAAAGATCAACCCACTTACCGTGGAAAACCCTGTAATGATGAAACTTTGGATAATTATATCAAGAAAGTCATGTATCCGCAATTTAAAGAACTCGTACTAGATTATGAGCCCGCATTAATCTTCTCAGATGGTGATTGGTGGATGGATGATGAGAAGTGGCAAACCAAACCCCTTCTAGCATGGCTTTTTAATAACGCTCCAAACAAAGAAGAGGTTGTAATAAATGATCGTTGGGGGAAAGTTCGTAAAAAGCACGGCGGCTATTACACCACTGAATATGGTTCAGGATTTAGTGACCCTAGTATACTTTGGGAAGAAAATCGTGGAATAGGAAAATCCTTTGGATATAATAGAGCTGAGCAATTTGACGATTATAACTCAACTGAGTTGTTAATATATATGCTTTGCGATATCGTTTCACGTGGCGGTAATTTTCTTTTGGATATCGGACCAACTGCAGACGGTCGTATTCCAGTCGTCATGCAAGACCGCCTAATTAATATGGGTAAATGGCTTGAGGTAAACGGGGAAGCAATATTTGAAACGCGTCGCTGGAAAAGAGACTGCCAATGGGGAGAAGGGGAAATTGTGGAGTATACTAAACAAGAATTCCATAAAGGAGTCCCAGATCCGATCATTGAAATGGCACGCTACCCTCGCGAAGGCCAAGCACGAAAAGAGTGCTATTTCACCAGTAAGGGTGACACAGTCTATGCACTTATTACTAAACTGCCCGATACTGATACTTTTACACTTAAGGACTTCGAATTAAGTTCCGAATCAGATGTTGAGATGTTAGGTTTTGAGGGTACACTTGTATATCAATCTCAAGGAAATAACACAATTATTACCCTACCCGATTTCAATCCTAGCACGATGCCTTGTGATCACGTCTACACTTTAAAACTAAGCCATGTACGTTAACTTTTAAGTAAGTGCATAATAGACCAAACAATACAAATTTATGATAGGAAACTCACTATATACCCTAGCCCTTGGCTTACTATTTGCTACTTCGATACACGCTAAACAACCGAATATAATATTTATTTTTGCAGATGACCACAGCTACGAAGCTATTGGAAAACTAGGCATTCTAGATATCGAGACGCCTAATATTGATAGGCTGATGGAAGCAGGGACATCCTTCACACATGCCTACAATATGGGCTCGTGGACTGGAGCAGTTTGTATTGCAAGCCGCACCATGCTAAATACAGGTACTACAGTTTGGCGTGCGCCGCGTAACCGACGTACCTTCAATGAGCAAGTTCAGGCTGGTACTACTTGGTCCCAACTTCTAAAGGGCGCGGGTTACCAAACTTATATGACTGGGAAATGGCACCTGCCCTCAAATGCATCAGATATCTTTGATGTGGTAGCGGATGTCCGTCCTGGAATGCCTGAAGATTTCCCAGAAGGATACAAGCGTCCTCTAAATAAAGCAGCTTATGATGCGGGCTGGAAACCATGGGAGCGCAAATGGGGTGGATTTTGGGAGGGTGGAACACACTGGAGCGAGATTATAGCAGACCATGCTCAAGAATTTCTAGTGGAAGCTTCTAAGAGTTCCTCGCCATTCTTTATGTATTTAGCCTTTAATGCCCCACACGATCCGCGCCAGTCACCAAAAGATTATGTGGATCGATATCCTCTCGATCGGATTGAACTACCGTCTAATTTCATCAAAGAATATCCCCATAAAGATGGAATTGGCTGCGGACAAGATTTACGCGACGAAGACTTAGCACCTTTTCCTCGCAGTGAATATTCAGTCAAAGTAAATCGCCAAGAGTATTACGCGATAATCACGCACATGGATCACCAAATCGGGCGTATTTTAGATGCTCTAGATGAGAGTGGAAAAGCTGATAACACCTACATTTTCTTCACAGCAGATCACGGCTTAGCTGTGGGACACCATGGATTGCTCGGCAAACAAAATATGTACGAACACAGCCTCCGTGTCCCATTTATTGTCGTTGGTCCAGATGTCGAAAAAGGCGCGTGTAAAAAGCAGTATATCTATCTGCAAGATATTATGCCTACAACATTAGAACTGGCTGGTGCACTTGTTCCAGAATCAGTAGAATTTAAAAGTTTACTACCCCTTATCCGTGATGAAACGACGACGCACTATGAAAGTATATATGGTTGCTACAAGGAGGACCTCCAACGGGCTATAATATCCGAGGACTATAAGCTCATACTCTATCCTAAGATTGATGTCATGAGATTATATGATCTAGAAGCAGATGCCAAAGAAGCAGTTGATTTAGCATCAGATCCAAAATATGCGAAGACTCTTCAGCGATTATTGGGTGAATTCAACAAACTTTCCATCAAGCTAAGTGACCCATTGGAACTTGTTCAGTAATCATTACGTTCTAACAAATCACTTTGTAACTTAGATAGATATCTAATCTGATAGATTAATATCTCATTTTATTGAGCGCATGGGCTAATTTCTGCGCATTATCGTACTTAAAAATAAAAGATGGATATTTTGACGCCAGAAAAAGCACAAGAGACCACCATATACGCGGAGTTCATTTCTAAGAATGGAGTAGAAGGCAAATACTACTTACACGAGCAAGACCCTGATAAAAAAAGTGGAGTACTGGTAGTGTGCGCAGGGATGGAACATTTAGCAGGGACTATGAGTATATAAAAGGGTCAGGAGACCTCGATGAATGCAATGGGCGCTTTACTGTAACTAAAGAATATCCAGGAGGCACCTATGCTTATTTTTTAACGGAGCGTTGGCCTGTCATCCCACGATACTTCCGTGCAAAGCCACTAAAGCCAAGAGGGGCTCGTGATCGCCCTTAATCGATATTAACCCGATACATTTAGATATTATTTTTTTGATAGATAAAAGTATGTCTCTAACTAATGCATGAGAAGTAAAACGCATACCTTACAATTTCACAGCTTTACAAGTTGAGCTGCTTGTTTAACTCTAATATATGCCTGATCCTAAAAATGAGATCGCACGACTGCGTGCGCTTATCGCCCAGCATGATCGTCATTATTATAAAGACGCGCAGCCTGTAATTGGGGACCAAGCATATGACAAAATCAAGGCTGATTTAGCCGAATTAGAAAGAACTCATCCAGAAATTAGCTCGACAAAATCTCCCTCGCAGTCGGTGGGTGATGACAGACTGGAAGCATTTAAGAGCTACCGGCATCGACTGCCAATGCTTAGCCTAGATAATACCTATAACCCGGAAGAACTGATCGAATTTGGTCGGCGCCTAGAAAAGCGTTTTTCTGAGCAATCACTCACTTATCTAGTCGAACCGAAAATAGATGGCGTTGCCGTCAGCCTAACCTATGAAGCTGGAAAGCTTGTACGCGCACTCTCACGCGGAAACGGTGTGGAGGGCGACGACATAACCCAGAATGTAAACCACATAGAGGGGCTTACTGATAGAATAGAAGACGCACCTAGTGTAATCGAAATCCGGGGGGAGATTTACATGCGTCACGTAGAATTCGAGCGAATCAATACCGAGCGAGAAACCGAGGGCAAAGCGCTCTACGCTAATCCGCGTAACCTAGCCGCAGGCACTATAAAATTACTCGACCCATTAGAATCAAACCGTCGCAAGCTCGACCTCGTCCTTTATGGAATTGGTGCCACCGAACCTACAAACTTCTTTAGTACGCAGTCCGAAATTCAACAAAAGCTTAAAGACTGGAAGTTTCCAGTATTAGAAAAATTCTGGATAGCTAGTAGCATAGAAGAATCGTGGGAGTGTATTGAAAAGCTCAATAGTATACGGCAGAGCTTCTCTTATCCAACCGACGGAGCGGTTATCAAACTCAATAATATCGCCCAACAGCGAGAAGCTGGATTCACATCGAAATCACCTCGTTGGGCGATCTCTTACAAATTCGAGGCAGAGCGTGCGGAAACTTTACTCAGGAATATCAGCTTACAGATCGGTCGTACAGGAGCCGTGACACCAGTAGCCATTTTAGATCCTGTTCAGCTAGCTGGCACTACCGTCTCACGTGCGACCCTCCACAATGAGGACGAAATCTTGCGTAAGGATATACGCCCCGGCGACACTGTGCTGGTCCAGAAAGCAGGTGAAATCATTCCACAGGTGCTTGGAGTTAATCTCGAAAAACGACCTCCCGATAGCCAAGCCTTCGATTTTGGTGATCACCTAAAAGAACTCGGCATTGAGGCTCAGCGTGACCCCGACCAAGCTGTTTGGCGAATTGTGGGTAAAGAAGACCCTATCCGCTTAAAGCGCGCCCTTGAACACTATGCTGGACGTAGTTGCATGGACATAGATAATCTTGGAATCGCCGTCATAGAGCAACTCGTCAACCGTGGACTAGTTACTACAATCCCAGAACTCTATACTCTGAGCCAAACAGATGTCTTAACCCTCGAAAAGTTCGCAGAAAAGTCTGCTCAGAATCTAATTACTGCAATCGAGTCGAGCAAGAATCGTGAACTATGGAAACTCATCCACGGTTTAGGTATTCCCCATGTAGGTAAGCAGTCTTCCAAAGACCTAGATACTAACTTTGACTCACTCGATACTATTTGCGAAGCTACTACAGAGCAACTTGAGGCAGTAGAAGGCCTAGGTAGCATTATGGCGCAAAGCATCAAAAATTGGTTTAGTGATATTGATAATAAAGAGCTTATCACGCAACTTAAGTCGCACGGATTGAACTTTAAAAGTAGCCGACAGGCTCACCTAGGTGGCGCGCTATCAAATAAAACGATCGCTTTGACTGGAAGCCTTCCAAGTATGACTCGTGATGAAGCAACCCAGTTAATTGAGGCTGCCGGTGGGCGTACCAGTTCGACAGTAAGCAAAAAGACCGATTATCTGCTCTGCGGAGAAGCGAGTGGCTCAAAATATATCAAAGCTGAGAAACTAAATATTGCTATATTAGATGAGATAGCGTTTCGACGATTATTAGACTCAGAATAGACGAATAGTAGATCTTCTTATTTCCCGTCTAAAAACATTTTTTGTTTATTTTAGTCCTCCCGCACTACGATCGCAGAGTTATCTAGCAATTTCCATTGACTTTGAACTCTTGGTGGATATCTATGCCGAGCTTATATATACCCGCCGACTTTTAGCGGCGGGTTTCCTATTTATATACGACCTCCTCATTCATGGACGCCAGAAACATTCGCAACATCGCTATAATTGCCCACGTTGACCACGGCAAAACCACTCTCGTAGACTGTTTGCTGGCGCAGAGCGGTACTTATCGTGAGAACGAGCGGGTTCAAGAGCGAGCAATGGACTCAATGGATCTCGAACGTGAAAAAGGCATAACTATTAAGTCTAAAAACTTGGCTGTTAAATGGAAAAACCCTGAAGACGGCGAAGTTTACACAATTAATATAGTCGATACTCCAGGACACGCTGATTTCGGTGCCGAAGTCGAGAGAGTGATGAAAATGGTAGATGGTGTTTTACTACTAACCGATGCAGTTGGTGGACCTCAAGCGCAGACTCGATGGGTGCTGCGCAAGGCTCTAAACCAAGGCCTTAGTGCTATATGCGTGATTAACAAAGTTGACAGAGACTCTGCCCGGCCCAATTGGGTCCATGATAAGGTTCTAGAACTCTTCTTAGATCTCGATGCAGATGAAGATCAGTTCAACGCTGCTTTCCTATACGCCTCAGCTAAAATGGGTTACGCCGATAATTCTGTCAATGGTCCCCGTGAGAATATGGCAGATCTCTTTAAAACTATTGTGGAGCGCATCCCGGCCCCAAAAATTGAAAAAGGTGATTTTCGCATGCTAGTCTCTAATATAGACTGGGACGATTACGTAGGACGTATGGCTATCGGCCGAATCCTTTCGGGTGAAATTAAGGTCGGAAAGACAATTTATGCCTTACGTAAAGACGGAAAGCGAGACCGGGTAAAAGTCACGAAGATAAAAAGTTTCTCGGGTGCGGGTAATACTGATGACGTAATAGATGCTGTTGCCGGAGACATTGTCGGCCTTGCAGGCTTTGATGACGTGGATATAGGCGATACGCTCGCGGCACAACAAGACGCCGAATCCATGCCTTTTGTCGAAATCGATCCCGCTACTATTCAGATGGAGTTCTCTGTCAATAATGGCCCACTCGCAGGGAAAGATGGTAAAAAAGTTACATCCAGACAGATCCGAGAGCGATTAATTCGTGAAACCCAATCCAATATTTCTATCAGTATTGAAGATACTGAAGATGGTACCAGATTCCTCGTGAATGCACGCGGAGCTATGCAGATCGCAGTCCTCGTAGAAACAATGCGCCGGGAAGGTTTCGAGCTCTTGGTCTCACGACCTACTGTGCTTTGTAAAGAAATTGAAGGTACGCGCTGCGAACCGTTCGAGCAAGTTTGGGTAGAAGTTCCCGAAGAACAACTTGGCGGTGTTATGGAAAATCTCGCTAAGCGTAAGGGAAAGATTACCAACATGGAACACCTTAACGCAGGAGTGACAATCGAAGCAGAAGTGCCCACTCGCGGGCTGATCGGCTTTGAAAGTGATTTAGTTACAATGACCTCAGGTCATGGTGTTATGAGCCACTCATTTCTAGATTACCGTCCACACTGTGGAGAAATTGTTACACGCTTGACCGGTACACTTGTCAGCATGGAGCAAGGCAAGACCATGCCTTATGCTTTGGATATGATCCAAAACCGAGGTAAACTATTCGTCAGTGCCGGGGAAGAAGTCTACGCTGGGATGATAGTAGGTGAAAACCCGCGCACAGAAGATATGCCTGTCAATCCCACAAAAGCCAAACAACTTGATAACATGCGAGCGAGCGGTTCTGACAAAGGGATACAACTAGCCCCACCCGTTAAATTATCTCTTGAAAGAGCGATAGAATATATTGCCCCAGACGAATTGGTCGAAGCTACTCCTCAATTCCTGCGAATGCGTAAGCGCGAACTAGACGAGAATAAACGCCGAAAGTTAGCAAAGGCGGGAAAAGGTTAAAAAATTGAATTATGTCTGTTTTGCGGTTCAGTCGCCTGTAAAGGCACATCAATTACGTTTGAAATAAACCTAATATTGATTAATTTATCAATTCCCACTATTTGCTATCTCGTAAAATAGTCTGAACATACGACTTTGGAATAACCTATACCTATGAATCCAATCAAATGGAAACTCCATTGGCAGATTCTGCTCTCTCTGGTTCTTTCTACTTTCATCGCTGGACTGATCCTGCCTCACTTAAGCGAAGACTTCAGTGACTTCTTTATTCATTTCTTTTCGTTCCTTGGAAAGTTCTTCATGAATGCGCTCAAAATGGTCATCGTACCACTTATAGTAGCATCCATCATTAGTGGTGTTATGCACCTAGGTACCGAAAAAGGTGTGGGGCGCATGGGATTTAAAACGTTTCTCTACTACAGCTTGAGCGGAACTTTCTCTGTGATTGTAGGCGTGGTTATCGTAAATCTTATACGACCTGGCGTTGTAACCCCCGAAGTAGCTGCAGCTATGCTCGGCACGGGTGCAGAGAATTCAGTCAGTCAAGGACTCCTTGAAAAGGTCGAGGGCCGAGGAGCGGCTGATATATTCAAGATTTTCCTACGAATGTTTCCCTCAAACATTGTCGATGCCGCCACCAATAATGGTCATCTTCTAGGCGTTATAACCTTCTCGATCCTATTTGGCGCTTTCATAGGCAGATTACCTACTGACCATCGTGAGACCCAGCAGAAGTTTTGGGATAGTACCCAATCAGTCATGCTCAAATTAACTGACTGTATCATCCGTTTCGCCCCAATCGGTGTCTTTGGGCTAGTTACTCCTGTTATTTACGATACGAATTTAGGAGATCTCTTCGGTACACTTGCTTGGTTTCTCCTCACCGTCTTACTCGCTCTTTGCGTACACTTATTTATTAACTTATCGCTGGTCCTTAAGTTAGTCGGTAAAGTAAGCCCAATCTATCACTTCAAAGCCATGGCGCCCGTGCTACTGACCGCATTTTCTACCGCCAGTTCCTCTGCCACCTTACCCCTTACCATTGATACAGTAAAAGAACGAGCCAATGTCTCGAATAAAACTTGTTCATTCACTCTGCCTTTGGGTGCAACTGTCAATATGGATGGGACTGCCCTGTACGAGTGTGTAGTCGTCCTCTTCATAGCTCAACTCTACGCCGCTACTGGACAAGTTGCCCTTAGCGTGGGTGATCAGTTGCTCGTCGTCTTCCTCGCCTTAGCTACCAGTATCGGAGTTGCTGGTATACCAGCAGCTAGCCTAGTAGCGATCGCTGTCATTTTACCTGCCGTAGGCCTACCTATCGAAGCGATCGGTGTCGTTTGGCTAACCGATCGTATATTAGACATGTGCCGTACCAGTGTTAATGTGTTCTCTGATACAGTAGGAGCTGTCGTTATCGCATCGACAGAAGGCGAAAGACCATATGAAAGTGTTAATTGAATCAAATAAGGATGAATATTAACAAACGCCTCGCCGAACTGGGTATTGAACTTCCATCTGTGCCTTCGCCTGCGGGCAACTATGTACCATGTGTTCAGGTGGATAAATTGCTCTATCTCTCTGGCGCTATCTGCCTAGTAAATGGAGAGATGACCCATACAGGAAAAATCGGTGAGACCCATGACATCTCTTATGGTCAAGAAGCAGCACGCGTGTGCGCGCTTAACTTACTCGCTATGGCTAAGTCTCACATAGGCGATCTGGAAAAAGTTAGCCGTGTCGTTCAGCTAAACGGCTTCGTAAATGGAGTCCCTGGTTTTACTGAAAGCCCTGCTGTCATCAATGGGGCTTCTGATTTAATCGTAGATATTATGGGTGAGCGTGGCCGTCACACACGCGCCGCCGTAGCTGTGACAGGTCTTCCCAGAGATACCACTGTAGAAATTCAAGCCGTGTTCGAAGTCAAGTAAGGTGTGTATCGCGCCAAGACCAATTCGTGTCTGGCGTGATAAAATACTAAAACTACTACTTCATAAAATTGCCCGTAAGGCCGCCCTTAAGTCCGATTGAGCCCATTCGAAGCCCAGATCCTCAAGACGGGATGGCTGGACACCTAAGTTGGCTAAAGCAGTCTCTTTACCCATTTCACCGTAAAGAACTTTCAAAAGTATTCTTGGTATTGGAAAAATTGTGGGCCTACCAAGTGCATTTCCGAGTATCTTGGTAAATGACGTATTAGTGACTGGATCGGGCGCTACGGCGTTAAGCGCGCCACTGACAGCACCATCTTCCAATACAAAGATATATGCCTTCACTAAATCAGTCAGACTGATCCAGCTCATAAGTTGCTGCCCATCACCGATCCGTCCTCCTAATCCAGCTCTAAAAAAAGGTAACATTTTAGCTAATGCGCCGCCGTGACCGGAAAGAACGATACCGGTGCGCATGAATACGACCCTAGCCCCGGCTTCGATCGCAGGGTAAGCAGCATTCTCCCACTGGCGGCACACCTCAGCGAGAAAGCCCAGACCGGAAGGGCTACTTTCATCGACAACTCCCTCAGGTTGATCTCCGTAATAATTTGTTCCTGATGCACAAATAAGACTGGGTAATGTCTGCGAGCGAGCGAGCGTCTCAGCAAGCAAACGAGTGCCATTAACGCGACTATTAACAATACGATTTTTTGCAGCACTTGACCAGCGCTGCGCTATTGGCTCACCCGCTAGATGAACGACAACATCTATACCATTTAGAGCAAACTCATCAATCTCTCCTCTACTAGGATCCCAAAAGAACTCATTAGCTCCAAGCACCTTTGATCTCTTTAAAAGAGATACTTCGTAGCCTTCCTCGACTAAGTATTTTAAGATTGCCGTTCCGATTAGACCGCTTGATCCAGTAATTAAAATATTTTTTTTCAAAGTTTAGGACCTTATCATTTTTAGGTAATCTTCGGCTATCCCGAGTATTCTATTTTTATCACTCGGATCCTTCTTATCGAAATTATTAATCAGCATATTCACGCGAGGATTCTTTTTCATCACTAACCTATTTTTATCCATAAATCTCCAGAAAAGAGCATCCCAGGTAGGGCACCATTCCCCTTTCGAATAATTACTCATCTTTAATACATAATTACTTGAGCTTATGTAAGGTTTAGTGGCTAATGATCCTCCATCAGAAAACTGGCTCATTCCAAAAACATTAGGAACCATAACCCACTCATAAGCATCTATATACATTTCCATGAACCATTGATAGACACTGTTCGGCTTGATCTCGCATAGCATCATAAAATTACCAAGTATCATCAATCGTTCTATATGATGATTGTACCCAAATTTGAGTACTTTACTAATGCTGTCATCGACCGGCAAGATACCTGTCTGTGCAGTATAAAATGCCTCGGGCATAGGCTCATTAAATCCCCAGAAATTACTAGTTCTAAATTTCTTTTCTCTGATCTCATACATTCCCCGGATAAACTCTCTCCAACCTATTATCTGACGGATAAACCCTTCCAGAGAATTAATAGGTATATCGTTATTCTCAGAAAACTCTAATATCTTATTAATGACATAGTCAGGTGTTAAAAGACCGCAGTTAAGCATGGGAGAAATAACGCTATGATTAATAAATAATTCATCTTTTAAGATAGCATCTTCGTAAGATCCAAACTCCTTGAACCTCTCATTTAAAAAATCTTCGAACCATCCTTGCGCTTCACTATGAGTAGAAGGATACAATTGAGCACTTGGAAATGAGCCTATATTTTTAGGAAACTCTTCATTAATTCCATCGACAGCTCTCTGGAATAAACTACCTGATGGATGACGGATTAATGGAACTTTTTTTTTCTTAGGGTAGCTTTTTCTATTGTCAGAATCAAAACTCCACTTTCCCCCACGTGGGAGATCGCCATCCATAAGGATGTTATGTTTGATTCTTTGTCTTTTATAAAAATCTGCATGCCTAAAGATTTGTTTATCTGACCTAAAAAATGCATCCTCTGTTATATTACTGTTTAGAAAACTTGTGTTAGATACAGTAAGTAAAGTTATACTATTTTCCGAAGCATATTTTTCTATCTCCGCGGATAAGTCAGAGTCTATTGGATCGATGATAGTTAAGTTAGTTACGCCTTCGCTCTGAAAGTGGACGAAAAGTTCGCTTAAGTCAGACCTAGGGTCTTTTGCGCTTATATAATCATATTTTAGATCTATGGAATTTAAGTGAACACAGTATTCAAGTAAGGCATGCCTTAAAAAAACAAGTTTCTGTACATTATAATTATACTTCTGGAAGTAAGAATTTTCCTCTAGCAGATAAATTCGATTAGCCCTGATTTCATCAGGTAATGTAAAAAACAACTGGTTTGGTAATACTAAACTTATTTTCATTTAGATTAAGAATTTTTCAAAGTGGCGAGAGCTTCTAATGCTCTCTTTCTACCAAGCGAATGTTCGATTACAGGTTTAGGGTAATCTGTACCTAAATCTAATCCATAACATTCTAGCTCATGGTTAGAAGCTTCCCAAGGCTCGTGAATGTACTTTGGCGGCACATTGCTAAGTTCAGGCACCCATTGCTTCACGTACTCACCATCGGGATCGAACTTCTTCCCCTGTGTAATAGGGTTGAAGATACGGAAGTAAGGTGCGGCATCTGCCCCGCATCCCCCACTCCATTGCCAGCCTAGCGTGTTACTTGCTAAGTCGGCATCTACCAAAGAATCCCAGAACCAACGCGCGCCCTCACGCCAATCCTGCAATAGGTGTTTCACTAAAAGTGACGAAACTATCATCCTTACACGATTGTGCATCCATCCAGTTTGGTACATTTGGCGCATCCCAGCATCAACAATTGGATATCCAGTCTGCCCACTTTGCCAACTGCTCATAAGTTCGTCATCAGATTCCCATGGAAAATCAGAGTATTTTTCCTGCAGTGGCATATCAGGCGTTCTAGGATAGTGATATAACACGTTGTAAGCAAATTCTCGCCAATAAATCTCTTTACTGTAAGTCTCGGGACCTACTGTATTCATATCATATTTAGATTTAAGCGCATGAATAATCTGCCTTGGTCCAATCAGCCCCCATCTCAAATAAGGCGACAAACTCGAAGTACCTTTTTTGTTTGGGATATCGCGTGCGACATCATAATCCTCTGCTCTGTGATCGAGAAACACTTGCAAGTGCTTTTGAGCGGCTTCCTCGCTGACCTCCCAACATCGATTAAACTTCTTAGGCCACTGTTTTGAGGGAAGGAGATTCAGCTCTTCTAGAGCCAAGGTTCGCGGATACTCTTTTGGGAACTCCATTGAGGTGTAGTCTAACTCAGTTATAGGCTCAATTTTTCGATCTTTTACTTTCTTCCAATACGGTGTGTAAACTTTATAAGGCTTTCCTGCTCCGTTGCTCACAGTGTGTGGTTCGTTGAGCAGACTGCTATTAAAACTCTCCACTTCGATGCCATCATTGCGCAGCGCACGTTTAATTACTGTATCTATTTCTCGAAGCGGTGACGCATAACGACGGTTCCAAAAAACGCGCTTAGCGCCAGTATGCTCGATGATTTCAGTGAGTGTCTTTAAAGAATCACCTTTTCTAATAACCAACTCTCCACCGTGCTTTCTAAACTCCGCGCTCAAACTCTCCAACGATTGACTCAAAAACCACTTAGAGGCCGCTCCGGGTGCCCAGTTAGCCGCCTCTTCAGGAGCCCAGATAAAAATTGGGATAATAGGACTGCCCAACTCTGTAGCCGCTGCTAATGCTGAATTATCGGCTAGGCGCAGGTCATCTCTAAACCAAAGCAGAGTTGGTGATTTTTGCATAATTAAGAAGCGGCTAAACGAAGAAGAACTTACTAGTTAATTAAAAAAGAAGGCAGAATTACATTCTTACATGAAACTCCTAATTTGTACTACAAATTGCTCAATCTCATTAAATATATTCTAATTTTAATAGGATAAAGCAAGCAGGCAACGGTTTTGATCGCTTGATTTCATAGAATATACTAACACATTAAAAGCATGGATACTTTGACTGCTATAAAAGAGCGACGCTCCGTAAAACACTACGATCCCAACTACAGCATGAGCGAGGTTGAGATCAAGACATTGCTAGAGACCGCTCTTCTTTCGCCCACCTCGTTTAATATGCAAAATTGGCGCTTCGTTGTCGTGAGTGATACCGAGAAAAAAAAAGCACTCTGTGCAGCCTCTTGGAATCAGGCGCAAGTCAGTGAAGCTTCTATTACCATTTTGCTTTGCGCCGACTTAAATGCACACGAAGAAGCAGGTCGTTACTGGGTTCACGCCCCACAAGCCGTGCAAGATGTACTTGTGCCTATGATCGCCCCCTTCTATGAAAACAACCCGCAACTTCAACGTGACGAGGCTATGCGATCGGTAGGTATTGCAGCTCAGACCCTCATGCTAGCAGCTAAATCTTTAGGTTATGACTCATGTCCCATGATTGGTTTTGATTCCTCCAAAGTCGCAGACATTATCGACCTTCCCGAGAATCACTTAATCGGGATGATGTTGACCATCGGAAAATCATTAAAAGATGCTAACATACGATCAGGCCAATTACCCTACGAGCAAGTAGTCTACCACAATAGCTTCCCAGAAAAAGGATAGATCAAAAGCTGGTGTTAAAAATATGCTGCTTAGTCCAAAGGACAGGAAGACAAATTTTTAATATGCCCTAGACTGGAGCTTAAAGTCTGGACTGCGCGTCTGCTTTTGCATTGGCATAATGTATTGGGGCGTTGTGGATGGCGACATAGGAGGAACCATCCAAGACCATTGAGCCGATACCTTTCGATCCTGCGCTTCTTCATTTTGGCAGAATCGCATAAAATCACGAGAAGCGGTATGATGATCCGTCATATGCACCCCAGAGATTTGAAAGGAATGTAAGACCGCCACATTGAGTTCGAGTAATGCCCTGTCTTTCCATAACGATGATTCATTACGTTTGTCTAAACCCATCCGTTTTGCTATAGCAGGTAGTAGGTTGTATCGATAGCTGTCCGCAAGGTTACGTGCCCCAATTTCAGTACCCATGTACCATCCGTTAAATGGGGCAGCGGTATAATCGGTACCAGCCGCGTGGAAGCACATATCGCTTATTACCGGGACCGCATACCAACGTATACCTAAGTCAGCAAACCATTTAAATTCTGGATGCTGAATAGGCACTTCGGCAATTGCTGCGGCAGCAATAGGAAAAAGCTTCGGGCAGCCGCTACGACCTGAAATAATCCATGGGAGTAAGTCGAAGGAACCGCGCTCTTTTGGGGGCTCCCATCCTAGCTCGATAGCCATATCTGTAAACTCAGTATTCTTTGGGTCGCCAGTTATCCTCCCATCCGCTTGCCGATATCCAGCATAGCCACACAATTGGTGATTCCATATCCTGATAGCGTGCTCAGAATCCTTATTAGAGGGAGCATACACCGTCATAACCGAGCGGATCTTACCGCTATTATAGGCAAGCGTCATATGATCACAAAGACTTTCATAAATAGCTTCAGGTTCTTCAAGGTCACGGTGATCACGAACTAGTAGGCTCTTCCAGTATAGCCGGCCAATACATCGGGCATGGTTCCTCCATGCTATAGCTCCTGCAGCAGAGAGCTCATCGAAGTTAAGAGGAGCAGAAGCACCTTGGAGCACTGCATCCGTACAAGCTTTTTTACGACTTTCCAACTGCTTCCCTGAGTGCACCTCCTCGAGAAAAGATAGCTCTTCTTCTAAGCTTAAGCACCCAGCTTCTGGCTTTCTAGGAGTCGGGCTCGGGTCTTGCGAGTAAGGACATTCGGACATCGTAAATAAAACTTTTTATCTGTAAAGGAAATGAGACATCAACCTTCATTTATAACTATTCCACATTAGACGTCTTCAATGAATATTGATTAAGAACAGCATCCACTAGAATGACCTGATCAAAAGACTCACCCTTAACTATCTTATCAAGTCCAAGGTTTGGATTCCGATGGACTAATTCACCCTGTTTATAGATTTCCATCTTGGATCCTTCAACTTGGATAAAGGCGATATTTTTTGTGTTATTTTCGCTAGCTATATTTTCAACTGTTTCGGAGGTTGCTTCCTGAGTACCTACTCCTTGTAGCTTCATCTTCAATAGGGCAGATTCAATGGCTTTTCGCTGCTCCTCTGCGGTTCTTGAGCTTTCAGCAATACCAAAAGTGGGTATTCGCAAAGCACCGCTCTCAATTAAGTAAATTGTGTCGCCGACTCGTTTACGAACTGGCAAGTTAAGAACATTCTCGAATTCAACGAAATACCCATATCCATCTAGGCCTAATTTTGTAGCGATTGCTACATCAAAACTTTGCTGGTCTAAAATAACGGTCTTTTCGGCTTCTTCTACATCTATGTTGTTAGTAAATGGGAGTATTTTATCAAAATTATAATCTGCAACAAAAGGCTCATTTTTAGCAATACTCTCTCTGATCCAATTAGAAATTAGCCACGGATCACGCGACAGTGAACGCATTGTTTCTACACTTATTCGATTTGTTTTATCAGGTATAGACGATGAAACAGTTTGGACTAATACCTGGTCTGAATTATCTAAAAATTTGGCGGATACCCAATCAAAAAGCCCGTAACTGTAAGCGCCCCAAAAAAAAGCAATCAGGGACAATGGTATAACCACAATGGGGTTGTTAAGATGCCGGCGCATTAGATTGGCTTCTCCGCATTTGATTCATCTAAACTTAGTACATGCTGTAGAGGCATGAATATGGATGCCTCAAACCCAAACCCTTCATCTGTACGATAAAGTCTGATCTGTTGATATTCCTTAAAGGGTGGCCTAGCCCACATAAATTTCATCGCACTAGTCGATGCATACAGTGGCAGAAACAAGTCGCCATTTGCTAGTGTCTGCCCCAGTGAATTAGCTTCGAGGTGCACAATAACTCCATTTATATATGCGCTTTTTTTCTGGGTGTAAAATTCCTCTTTGTTAGTAGTATTTTCAAGAAAATTATTCTCCATTTTTTCAAGACCCCAGCCATACGATTCGAGTGTATTTTGGGTTTGCTCGAAAAAGTCACCCTCTTCTATGTCAGAAAGCTTGATAAAATCCTGGTTAAAAAGTGTGTATCTCTTCTCGAGATCAATCATTTCGATGTCGTCAAATTCTTTCTGCATAGATTGCCGTTTTTGCTTTAGCTGAATTAATTTCTCTAGCTTGTGCGCCTGTGAAAGCTGGAGTGGCTTGTACTTCCCTCCTATGTAGAACATTGTTGCTATTCCAATAATTAATAGAAATAGCGCGGGGTAGGAGGACAAGACGTTATAAACCTGATACATTCGTTTTCTCATAATACTTTAGGTGCTTATTGTTTAGTAGACAATATGAAGCTAAGAGTAAATTTACGTAGCTTCCCTCGTTGCTCGGCAAAACGAGAGTAGCGACTACTTTCCTCAAAAGTAAGCCGCGGCTCATCGATATTCCAACCACTCTGCTTTAGTCTCTCATACATATTTTTAACTTCTGCCTTCAGATCAAAGTCAGCACTAAGGGGGCGCCCGACTATTGTAAAGGTAGCCTGCGAATTGGATGTATCAATCTCCCCCTCGTAGCTATCGACCTCGACTAATTCTGGTAAAGCATTAGAGAGAGAGCGTAACATTACCAATAATGGGGAAGGGACAGGAGAATCTGCTTCAATAGTTTTACGTCCCACGCTAAATTCTACAACATCGACGTAAGTAGCCTTTACATCTAAAGCGCGTCTTATTTGCATAATTTCATTTTGTTCTGAATGAATAGCTAAATCTAATTCCTTAAGTGCTAATTCTAAGGTATTTTTCTTTTCTAAAAGTGGAAGAGTGAAATAAAACACAGCAATTAAGCTAATTGAAAGTAGCGCAAATGCTCGGTGACGCAAACGCTGCAAGTTTTGTCGCCTTTTTTCTTGAGTTGGAACTAAATTAAGCTGTTCCTGTTTTTTTTGGAGATACAAAGATGTTACCAAAGCTGCATCATCTGTGTCTGCTAAATCGACAGCTTGCATTTTAGGAGTCAAGGAGAACTCTTGTTCAACGAATAAGATAAGCCTGCGAGCCATATTTGCTATCTTCTCTTCGTCAGGATTTGCACTATCCATGCGACTGAAAAAAAGTACTTCTCCCCTGGCATCTCGGGCAATTAAATAACCAGCCTTTCCAACTGATTGAAATTGAATGAAAGCTTCCGTGCTTTCTTTTAGAACTCCCCCTAAATAAGCGACTGATTGTGGAAGGCTAAATATACCCTCCAAGAGGATCCCATTAAGCTTCGCCCAATCAGTAATGAGAGTAGAAATATTTTCAGGAAGGCTTGAAATAAAATAATATAATTGCGAGGCCTCAATGTCTAAACTCATTTTTTTAGAAACCAAGATACGTGCCTCGTCTCCGTACATATTTAGTTTACGCTGCTCTAGCAATTGCTTCCGTAACTTTGACGCAATATTAGGTACACGCTCAATATGGTGGTCCAGTTCCGGTAAATCGACGTATAGACGCAAATGCGTTATCTTTAATACAGTCGTCTGTACATCTAATTGAGCTAATAAAGAAGCCACATCATTTGCGCTGAATTCCTTAAGAAGCTGAGCGCCCGATCGTTTTATTCTCCAAACCCTAACAGACGATTGATCCCAAATAATGCTAAAATGCGCCATACATTAAAAAGTTAATACTCCCACTGTATTCCGTCAAAGCGTAGTGTGCTAAACACTTCATCAATTACGAAAATACCAACCTCAGAAGATGTGGGAGACCCGTCAGCAGACAGTGTAAGCTTCCACGGTTCCCCTAATAATAACTCCTGCCCAAGAAGAAAGAAACGTTTTATAAAATGACACTTTTTATAATCAAATTCGCCATCAGTAGGTCCCCAACCAGTAATGCTTGTAATATCTTCTCCATCATCTTCTCCATCATCTTCTCCATCATCTTCTCCATCATCTTCTCCATCATCAGGCTCAAGTAGAGCAACAGGCGCGTAATCGGTAAGAGTTAAAGGAATTTCAACCGATATAGGTGACAACGATGTTGTTGGTGGATCTCCGCTAATACTAATTTTTGTCCCAGCCACCTTAATAACTGCATCTGAGCTTTCATCTACTATTTTACCACGTTTCGTAAATATAACCTTATTAATTTGTGAGACGATGCTTTCGTCAGGTGGACTACCGATAGTAGTATCTACTGAACTTAATCTTACAGAACTACCTACTTGATTTTCAGTATAAGCATACAAACTACCAGGTTCCCAATTTCCAGAGAGTTCGGAAACGTTTGAGCTATCAAAACTGTATCCTGAAGTTTCTTGAATCGCTTTGTGATTTTCAATCACGACTGTAGAGAGCCAATCTCGTAGATCGATGCGCTCTATATTTAGCTCCGTAGCACGTCCCTTCCATATCTCAGCAAGACCATAGTTACTCCAATCCCCAGTCGCAGGATTTCCGTCATTACCTATCGCCCAATCATCCCATAGCGCATTAAATGTGCTATTATCTAAAATACCCGGATCATGTTCTAATTCATCTGGCAAAGGAAGATCGCTACTTGTAGTAGAAAGAAGTAGTATTCTCAATTCTCTAGGATCTGAAGTACTTGATAGCCAACTGAGTCCGTTACTGGTAACTTCAAAAAAAGTTTTTCCACTCCACGACGACTGAAAATATAATTTACGGGTATTTTCTGATCCAGGGCGTACACCTAAAGGATAGCGCACTTCACTAGCACTTCCCCCACCGTGGCGAGCAGCGATGTTCCACCAATAATTTTTATTACCGCCAATGGAGATATCATCATCTTCGGTACCATTTTCGTATATAGGGAAAACTTGTTCTCGGAGCATCCCGCGCTTAAGAGCCTCGGCTACTTGTGGTAGCTTACCACCCTCATTGACCGAGCGCTGCACTTGGATTAGATCAATAGTACTTGGTAGAACAGCTGCTGTCAGAATGGCAATGACTACCATTACCCCGATCAACTCGAGTAAAGTGAAGCCCGAGGTGTTGGGATCGCCTTTTTTTATACCCAGGAAATTACAGGATTTAGCAATAAAACTCATAAAAATGCTCCATTGGTAATTGGTTACCTATGCTATGTGTCTGGATTCTTTAGGTAAAGAATAGCTAAAGAATCTAGGTACTAATCAAAATCATTTAATATGTAGATATAGTACGGGCAGGATGGAAATGTGTCAATGTAGCAGTAAATTGCATAGTTATGAAAGAATCCTCTAGATTCTTTTAACATTAGACCATCTTATCCCGATAAGGTGTAAGTACTGCTACTAGTATAAATCTTATCGAATACTAAAAAGCACTGGGACTTAACATATTAACAAGAGGTAAAAAAACAGCGGCTGCAACCATACCAGCTAAGACCACTGTAAAGACGATAAGTCCAGGCTCAAGCACTGCAAAAAAAGCCTTAATTTTCCTAGGAACCAAATCGTCATAATAGTCAACCACCGCTTCTAGAGATGTATCTAATGAGCCGCTGCGCTCCCCCACACCAACCATTGTCCTTACTAGTGCTGGGAAAATTGGGTCCTTAGCCATGCAGCTGCTCATAGTAGAGCCGTTGGATACAGCTCGCTCGATTCGAATAAGGCTGCGCTCTATTACTTTATTACCGACCACTTCCCTCGACATGGCTAGAGAGTCGGTAATCACAATACCTGCTTTTTGCATAAGAATTAGGCTGCGCAGAAAGCGAGCTACTGCTAGAGTCAGAATGACATTACCTAGAAATGGGATACGAATTAGGAATTGATCACGCAAAAGAGCTGCTTTTTCAGATACTTTAAAAAGTAGACGAAGTCCAGGTGGTGTGAGTGCAAATACAGCTATGATAATACCCCAATAATTAACGACAAAATCGCTCGCAGAGATCATAACCTGCGTAATCCATGGGAGAGGGATATTCAGCTCAAAAAGTAATGCAGTAACCGTTGGAAAAACGAAGCGCAGGGCGATAAATATAAATATTACTAAGGCAGCCAAAACAAATGCTGGATACAGCATGGCTTGCTTAAACGATTTCCAATTTTGATCCATCCATTCAAGATAATCTCTAAGCTCAATAAAGTTCTGGTCTATAGAACCAGAACGCTCGGCTACTTTGACAATATTTCGTACATAACCAGGAAATATTTGTGGAAAGCTTTCAAAGCCTTGGCTAAGAGGCGTACCTTGTTCAACCATTTCTGATAGGCGCTGCCGAACTGTCGATTCGGTATCGGAGCTATCCTCACCCTCACGTGGGCGTAGCGCTTCTACAATGGGAACACCCGCACGCAATTGAATTCCGATCTGAAAAATAAGATTAGCAAGATCTGCAGTCTTCATCTTAAGCCGTGATTGACGCTTGTACGCCTTTTTATCTCTAAGCTCAGAATTGATTAGCTCCAGGCCGTCTTTAGCCAGTATCTCCTTTAATCTACCGACATTTTCAGCCTCATATTTACCGTGATATAATTTACCATCAGTGGTAACTGCTGTGTATTTAAATTCAGGCATAATTATTTGCCTAATTGGCTTGTTCCAAATCTTCAGCAGCTAGTTGAATAATACGACCTACTTCCTCTATACTAGTCAGTCCTGCTCGTGCTTTAGCTAAGCCGTCTTGCCGCATGAAGTCTACACCTTGTGCTTGCAGGTACTGCTTCATTTTCGAAATTGGTTCTTGATTATCAATCAGCTGCTGCAAGACAGAATCTATAATAATAATTTCAGCAAGACTAATGCGACCATTGTAACCTTTCTGCCCGCAAGCATGGCAGCCTACAGGCCGGTAAATTTTGACCGGTTCATCCACAGGCCTACCTCCTAAGGATAACCATTCTTCAGGGCTTAGACTGACTGCTTCTTTGCATAATGGGCAAAGTCTGCGAGCAAGACGTTGGGCGCTTAGGCCAAGCAAGCTACTAGAAAGCAAATAAGGTGGAATGCCTAAATCCGTTAGGCGAGGAATAGCACTGATAGCATCATTAGTGTGCAAAGTCGAAAAGACTAAGTGCCCTGTCAAAGCTGCACGAATCATCAATTCAGCAGTTAATTGATCACGCGTTTCCCCAACCAAAATAACATCAGGGTCCTGACGAAGGAGTGTTCGTAAGCCACTAGCAAAGCTCAGACCTATTTCATCCTTAACCTGTGTCTGTCGTATGAGTGGTAGCCTGTACTCGATAGGATCTTCCAGAGTAAAAACACTGCGCTCTTCGGCATCAATCATCGACAATAATGTATACAAGGTCGTCGTCTTACCACTACCAGTTGGTCCCGTTATGAGAAACACACCATGGGGTTGTTCTAAGATATTACTAAATTCTTTTTTTTGCCCAGAGGAGAATCCCAAAGTAGAGAGCTCCAATTTAAGGCGCGATTGATCGAGCAAACGCATAACTACACTCTCACCATTACTCGATGGCAAGCTAGATACACGAACATCAATTTCCTCACTGCCAATATTAAAACGAATACGGCCGTCTTGTGGAAGTCGGTCTTCCGCAGTATCCATACCCGCTAGGATTTTAAACCGGGCGGTCAGGGCGCTACGGATAGCACTTGGTAACAATAAACCCTCTTCTAAAACACCATCGACCCGAAGGCGAATACGAAAAAAGCGTTCCTCTGGATGCAGGTGCACATCACTTGCCTCTCGCGTTGCAGCGTGCATAAGAATCTGTTCCGCAAGACGAATCATCGGAGGATCGTCTTGACTCTGATCAATCAGTGCATCCGCGTCCATTTTCAGAAAAGCCCCAACGACTTCATAAAGCTCATCGCTAACTGCAAAATTACGATTTATGGCGAGCCGGATATCTGTTTCCGACGCAGGCAAGACCTCAATGGGCTGTTTAGCTGCCGTCTCAAGACGTTTAATAGTAGGCAAATCAAAAGGATTAGCACATGCTATCCATAAACATTCGTCACGCTCTGCAACTGGAATAGCGATCAATTTCTCACACAACTCTGGTGATAATTTAGAGCGTAAAGTATCGTCCAAACTAAGGCGACGAAGACTTAGGCTTTGCCCATCGATTTGACCTTCTTGAATGAATTCCGTAGCCGTGCGTAACTTGCCCCGCACCGAACGGAAACGAGAGATCTCCTCACTGGTAACCAGACCTAGTTTTTGAACAATCTCACTAAAACTTAAACTTAGACGATTTGCCTCCCGCTGGGCTAGATTAGCCTGCGAGGGAGTTAGGATACATTCAGAAACAAGCCAGGCCTCCATGCTTTTGGAGGCCTGACCAGTATGTGAAGTACTTGGATTTTGAGTATCCAAAATTCAATAAGCACTTGCCGTGCTATAAACTAGCTTACTGATGGGAAACATATAAATAAGCTTCATAATTACCTTCCACACCACCAAAGAATACATTGCCCCCATCGACTCCTGCGGATGCTGGGGTTGCACCAGCATCCTTAAATGCAGCTAGCAGATTAGTTTGAGTAAGTATCGTGGGAAATGGTCCATTAACTTTAGTGCACAGCGCAGCTGCTTCTTGTGTAGTTAATCCTGGCATATAGTAGTAAATTATGCGTGAAGCATTACCAGCAGATTTAAAGGTAATACCATCGCTTCCACCCGAGGCACTACCTCCTCCAGCATCAAAACTTCCATCAACGGTAGCACAACCAATCGCCCAAGTTTTCCCAGCTACGGCATCCTCTCCTTCTCCACCTCCTGCTGAAGCTTCTCCTATAGGCGTCCTAATAGACTCTAGAAGCTGTTCTTGATAGTAAAGTATACTGCCAAAATTTTGCGGAATTTCCTCAACGTCATTTCTGTTATTGACGATGTCAATTGGTGGATCTGCGTTATCTAATGGAAAACGAT
>CACKVQ010000016.1 GCA_902603705.1 Puniceicoccaceae bacterium
CGCGGGCACACCTATTTGGCAACTTAAAATTTAAATTTTCAATGCAGGTTTCGCCTACAAAAATCAATTGGCAAGAAGCTGTGCACTCGCTTAGTAAGTGTGCATCTAAGTATGGTTTTGAGCCAACGGTGAGTGGGCATTTGCGCTGTGCTAAAAATATTTTGATCGCATGTTCAGGTGGAGCTGACTCGGTCTATTTACTTTGTGCTCTTATCGCTCAGGCAGAAGCTATCGACTTGCGGATTCACGTCGCCCATTATAATCACCGCTGGCGGGGAAAAGATTCTACTTTAGATGCCGATTTTGTCGAATCAATTGCTCAGTCCTTTGAGCTGCCCTACATTTATGGAAATCGTTCGGACAATGAGGTGGCTTTTACTGAGACGACTGTTAGGACGCTACGTCTAAAGTTTTTACGTGAGTCTGCGCAGAAACTAAATTGTGATTTTTTGATATTCGGCCATCAATTAGACGATATAATTGAGACCCAATTTCAGAGAATTGCGCGTGGATGTTCTTCTGATGGACTAGCTGCACCGCGACCCGTTATGTCCTTCGAGGGTCTACCAACACATTTACGTCCACTTCTACACTTAAGGGCAAAAGATATACGTATTGCACTAAAGGCGGCGTCTATTCCTTGGAGAGAAGATAGCTCAAATGATGATGTCAGTATCGCGCGTAATGCACTACGAAAGAAGTTTATACCAGATATGGCAAATACCCTAGGGAGAGATCCTGCCATCGGGGCAGCTCGTAGTCGCCTTTTACTTCAGGAGGATGCGACCGCACTCGATGTTATTTCTCGTCAACGATTACCTGAGGCGTATGCGCATGAACCGGCCTTAGAACGCTCAGCTCTTTGCGCTCTGCCTATCGCCCTTATGCGTCGTGCCCTTACTGAATGGCTTAGTGGTCATGGCCTAGTAGATTCTGTGGGAGCTTCTTCAATGGATTCTCTGATCAATACCTTGATCAGTTCAAAAAAAGATCATCGTTTGAGCGCTGGTTCCCATTACGTAGTAATCGATGCTAACACCGTTAGCTTTCAACACGCGAATAATCACCTACACCAGCAGATATTGCCTCATATCTACTTGAAGCTCGAAGAACAAGTTATTTTGCCTTGTGGTGCAATAATTTATGCCCAAGTGGTCAAAATCTGTACGAATCTGAGGGCACGCATAGAATCGGGTGAAGTCGATTCTAATAAGGAAGCGTTTCTCGCTGACCAAGGTGAATCTAGCTTCAATATTCGTAGTTGGAAGCAGGGGGATTATTTCTTTCCGCTTGGTGCTCCAGGAAGAAAAAAAATTAAGGATTGGTTCATTGACCGTAAAATACCTAAATTTGTGAGAAAATCGCTGCCTCTTTTTATAAATGATTCTGGAGAGGTACTATGGGTTCCAGGATTTGGCCCAGCTGAAAGGTACAAAGTTCGCTCTTCTACGAATTGGGCTCTTAGATTGACTTACCGAACAAGAAACTCACGTTAAAGCCTACATGCCATTAAAGAATAAAAATTCATCAGATAAACATTCCGGTAATCAAAGTCCTCCTCAGCGCTTTCAGCCTAAGGTCTTGCTTATTTATTTAGTAATCGTAGCAGCCATTCTAACAATCTGGTTTGCTAATCCCAGTACGGGTTCAAATATCCAAAATCTAACTATAAGCGAGCTTGTGGAAGCCGTCAAATCTGGCCAGATTGAGGTAGGTGACGGCGTAATGGAGCCAGAACCTTCTTACGGTCGTGATGGATACATCATTAATGGTGAGATGTTAAGCTCATACGATTCATCAATTGAGGATGGCCTCAATGCCGACTCTCCCGGCTCGGAAAAAGTCCGATTCACTTCACGTGGGCGTCTGACCGAAGATGACTTTCTGCTTGTGCGCGAAGTGCTAACTGAGAAGAGATCTACTACCGGATTCCAGGAAGTACTCATTAGTTTCCTACCTTTCCTGTTAATTATCGGACTTCTTTACTTCCTATTTGTTCGTCAGCTTAAGAGTGCAGGCAAGGGCGCAATGAGTTTCGGTAAGAGTAAAGCTAAGATGCTAACTCGCGAGAAAGACTTGACTACCTTCAAAGATGTAGCAGGCTGCGACGAGGCTAAAGAAGAAGTTTCTGAGGTAGTTGATTTCCTTAAAGATCCTAAGAAATTTCAACGCATCGGAGGTCGTATTCCTAAAGGTGTTCTTATGGTAGGCCCTCCAGGTACTGGTAAGACTCTGTTAGCTAAAGCAGTTGCTGGTGAAGCGGATGTTCCTTTCTTTTCCATCAGCGGTTCCGATTTTGTCGAAATGTTTGTAGGAGTCGGCGCTGCTCGTGTTCGTGATATGTTTGAACAAGGCCGCAAGAATGCGCCTTGTATTGTATTTATCGATGAAATAGATGCTGTAGGCCGTCAGCGTGGTGCTGGTCTTGGTGGTGGAAATGATGAGCGCGAACAAACATTAAATTCTCTTCTTGTTGAAATGGATGGTTTTGATGGATACGAAGGTGTGATCATTATCGCCGCTACTAATCGCCCCGATGTGCTCGATAGCGCATTACTTCGTCCTGGTCGTTTTGATCGTCAAGTGACGATAGACCTACCCGACTTAAATGGAAGGTGTGAAATCCTCAAAGTGCACGCCAAAAAGATAGCCTTGGGCGAGAATGTAAACTTAGAATATGTTGCCCGAAATGCTCCTGGCTTTTCAGGTGCGGATTTGGCTAACCTCCTTAACGAAGCTGCTCTAATTGCAGCACGATATGATAAAAAAGCGGTTGAAACCGAAGACATAGAAGAGGCCAGAGATAAGATTTCCTTTGGCCGAGAACGCCGGAAGCTAATGGACGACGAAGATCGAAAGATTACCGCTTATCACGAAGCCGGACACGCTCTTGTCCAAGCAGTGGTTGATGATGGATATCTGCCTGTGCACAAGGTAACTATAATCCCTCGCGGACAAAGTCTGGGATCAACTATGTTCATGCCGAAGAAAGATGTACTTAATCATTCCAAGCGTCGCTTACTCAATCAAATTTGCTGTGGAATGGGTGGACGTGCGGCTGAAGCAATCGTCGTTGGAGATATAACCAGCGGTGCATCAGGTGATATTCGCATGGTTACAAAGACAGCTCGACACATGGTGTGCGACTGGGGTATGACCGGGTTAGGGCCAGTCGCTTACGGCGATAATAAGGACCACGTGTTCCTAGGTCAGGAGGTAGCGCGCAACCAAAATTTCAGTGAGCAGACTGCACAAAAGATTGATAACGCCATACATGAAATTGTTGAAGGACAATACAATCGATCGCTAGATATCTTAAATGAGCATCGTAAAGCTCTGGATGTATGCGCCGAGGCTCTTCTTGCCCACGAAACAATTGAAGGTAAGCATGTCCACGAAATTTTAGAGTTTGGTGAGATTCGCTCTATTATTACTAAGCGAGAATTGAGTGAATCTGCGCCAGATGAACAAGCAAAATCACAGATTAACCCAAGTGATAGGGAGGAGGACCAGAGCAGCCTATCTGGAGAAGAAACTCCCGCCGGTGCGCCCGCTTAATTTTTAATTTACTTAGCTTGGTTAACTAACTTGTCTATCCGTTATACTAAAAGAGTACACACAGCACCTAACCACCAGTAGCTAATTTAGCTATGGAACCCAACTTTACCTACACAATTGCTGACCTTGGACAAGCTAAGTTCAAAGGAAGTCCGCTTGCCGTTATAGGTCACCCTATACGTCATTCAATTAGTCCAGCGATGCACAACTCAGCAATTTCCAAAATGCGTCTTATTGATTCCCGATTCAATAATTGGGAATATTACAAGTTTGATATAGCTCCCGAAGAGTTCGCTCAAGCTATCAAGTTATTTCATGAAGATAATTTTTTTGGACTCAATATCACAGTCCCACACAAGGTAAATGCAATGGGCTTAATCTATGGTGTTTCTGCTGATGCAGAAAAAATGGGAGCGGCTAATACCCTCGTCTGGAGCGAGCATGGATATGATGGTTTCAATACTGATGGTTATGGTCTAAAGAAGGGACTAAAAGAGGATTTGGGCATCGAGCTTAAAAATAAAACAGTCATCTTGCTTGGTTCTGGCGGTGCTGCCCGTGCAGCAGCAGTACAGTGCTTACTCGATGGATGCGCGAAAATCTATATTGGTAACCGCAGCCTAGAACGCCTTGAAGAGCTCATTAGCATACTCAAAGGCTTTGCAAACAGCGAACGAGTAGAGGCCTTCGAATTGGCTACTCCACCTGTTAACTTGGGAGACCATGGTGTGCTCATCAATGCTACCTCTCTAGGTTTAAAAGCTGAAGATCCGGCACCATACGATTTGAGTAAGATACCACATAAT
Source organism: Puniceicoccaceae bacterium (assembly GCA_902603705.1). Classification (GTDB taxonomy): domain Bacteria; phylum Verrucomicrobiota; class Verrucomicrobiia; order Opitutales; family Coraliomargaritaceae; genus Thalassobacterium. Next base: position 4,365 of record CACKVQ010000016.1, read on the forward strand.
TGGGTTGTATACGATATGATCTATAATCCCGGCACAACTCGATTACTCTATGAAGCTCGGTTGAAAGGGCTCAAGGCTGCAAATGGACTTTCAATGCTTGTTCATCAAGGGGCGCGCTCACTTGAAATTTGGTCGCGCGCTTATGTAGATGCTGGCGAAATGATGCGTGCTGCCTGTCATACACTAGATTTACCTCCTCGACTTTCATAAGGTACAACATGCAATATAATTAATGTAAGTTGTGTAGCGCAGTTTATTATGATTCTATAAGATACTGAATATCTGTTACATAAACATATTTTTGAAGATTATTATTTAGAATGTATTTATTAAGATAAATATAGAGTCATCTTTTTAAGCATCTTAAAAATTACATTTATTATCTTCTCTATTATTGCGTTTGCTTGCATAGGGCTGAGACCTACTAAATTAGACTCTATGGGTCTCATACTTTTGAAACAGAAATTAACACTTGCACTATGGCACGTTGCCTAAGGTCGTAGAGAAGGTAATTTGGAATATTTTCGTATAGAAACACCGTGCAGAACTCTGTTCCTCTAGCTAAAGAGGTTGGTAGTCTTGCAAAAAAAGCGTTAGAGCAATTACTCTTTGAGCCTTTTAGTACCTACACCAATTTTGCTTAATACCGAGGTACTTCTAATAAAAAATGTTATTATGGATTCTTTGAGACTGCTGAAGGGAAAGATCTGCCTACTGAGCTTGTTCTACTTGGACTCGCTCGGGATCATGGCGTGTATCATTTGACACCAGAAGGCCAGCATCGAGTTGAGTACATTGCGCGTCTTAAAGATACTGAATTAGTTGCTATATGTGAGGGCCTCGGTTATTAAGGCCCTTACCAACTGGGAGAGTCTTTCTGTGGAGAGTTATGCACAGCGATTAGACGAAGCAGAAGAAGCACTAGCTATGGGACAGGTTTCTTTCAGAGGGATTATAAATATTTACACAGCAGACTCAGCTATTTTGTCACAAATTCCTGGCATTAGACCAGTTATAGCCGAGCGCATATTACTGAAAGGCCACCCAAAAATAAAGAAGACCTGAGTAGATTATCAGGGATCGGTCCGAAAAAATATTAGTCAATTGTAAATTTTATTGGGCACTAATCTAGAATTACGCGCTATTTTGCTTTACTAGTTAATATGCGTACATGGTATTCATCTTTTTTAGACCATTCCCTTTGGAGTATGGCTAATTTAATAGGGTTTAGCAGTAGATTTTGGCCCTTGATTGCACGACATTACCTCAAAAATAGCCTTCGGTTTCATTATAATCAGAATATTGCATTTCGAGGATAAATGTGTCTTATTGTCTCTTATGCCAGCAACTATTTTGATAGTAGATGACGAAAAAAATACCCGTGAGGGTCTCGGCCTCGTTTTAGAAGAGGACTATGAGGTTTATTTAGCATCAGGTGCAGATGAAGCCTTCAATCTTTTTGAGGCAGAATCATTTGACGTCATATTGACTGACCTACGCATGGCCGGAAAATCTGGCCTTAAGGTGATTGATCGCGCAATCGAATTACCAAATCGACCTATTTGTATAATGATGACTGCTTATGGGAATGTGGAAACTGCTGTTGAGGCAATGCGCAGAGGTGCATTCGACTTTCTGACCAAGCCTGTAAGCGTCGAAAAATTGGAGTTATTAGTTAGGCGAGCATTAAAAAGTCGCCAGATTGAGCACGAAAACGTCGTACTGCATGAGCGCCTGGATAAGAAATATAGTTTTAATGGTATTATTGGCAATTCTGCTGGACTCACCGACGTGCTCGATAAAATAAAATTAGTTGCGCCTTCTAAAGCTACTGTACTTCTTGAAGGTGAGACAGGTACTGGTAAAGAACTGATAGCTCAGGCTATCCATCAAAATAGTAATCGTGCTCGTCAAACATTTGTACCCGTTCATTGCGCTGCGCTGGCTGCGAATCTACTAGAGAGTGAGTTGTTTGGCCACGAAAAGGGGGCTTTTACAGGAGCGAATGAGCGACGAATAGGCCGTTTCGAAGCAGCTGATGGAGGAACTCTATTTTTAGACGAGATTGGTGAGATCGACGCTTCTACCCAAGTCAAGCTCTTGCGCTTTCTTGAGACTCGCACTTTTGAGCGTCTGGGTAGTTCAAAGCCTATTAAGATAGATGTGCGCCTTGTATGCGCGACAAACCGTAATCTATCTGACATGGCGAAGCGTGGTGAGTTTCGTGAGGATTTGCTTTATCGCCTTAATGTAGTCACCATAATTCTACCTGCACTTCGTGAGCGCCAAGACGATCTGCAGATTTTATTAAATCACTATATTAAATTTTTCGCCAAGGAGAACGAACTGCCTCAAGTCGAATTAAGTGCAGAGGTCGTAAGAATACTTAGGAATTACCGCTGGCCCGGTAATATCCGAGAGTTACGTAATTTTTGTGAAAATATAGTTGTTCTCAATCGCGGTAGCAAAGTTAAAGAACATGATATTGATTCGAAATATCACGAACAAGTACAGGGGTTGTCCGCAGATCCCGTACAGCTTTCTAGCGGTCCTACTCTCTGTCGTCTAGAAAACGAGAAACGTCTCTTACGGAACGCCCTTATTAAGTCTAATGGCAATCGTACTGAAGCGGCTAATTTAGTAGGAATAAGTCGCCGCACACTTCATCGTAAATTAATCCAGTGGCCAGAACTCGACATTAAGGAGTAACCATACTTCACAGGCTAATTGTTTGACTAGATGGCTATGACATTTACAGGATATATTATCATATATAGCGTATTATCCTATTTTTTTTAAGAACTATGGCTATTTTTAAAACTTTACTACCTATTTACATCTTATGCTTTACAACATTGCAGGCTGAGGAATTCCGCATAGCCGTCTCAGATCTTATTGTCAGAGACATACAAGCCCCTCTAGAGGCTTACGCTGATGAGCATGAGTTTACCCTAGAAATAGAAAGTATTGGAAGTCTACCTGCACTAGATAAACTTCGCTCAGATGAGCTCGACTTAGCGATAGTCGCTTTGCCAGATGATAATCGATCACCTCGTGGTGAGTTTATTGTATACCCCTTTGCTTATGATGCATCTTTGGTAGTGGTCAAACAGTCAAATCCTATCCTAGAGATCAGTATGAAAGAATTGGCGGGAATTTTCGGCTCACAACAAGAGTTGAGTGTCAATACATGGGGGGATTTAGGATTTTCTGGTTTGGGTAGCCGTAACATTAATGCACTCCTTGGTGTGAGTGAAAATAGCATTATATTAGAGCTCTTCAAGCACTATGTCTTACAAGGTACTTCTTTTAACTCAAACGTGTCTATCGATAAGGTGGAAAACGTTGAGGCTCTTGTAATTTCAAACGGCTCTGCGATAGCTCTTATGCCTAGACTACCTAAAAAAAATGGCCTTAAGACACTTATGATTAGTAATGATGCCGATAGCCCCGCATTTGGACCAACTCCTAACAATATTCACCATGGTGATTATCCAATTCGTTTACCTTTTTGCATTGCTTTTAATCAGCGTGATAAATCAAAGTTAGTTCCTCTGATCCGTTATTTACTAGAAGATGAAATGGCGTCTCACCTTGAGAGTAATAGTTTGTTTTCTTTGTCTAATAACACACGTCGTAACTTAGTCATGGAACTAGAGCTTGAGTGATTCTCATTAGACAAGATGCTTCACGCTTTTACTAAAATTCCCGTTGACTTAAGAAGTCGCTTATAGATTCTTAAATTTTATAATTATTTGTGAGTGTAGCTCAGTTGGTAGAGCACTACCTTGCCAAGGTAGATGTCGAGAGTTCGAACCTCTTCACTCACTCCATTTTAAAGCCCTCGTAGACTCAATCGCGAGGGGTTTTTTTCTATCTAACCTACAGGCAGTTAAAGATATTTATTCTAGCGGTAATTCGGTCACCTGCCACGGTAATCCATGCTGCGTGAGTTCTGTCATAAAAGGGTCTGGATCAAATTGTTCCATATTCCAAACACCGGAATGTCTCCATAGGCCTCTGAGAATCATTTGCGCCCCTATCATAGCCGGCACGCCAGTCGTATAGCTGATTGCTTGGCTAGAAACTTCTTGGTAACATTCTTCATGGTCACAACTATTATAGATTATGACCCTCTTTTTCTCACCGCTCATTGTGCCAGCGATATCGCAACCAATGCAGGTCTTGCCTCTTGTTCGTGGCCCTAAGCTGGCAGGGTCGGGAAGCACTGCTTTGAGGAATTCAATAGGTTGGATCTTTTGCCCCTTAATATTAATAGGATTAATCGAAGTCATTCCGACATTTTCTAATACCTTGAGGTGAGATAAGTATTTTTGTGAGAAAGTCATCCAGAACCGTATTCGCTTAAGTCCAGGTATGTTCTTACAAAGCGACTCCATCTCCTCGTGGTAAAGTAGGTACGCGTCCTGCTTTCCTACTACAGGGAAGTTGTATACTTGATGAATACTCATTGGCTCGACTTCTTTCCATAGACCTTCCTCCCAATAGCGGCCTTTTGCTGTGATCTCTCGGATGTTGATTTCAGGATTAAAGTTGGTTGCAAAGTGATATCCGTGATCGCCTGTGTTGGCGTCAAGAATGTCGATAGTTTCAATTTGGTCAAAAAGGTGTTTTTGTGCGTAGGCGCAAAATACATTGGTCACTCCAGGGTCGAAGCCGGATCCTAGTAGGGCTGTCAGACCTGCATCTTTGAAGCGATCTTGGTAGGCCCATTGCCACTTGTATTCGAATTTGGCTTCTTCTGGTGGTTCGTAGTTTGCTGTGTCTAGATAATTTACACCAGCGTTTAGGCAGGCATCCATTAGCGATAAGTCTTGGTAAGGAAGAGCTACATTAATGAGTAGCTGGGGGGATTCGGCCCTAAGAAGCTTGGTAGTCGCAGCGACATCGTCGGCATCTATGGCAGCTATTTTAATTGAGACGCCCGTCTTGCTGAACACATCTTTTGCTATAGCTTCGCATTTTGAAAGCGTACGCGAAGCCAGTACGATATCTGTAAATATTTTGGGGAGTTTAGCGCATTTATGCGATACAACATTACCCACACCTCCGGCGCCTATGATAATAATTTTAGACATGAGATTCCTTATTAAAGATAGCTTCTTTCTTCAAGATTATTTGTTTGTAGATTATATCAGTATCTTAGCTTTGCATTCTTTATAGAATGGGTATTATATTTAATATACAATTGTATCTATGCTTCACATTCGCGTTTTAGTGTTACATGTAATTTTCTTTATAGGTGTTTTCTCATTGTGTGCTATGTCATCTAAATCTAAGCTTCAAGAGTTCTCGGATATGGACATTAGTGCTTGTGCATCATCCTGTGGTTTGCCTTCACATGTAGATTTAAGCGGAGGTAAATACCCCATACAACGTAGCGAAGAAGAGTGGTTAGAGCGCTTGTCCGAACAACAATACCATGTGGCACGTGAACAGGGAACTGAGCGACCTTTTGAAAATTTATACCACGATAGTAAAAAAATTGGCCTTTATCGCTGTATTGGTTGCGATACGCCCCTGTTCACTAGCATGGACAAATTCGATTCTGGTACTGGTTGGCCTAGTTTTACTCGCCCAATCGACAACAGAACCTTGGGTGAAACTCGTGACACTAGTTACGGAATGGTTCGCGTTGAAGTACACTGTAATGTATGTGGTTCTCATCAGGGTCATGTATTTCCCGATGGCCCTGAACCGACTGGCAAGCGTTATTGTATCAATTCGGCATCGCTGCGCCTGGAAGAAGCGGAATCGCCAAAAATGGTTGGAACACTAGTCGAATCTTGGTATCTCGATTAGGAGGTGCACACTAGAACTTATACATTTACCCTACTCATTAGCTCTATTTTTGTAGAATAAAGCAGGCTTATTTCTAGTTATCTAATAAACATCTCGTAAATATCGCTTTTGATCTTTTAGCTTTTTTACATAGGCTTTCGCTTTATCTTGCTCGAACCCTCCCTCTTTTTCGATGATAATGTGAAGTGCATCATCTACGTCATTAGCCATGTGCGTTGCATCACCACAGACGTAAAAGTAGGCACCTTGTTCTAGCCAATTGTAGAGTTCTCTACTATTGTCTAGCATGCGGTTTTGTACGTATATTTTTTCCTTCTGGTCGCGAGAAAAAGCTACGTCTAATTTCGTTAAGATACCTTCGTTTAGGAAATTCTCCCATTCGCTTTGATAAAGGAAGTCGATTGAATAATTTTGATTACCAAAAAAAAGCCAATTCTTGCCCGTGGCACCAGTTGCCTTACGTTCTTCGATGAAGGCGCGAAAAGGGGCTATTCCTGTGCCCGGACCTACCATAATTATAGGAGTCTCTTTATTAACTGGGAGTTTGAATTTTTTGTTAATTGTCACAAAGACCTCAGCCTTGCTTCCCTTGGATATACGATCGGCAAGGTAGGTTGAACATACACCCTTGCGCTCACGTCCATGCGTGTGATATCGGACAACTCCTACAGTAAGATGCACCTCACCAGGATGTGCTTTAGGGCTTGAGGCAATCGAATAGAGGCGCGATGGCAATTTACGCATGATACTAATAAGAGCATCTGCAGATAGTTCTTTAGCCGGGAATTCATATAAAAGGTCGATTATTTCACGACCTTGAATGTAATTCTTTAGATCGCACTTGTTCTCAGGTTTTATTAGCTTTTCAAGTTGCTCATCTTTTACGAATTCATTGTAGCGCTTAATGACCGAGAGTGAGAGTGTGGTAATATCGAGTTTACGAGTCAGCAAATCTAGCAGTGTGTATGATTCGTCTTTTAATTGTACCAAACTATTTGGATTAAGCTTTGTTAGCGTGATGATGTCTTTAACTACATCATCGGCATTGTGTGCAAGTACTGCTAGCGAATCACCAGCCTCGTAAGTGAGCGCCGCCTCTTCGAGTTTGAACTCTAAATGAATGGTTTCTTTTTCAGAACCTTCTGCGTTTAGCTTAACGCGCTCTAGTAATTCGGCAGGGTAGGGGTTTTTACGTGAATATTTTTGCTGCGTAGCCTGCTTGTTATTTTGTGCGCTATTAAACGTTGTTGAATCGGGTGTGATTACCTCTTTTATGTTCATATAATAAAATAACATTTAGTAGAACAAATATCGTCCAAAATGCTAGTCGATTTCACTATTTAATAAAGTTTTGATTGTTAAAGCTGATGCCTATACACTTCAGTCTCAACCGCACATTAACAAGTAGCTCCACCGTAATCAATTATACCAAAGTTACGTTCAATTGCTTTGTGCATGGAGTAATATTTATGCCTAAAAGACTATATGTAGGAGCCGATATGCTTTGTAAGCAATGAATGTTATAAGTCTAAGTGGTGTGTGCTTTAAGGAATTTTTAATGCTCATTTTTGGGGCTTAGGCAGAAATTCGCTTTGCAACTGGTCTAAAGAGTCATTGTCTTGCTCTTAACAGCATGTTTTCTACAAATTTAAATCTCTATCAAATTTTTTGCCTGTATTTACTCCCTTATTTCTTTTTTGGGAGCCTTTCTGCGCAGGCGCCTCTTTTAGTCGATAGCAACGTATCTGTTAATTTAGAGGACGAAAGCAAAGTGGAGTGGCGTATTAAGAGTGCTGAGCTTGCTTTAGATGCTGGACTGCCAGGACTGGCGGAGACTATTTATTATGCATTACTCGATTCCCAAAGTGTTTTATCTGTAGGTCGGTTAGATAATGTTCAGATTGGATTGGCGAAGTCTTTTATTTGCCAAGGTCGTTATGAAGCTGCCCGTGAGCTCTTAGAGTCGATGTCTATGGAAAGTAGAGGAAGCCAACATGCACTCTATTTAGCTTTGTCAATTTACGGACAAGGGCGTGAGCCTATCGACCAGCCTGCATTGCGAACAGCGCTGGCGCATACTTCCGAGGAAGACTTACAGAAAGTGGATCGTCCTTGGCTTGCTCTTTTGCAGGGCTTAGAAGCACAACTGTATGGAAATATAGATGTAGCCAATGCAGCTTTTAATCGTGCATTTGATAGCGCTGGTTCATCGTTATTGCGTGACCATTTCGAAGCTATTCTCTTACGGCAAAGAATTCTGTCGGCTCCAGCTGATGCGGCTCTTGCTATGGAACTAAAGGCAAAGATAGAGAATTTGGAAGGGCAATCTAGTGGATATCCTTTCTTGCGGGAGTACGCCGTTGTCCTTCACAGTTTAGGACGTACGGATGAAGCAATTTCTGCAATCAATGCTAGAATCGAAGGCACGTCTTCCGGCTTCTCTTCCTCAGAGCTGGAGCAGTTACGCCTGCTGAAGGGTGTTATTTTTGGGGCTTCCTCTCAAAAAGGGCGCGAAATACTAGAAGAATTAATCCTCAGTGGTCGTGATCTTGAGGTCATGGGTATAGCTCTGCAATTACTAGCAAGTTCCCCAGGGCAAGAAGCGAAGTTAATAGGATTTTTAAAAGAAGCAATTTCTCAAACTCAGCCGCACCCTCTACTAGGTCACTTATACTACCTGCGCAGTCAACTAGCATTAAAGGATCCAGCTACAAGATCGATTGCCGAGAGTGATGCCCGTATTCTTTTAGAGCAGTTTCCTGGTATGAGTGAGGTTAGTAACGTCTATCGTTTGTTAGCTTATGCTGCACTTGAGAAAGAGCCACGCCAATACCGAACTGCGGCAGATTATTTAATACGCCTACGAAATCAATCCACTCAAACCGAGGAGTTGGTAGAAACTAATCGATTAATAGGTGATTGTTACTTTCTAAATCGTGACTATGCCAATGCGGTAGATTTTTATTTGGCTGCGAGAAGCCGAGAGACTAGTACTGCGCGTGACGGGGACTTACTGCTGCGTCTAATCTCAGCTTTAGTCCGCACTGGTCTGATTGATGATGCTTTAGAATTGATCGATGAGGGTGACTTTAATAACAATATTAGTTCAGCAGACCGCTGGCGTGCGGAGTGGAATGTCGCTCAAGCTTTGCAAATAAACGGTCAAACGGATGTCGCTTTAAAAAGGGTTCGCTTACTTTTACAGGATGCAGTCCCCCATACCGTTCCAACAGCGCTCGACCTACGACTGCTTTGGTTAGAGAGCTACTTATCGCTAGAAGCTAATCAGATTGAGGGGCTAGCCGATAGAGTGATGCGTTTACTGGCTCGCCTCGAATCGATGCCACTGCAATCGCACGATGGCGTTGATGTGCTCAATCTTGATGCACGAAAGACTCTTAAGACAGAAATCCTCCTCTTACAAGGATCCATTCATATGCGAGAGGGTGATATCAATTCTGGCATGCTAGTTCTAAACCAGTTGCGCGAAGAATTTGCCAACTCTGATTCTGCGCAACGCTCTTACCTAATCGAAGCTTCGTATCACGCGCTAGTTGGTGATTTCGTTTCCGCACAAGCGACCCTTACGGACTTGGCAGAAAGATACCCACAGAGTCCTTTGGCGCCGCAAGCGCTCTTCGAGGCTGCTCTTTACTGTGAACGAAGAGGTGCTGAGTTCTATTCAGATGCTGTAGTCTTACACAACGATCTTGCGGAACGCTATGCTTCCGATCCGCTGTTTTACACTGCTAGATTAAAGCAGGGTAATCTACTTCGCTTAATTAATGATTTTGCAGGAGCTCAGATTGTTTATGAGAACTTGATTAATAGCTTTCCTGCTCACCCGATGCGCTACATCTCTGAACTCTCTCGCGCAGACTGTATGCTTGCACTAGCGGGTAACGAACCAGACGATTTGGTTGAGGCTATTAGTGTTTTAGAACGCTTGCTGGATTTACCAAACCTACCGCTTGATTTTCAGGTTGAAGCCTCCTACAAGTGGGCTTTTGCTTTAAGTAAAAGTCAGTCTATTAAAGGGGCTGAAGAAGTACTCTCACTAAGTATCACTCGATTCTTGTTAGATGAACAAAAGGCTTCCGAATTAAGCGCAACTGGACGTTATTGGATTTCGAGATCTATGCTAAAATTGGGCGAGTTACTCGAAAACGATGATTCACTTTCTGAGGCGAGCCGTATTTACCGTATGATCATCGCTTATAACTTACCAGGGCGACAAATTGCTACAGCGCGTGCGGATCGTTTACTGAGTATTGAATAAGTAAATAATTTAAAATAGTTTAGTAATATATGGATAATTTTCAAAATATTTTTATTCTTCAAGGTGGCCCAGTTGTCTATCCTTTGCTGTTTATAAGCATACTGAGTGTGATACTTTTTGTAGAGCGCACGATCTATTTGCACAAAGGGCAAATTGGAAATGAAGATTTTTTGAGTGGCATCAAAAATCTTGTTCGTAAGAAGCGGTTGGTAGAGGCACTTACTCTTTGCGAAGATACTCCAGGTCCATTGGCGCGCATTGTCAAATCTGCCTTGCTTCACTACGGTGAGTCACGTGAATCGATCCGCGCATCGATACAGTCATCAGCTATCGTGGAGATACCAATGCTAGAGCGTCGTATCGGATCTATAGCTGCCTTGGCCAAAGTGGCACCGATGCTTGGTTTTCTAGGTACAATAATTGCAGCCCTTCAAGCTCTTTATTCACTAGACTCATTCAATGGAGATAGCGCTATGCTAAGTCGCCTTCTGGGAGAGGCTTTGATTACTTCCGCAGCTGGCTTAGCTGTTGGGATTATGGCTATGCTAGCTTGTCATTTTTTGAACGGTCGCGTGCGTGCTCATGTCCAAGACTTTGAATGGGCCGGGCATGAAATCTATGAATTCTTATCTACGACACCTGAGATAGGTGCTCAACAGGAGAGTGCAATCAAAGAGTGATATGTTTGCATTTAAAACAGGCGAAAAAGTTACAGATAATTCATTCGTCGAGCCGTTTGGTCTAATAGCTCGACTTAAGCGACCAACAATAAAACTGGATGTAGTTCCAGTACTAGATTTGCTAGTTATAGCCTTATTTTTTGGGTTACTTTTTACCCGATTTGTTATGGTCCCTGGGCTAAAGGTTGAGTTGCCTAAATCCGAGTTGAAAATGTCTCTGAGCAAACTGCCCGTAGCAGTACTTACTATAGGTAACGGGGGTATGCTTTTTTTTGACGGGGCAGTCTTTGAGCTCAATTCGATTATGCGTGGATTTGAAAAGCATCATGAAAATATGTTAGGAAAAGACATTGTTTTATTTATCAAGACCGAGGGTTCAATGGACTTGCAGCTCTTTCTAGAACTCTGCCAAATGGCAAAGGAGGCAGGGTTTGTTCAAGTGCAGATTGCAGGAGAACATATGTCAGATGCGAAAGCCATCACGCCATCTAATAAAGATACCGAAAGAAATACAGCTAATAGTTTCCTAATAGAAATGTAATGCTTTCGTGGAGCCTCCAGTTAAATCATAGATTCATACCTATGAAAAAGATATTATCCCCGCGCGTACTGATAGCTGTATTTTTGGGTATTTGTCTACATATCGTCGGTTATCTAACCTTTCGCGCTGTTCCTAAGCCCATACTGATAAAAGAAGAAATTTCCCCTTTTGTACAATATGTGTCCTCGCAAGGACTATTGGAAGGCTCTGCCCTTGACGAACACGCTGTCCTCTTTGACTCGGCGCCGCTTTTTATACCTGGCCAATGGAATAGTGCGCACAAATTTGAGCCACCTTCGCGCGCACTTCCTTTTTCGAGTTTCTCTGCCTATGAACCAGAAATTAGCTTCTCAGAGGCACTCTTACTAGACGATTTACCTTCTAGACAAAGTTACCCTGTGAATTCACCCGTCGATCTGCTCGCATGGCGTTATTGGGATCTTTTCCGTGGATTTGGGGGCGAGGTGATGGATATTCAGGAGTTCGAATCAACCGGCAACTTTATGGAGGTGAGCTTTCTTAATGGTGAGATCTTGCGTGTTTTGCCTGTTAAAATTGATTTGGTCTCAATGATGGCGATGCAACCGGCAAAGTATTATCTGCGTATCGATGAAAGTGGTCGTTCGATCGGTCGACCAGTGCTTGCTTCTAGCTCTGGAGACATAGCTTTTGATGGTGCAGCCTACACTTGGATTGTGGAGTCTGGGCTCACTGCTGGCTTGCCTTTTGGTCTGTTCGAAATATCCATCTACCCGTAAGTATCTCTTTAATAATAATTTATTTTTATGAGTGAAGAAAATCATAAACGAGATGCGACTATCCTGGCTCAAGTAGAAGCTATGATACAGTCTTGGCCGAATCGCCCGTCCTGGGACGCATATTTTATGGCGACTGCTTTACTCATGGCTTCCCGGTCCAGTTGCGAACGGCTCAATGTAGGCTGCGTTATTGTTTCTGGGGGCTCTCAAAAGAATCGCATCATTGCTGCTGGCTATAATGGATTTCTTCCAGGTGCTGATCATAACTCTCGACTACGCGACGGTCATGAACAAGCTACTGTGCATGCGGAGCAAAATGCCCTTAGTGACGCTGCTAGGCGTGGAGTTTCATTGGATGGAGCGACTGCCTACATTACCCATTTCCCCTGCGTTAATTGTGCTAAAATATTAGCTGCGGCTGGTATTTCTTGTATAAAATACCACAATGAATATCGTAATGATGATTTGGTTAAATATATCTTACATGAGAGTTGTGTAAAATTGCAGCAACTATAAATGATATTAATAGGATGCGTCTGGATCTAATAAAAAAAATACGTAAATCATCAGGGCTACATGCCGGAAGCTTATTACTGGCCAATGCCACACTGCTAGAGCCCAGCTTTAGGCGAAGTGTAATACTTCTTTGCACACATACAAAAGAGGTGGGGTCTATGGGTATCATTGTCAACCGTCCACTCGGACAGATGCTAGGTGATATTGATCCTAAACTTAGTAAATCGCCTTTAAAAGATGTACCACTTTTTTCTGGAGGTCCTGTAGAGAATGGGCAAGTTATTTTCACAGCTTGGAAGTGGTCTGAAGGGTCCGGCGCTTTTCAACTTTATTTCGGAATTGATACTAAAAAGGCACAGAATATACTCAAAAATGATTCAGAATTTCAGATACGAGGATTCTTTGGACATACTGGTTGGAGTAAAGGGCAGCTCGAATTCGAAATAGAGCAAGGATCTTGGGTTATCTCTAGCAGTTTGGCATCATTAATGAATAAGAACGCAGAAGCTCACTGGTATGAGTTATTTTGTGATGAACGCCCAGAAATACGCTTGCTAAGTGATCCTCCTGAAGACCCTTCATTTAACTAGAACATCCAGAAATATTTCTGCCTTTGCCATTGACAGGCAATAGTCCTGAGCCTTTATCTCAATTTTCATATTATATGTTATGAAAGTTGTATCCTCATTAAAATCACTTAAAGACCGTCATCCTGACTGCCAAGTAGTTCGACGTAAGGGTCGTGTCTATGTCATCTGCAAATCTAATCCTCGCTTTAAAGCGCGCCAAGGTTAGACAATTTATATTTTAAAAAGCTACTTATTGTGAAAAATGATATACATCCGAAGCTGAATTCTGTTGTTTTTGTGGATGTTTCTACTGGTCATAAATTTTTGACGAAATCTACCATGAAAGGTAGTAAGACAGAGACTATAGATGGTAATGAATATCAGTCTGTGATTTGCGATATAACTTCAGATTCTCATCCAGCATTTACTGGTGAGAAGCGTTTTGTTGATACCGCTGGACGTGTTGAGAAATTCCAGACTAAGTTTTCACGTCGTCGCTAGTTCGTTTAAGAGTATTTAGCTAGCAAGTCTACTGGCTCCGCACCAATGACGCTGGGTTTTCTGTACCTATGCTAAATGCAAAGTAATGTTTGAATATACATTCTAGCTGGATTTATACTGCAGCAGACCAAGACAGAAACAATGGAACTAAAACAAATTTTAAAGAGCTGGCTGTTGATTGCTATGGGCGTACTTATTGCTTCCAATATGTTTGAAGGTATATGGTACACCGACACGGGCGCACTGCTCGTCGTAGTATTTCTTTTAAGCCTGAGTAACGTTTTACTAAAGCCTTTGCTGCTGCTCTTTGCTTTTCCATTTATAATTCTATCCTTTGGGCTAGGGATATGGTTAATCAATGCCTTGTTGTTTCTACTTGTAGCTAATTTAGTTAATGGTTTCACCGTGGATAGCCTTGGTTATGCTCTAGCGGGCGCCTTCGTTGTCAGTCTGACTGGCGCGTGTGCTAACATATTATTTGGAAAACATGTGCTACAAGTGCATACTAACTATAATAAAAGTAGTAGGGAAGAGCCTAAAGTCTCCCGCACTAGAGGAAGTGAGAAGTCCCTAAATGATGATGACGTTATTGATATCTAGGCTTTTATGCCAGTTAGTATGATTGAAAAATAGAGGATTTTGGCTTAATTTAATGTTTTGCTAGTTACTTTTAATTAATATTTCCTAAAACCACGCGTTTAGTGTATGCTGCGCGTGCTTGACTCTAAGCCCATCTTGCCGTTTGTAGTTCGCACATATGTCCTCTAGTACAAAATACGATCTCGTTGTTATTGGCGGTGGGCCTGCCGGCTATGCTTCAGCTATACGCGCAGGCCAACTCGGAAAAAAAGTTGCCTGCGTGGAACAAGAACGCCCAGGTGGCACTTGTTTGAATTGGGGTTGTATACCCTCGAAAGCACTGTTAAAGAGTGCGGAGCTCTATAATAAGATGCAGCACAGCGAAGACCTCGGAATTACGGTAAAAGGCCTCGATTACGATTTTAATACGATTATCGGCCGATCACGTGACGTGGCGGACACGATGGCAAAGGGCATCAGCTTTCTTTTTAAGAAAAATAAAGTCGACCACATCATCGGTACAGGTATGATTAATGTGCCAGGTATGATCGAGATCACTTCTGGTAAAGATAAGGGCACTCTTCTTTCTGCAGAAAAGACGCTGATTGCTACTGGATGTAAGCCTCGCAGCTTGCCGAACCTTGAGGTTGATGGTGAACGGGTGATGACTTCCCGCCAAGCGCTGGAAATGAAGAATCAGCCCAAATCAATAGTCATCGTAGGCGCAGGTGCTATCGGTGCAGAATTTGCCTATTTCTTGAATGCTTTTGGAACTAAGGTAACACTGGTCGAAATGCTTGATCAGCTACTACCGGTAGAAGATCATGAAACGGCAGCCGTTGTAGAAAAGTCTTTTAAAAACAGTGGTATCGATTGCCGTGTCTCCACTGCCGTAGAAAACATTAAAGTCAACGCTAAGGCCGTTAAGATGGATTTAGTTCGGGAGGGGGATAGTGAGAGCATTACTGCGGATTCTATACTCCTTGCCATCGGTGTAGTAGCTAATACAGAAGGGTTGCTGTCCCCAAGGGCAAAGCTCAAGATGGACCGTGGCTACATACAGGTCGACGAGAATTACGAATCCTCCGCAAAAGGAATTTATGCCGCCGGTGATATTATTGGGCCACCTTGGCTTGCGCACGTTGCTACATACGAAGCGATTCAAGCTGTAAATGGTATGTTTGGTCATTCAAAGCCAAAGCGTGTCTCGCAGTTTCCGGGTTGCACTTACTGTGTTCCACAGGTTGCTTCTATTGGAAAGACTGAAAAAAAACTTAAAGAGGAGGGCATTAATTATAAAGTAGGAAAATTTCCTTTTCAGGCTTCAGGCAAGGCCGTTGCTTCAAATCAGCCTGAGGGTTTTGTAAAAATGCTCGTGGATCCAATATATGGCGAAATATTAGGGGCACACATTGTCGGGTCTGACGCTACCGAAATGATTGCTGAATACGGACTAGGCATGAAGCTCGAAGTTACAGCTGGTGAAGTACACAATACTATACATGCACATCCTACACTTAGTGAGGCTGTTATGGAAGCGGCCGCTAGCGTCTTCGGCGAAGCTATCCACATTTAAATTGGACGCATGTGTGCCTTGGCTTAAGGCTATTTAATTGATGGAGGCGGCTGCCGAATTTGTTTAACGAATCCACACTATATCTCCCTCTTTGACACAGTTAAAGAGTTTGATTACATCACTATTTATCATCTCTACGCAACCACCACTATATGGGTGGCCGACTCGCGCCTCATGATTTGTTCCGTGAATGTAAATATAACGAGCGTATGAATCACAGCTAGTGCCGGAGTTTACTCCTGGTTCCATGCCACGTAGGCGCATTATGCGGCTGGTAATTAAATTATAAGATGCTTCTTTCGGTGGAAAATCTCCGTATAGTTTACCTGTAGCTACGCGACCTCTAAATACCATGCCTTCTGCGGCTCCTGCTCCAATCTTATCAGCTATGGTATGAAGGCCCGTAGGAGTGCCGTAGGAGTTAGCTTTGCAAGAGGGGGGCTTTTTTGACGTGGAGATAGTAAAAAATTGCAAAACTTTTTCTTGCTCGAGAAGTGCCATTGTTTGTGTTTGGATCGATACGATTAAGCGCCGATCTGTAGGTATGATTGACAAGGACACACAGCTCTGATTAATACGCGCGTTTTCTTTTATAAAATCAAATGGCATATAGTATAGGTATCCTCGGCGCTACAGGTGCAGTCGGTCAAGAAATCATTCGTCTTCTCCACGAGCGTGACTTCCCCTTATCGGAGCTTCGCTTGCTCGCATCGGCACGCTCAGCAGGCAAGGTGCAGTCTTATGGCGATAATTCTTGGACTATTCAAGAGGCTACTCCTGAGAGCTTTGCAGAGCTAGACCTATGTATCTTCAGCGCTGGAGGAGCGCAGTCTAAGCTTTTTGCTAAGGAGGCGGTCCAACGTGGCTGTATTGTCATTGATAATAGTTCTGCCTTCCGGCATGATCTTGAGGTGCCTCTGGTTGTCCCTGAGATTAATCCAGAAGCTGTGGACAGCCATAAGGGTATAGTGGCTAATCCTAATTGTTCTACTACTATTTCACTGATGGGGCTCTACCCATTGCATAAGGCCTTCGGCCTTAAGTCTTTTATTGCGTCTACCTATCAAGCAGTATCTGGCAGTGGTGCTGGTGGAATAATAGAACTAGAACAACAGGCCCGTGCTTGGGCAGAGGGCTTGCCTAAAGAAGGGATTAAAAGAGAAGTTTATCCTCATCAAATTGCTTTTAATCTTATTCCCCATGTCGACGAATTTCTCGATGATGGGTATACAAAAGAAGAGATGAAGATGCTTAATGAAGGCCGAAAGATTATGGGTATCGATGACCTGCGTGTAACTTGTACTTGTGTGCGCGTACCAGTATTCCGAGCACATTGTGTTTCCATTAGCGCTGATTTTGAAATGCCAGTTAGTGTAGAGGCTGCTCGCGACGCGGTACGTATATTCGCGGGAGCGGAGTTGGTAGATCAACCAGAAAAGGCTGAATACCCCATGCCGCTCAATTACTCTGAGGTTGTACCTTGTGGTGTCGGCCGGATACGTAGGGATAGTGTTTTTGAAAATGGCTTGGCTCTTTGGGTGACTGGCGACCAGCTTTGGAAGGGTGCGGCCTTAAACGCCATCCAGATCGCTGAACTAATCCACAAAAAAGGCATGATATAGATTGCTATGTATTGATACTACAGGCCTGGCTAATCTAGGTATTGAATTATTTTTAAAAACTTAAATTCGTAGCGTTTAATCGATAGTATGATACATTTTCAATTATTGCTCCATTACCACCTACGGTGACAGTAGTTGTAAGCGTAGCCACTATGGTTGGATTAGATATCTCCCATGCCCTGGTATTAGGGGGATCTTGGCTAACGGATGTGTATTTGATTCCTACTGTGATACCTGGCCCATCTATACTTGATAAGTCTACTTCGAGATTATATTGATCTGTAATGTCACTATTTGTGGATTTGTTCGTATCTAACTCAGTATTGGCACTTAGTAATGGTTCCCAATTTGTGGAACTCGGATCTAGCTGGTAATTATTACTGTAAAAAACCTCTAGTCCTGTTACCGATGGGTCAGGCCATTGACTTCTGTATTCTAAGTTTAGGACTTCTTGGGTATAATCATTGAGGTTTATTTCTGGAAATATCAACCAGTCTTCTTCATCCTGATCGTTGTTCCAACCGTCTATAAATGCTGAATTATTTGCTTCGTTAATATTCCAAATATCATCTCCAGTTACGTCTACAGCTCTAAGTTCATTTATTCCATCTACTAGTGTTACACTGGAAGTGTTTATAATAGTAGTCACCTCGTCATTTACAGACCCTAGGTTTAGCTGAACGCTTTCTTGGTTATCGTTTATTGCTAGTGTGCTAGCATTCGATAAATTAACCGTACTCCAATTAACTAGGTCTGTAGATTTTTCTAATATTAAATTAGTGTTAAGGTTCTCAAAATTTCTCGCTCTAACAAAGCTAATTAAAAAATTATTGTCTATAACATCAATTTCGATTGGAGGACTCTCGTTCTTAGTCTTTGGGTCTGAATAAATAGCAAGTTCCATAAGATTTGTTATACCATCAGAGTCTGGATCAGCAGAATCAGCAGATATACTCAGATCATTTAGCTCTTCTAGCGAAAAATAGTCCAAACGCCATTTCCCCCAAGATGGGCCATCAACCCAAATGGCGTCAGCGAACTCCGGGAAGTCTATGAATGGATTCCTGTTATATTGATACGATTCATAGATCTTTTGATTATTATTTTTTTCTTTTACCGTAGGTAATGCTTTTCTGTTCCAATCCAATAGAGTGCTCAATTGAGCCATCCTACTGTCAGAAGTACTTGGGGGACTTGATGGGGGAGTGTTTACTATTTCTAAATAATCATACCTAGTTGCCATATATAGAATGGCTCTTGCAACATGTCCTTTTTGTGCATCACCAGGCTCAAATGTATCGCTATTTGCTGTGCAATTAGGGGATAGAGAGTTTGCTGGATTATCATAACCTGGTAAGCTGGAGTTGCTATAGTCAAAATACTTGTTGCCTCTTGAACTATTAACGCCTGCATATGTTGGTACTAAATGATGTAGATCAGTATTATCACTTCCTGAGCTTCCAACTCCGTAGCTCCTAGGCCATAAGTGCTCTCTGTTAAAAGCTTCAGCTCCACTACCGCCAGAGCCTGATTGAGTCGATTTACTAACGCTGTCCTGTGAATAAAATAATATTATATTATCAGAATTATTTGGGTCTTCGTACAAATCTTTGTGAGCGTCCCACACACCTGGTGTATATGAAAGAGAAGTATGATTATCAATAATACCATTGAGAGCACTTTTTAAAACATTTCCAGATTGTCCATTAATTGTAGAATAGTAGCCTCCATACTGGGCGTTGATCTCAATAGCATACAATAGCTTTAAGACAACTATCGTATACAAAATAAATGTTCTATATCGCATATTAAATATGTGTATGCTAAATAAGCTTATAAAATGGAATCGTGAATAAATGCCAGCTAACAATGAAAGGCTAGTAAATCAAAAGCTCTATATGGAGTATCAATTTAATCGTAATCCCTTCGTTGTTCTTCCCGACCTTTAATGCTGTTGTTGCTAAATTCTAATACCAGTAGATGGAGGCATATATTGAGCAAATTTTTAATCTGTATAGAGCTGCGTGCATATCTGTATTATCCCGAGGTCTAAGATTGTAGCAGAAGTTTGTCACATGAAATTTGCTTCCACAAAATATAACTCTAAAAAATTATGGTGAGCTAGCAGCCGATATTTCAAGATTATCTAAAGCGAAGCTTTCGTTGACTGCATTTAGTGAGACGGTTAAGCGCACATCTAAGCTTGAGCCATTTCCAGGAATTGAAACAGTAAATGTCTGAAGTACTTCGCTTAGAGTTATTGCTCCTAAAGAACCGGATAGCTCAAAAACATTATTCCATGCGTAACCTTCATCTGGAAGGAAACTAAAATCCAACAGTGAATTGTAGCCATTGTCATCAATTTGGTATTCAATAAGTAGATCGTCACTTGAATCTATACTATTAGTGGAAGCACCAATATCTGCAGAAAGTACCAATCCAGTTCGTCCATTAATATTAATATCTGACCAAGTTACTGTAATTGGCAGTTCGGCATCCTCTCCATCCATATCTTCAGCAATCATATAAGAGCCTGAAGCCCCAAAAAAATCCATAAGCCCGGATGGACTAGGATCACCACCATAGAAAGCTTCAATGCCACTACCGTCTCCAGTTAGTCCGAAGTAGTCATCAGATGCATCGGAAAATAGGTTAGAGCTAGTTGTAAACAAATCAGCATTGTTGAAGTTTTCAGAAAAGATAGTTGTTGTTTCATAATCTATTCCTCCACCTGAGGTTACTGTTTCATAATCTATTCCTCCACCTGAGGTTACTGTTTCATAATCTATTCCTCCATCTGCGGTATTAATAGCAACAATGCGATAATATTGAGCTGGAGCGGTTATTATGTCACTTGTCCCACTGCTTACTGTGTTCAAAGATAAAGTAACTATTTCTTGTTCGGGTGTAACTGTATTAACAGTTGCTTCAGATAGGTCTAAAGTAGTCCAATTAATTAGATCTGAAGATCTTTCTAGTATAATTGCAGCATTAAGATTTGTGCTATCAGTTGCTCTAGCGAAACTTAAGTTAAGAATTCCATTTATTAATTGTGCGCTAAGTGCGTCTGTAGTGTTTTTTTCTCTTGGATCAGAGTACATTGCTCGCTCTAAAAGATTTTTTATACCATCCTGATCTGGGTCAGCAGTATCTCCAGATACACTTGAGTCTAATAGCTCGGAAAGAGAGAAGTTATCTAGTCGCCATTTCCCCCAAGATGGGCCATCAACCCAAATGGCGTCAGCGAACTCCGGGAAGTCTATGAATGGATTCCTGTTATATTGATACGATGCATAGATTTGCTGATTTACTAGTTTTTCATTGTTAGTTGGCAGAAAATCACGATTCCATTTTAGAAGCGTATTTAGCTGAGCCATTTGATTTCCCTCTGATTCTGGGGCCGCTGAAGGAGGAGTGTTTATCAGCTCTAGGTAATCATATCGGGTAGTCATATATAAAATAGCTCTAGCAGTTTTACCTTTTTGTTCATCACCCGGTTCAAATGTTTCATTTGTACTTGTGCATTGGGGAGCAAGTTCGTAAGCGGGGGAACTATAGCCAACGGCATCTGGGTCACTATAGTCAAAGTATTTGTTA
>CACKVQ010000017.1 GCA_902603705.1 Puniceicoccaceae bacterium
ATAGCTGCAAAGATATTATACTGAGAATACTCAAAGCCAAGTATCATGCTCAAAAATATCACTAATTCATATAAGTGAGTGAACCCGCCGTCTTAGATACTTCGTCCGCCCCCTGCAGTAATTCATCAAGTGGATCATAACGACCACTAAGAAAACTTTCACGGGCACCAGGCTTAATCTCACAGGAAACAGAATTCTTCCCGTAACAAATCCTTAGATTCCTAACATCAATACTGATTTCGATCTCTGGATTTATATCAATGGCTTGAGTTATGGATTTTCGATCCACATCACTGGCGATTGCACAGACAACACCTAAATTAGTAGAGTTACCAAAAAAGATTTCTGCAAAGCTTCCAGCGATAACCGCAACATATCCAGCACGCAGTATTGACTGTGGGGCGTGTTCTCGCGAACTACCACATCCAAAATTATTACCACTAATAATGATAGAAGCCTCTGCGAAGCGCGGGTCATTCAAATTATGTTTTTTGTCTTCGCCTAACTCTGTCTTACGTACATCGTAAAATAGATAATCCCCTAGTCCATCGAAAGTAATGCACTTCATGAACCGTGCAGGAATAATACGGTCGGTGTCGACATCGTCGCCTGGCACAAAAACACCCTTACCGGTAACTTGATTAATGGGCGTAGAGGACATATTGAATTGTAGATTTAATGTATAATAGTTCTAACTTAGATTTCGGCAGTAGCTAATCCAAAAACTTCACGAGCATCGGAGACTTCACCTGTAACAGCTGCGGCAGCAACCATTAGCGGACTCATTAACATCGTGCGACCTGTGGGCGAGCCCTGACGACCTTTGAAGTTACGATTAGAGGAACTAGCGCATAACTGATCTCCAATGAGCTTATCTGGATTCATAGCCAAGCACATTGAGCATCCTGCAGCTCGCCATTCGAAGCCTGCCTCTATAAAGATTTTATCGAGGCCCTTTGCCTCAGCAATCTTAGCTACGACCTGGGATCCTGGGACAATAATTGCAGTGAGACTATCAGCTACCTTGTGTCCTTTTACATATTTCGCCACCTCCTCAAAATCGGAAAGTCGTCCGTTAGTACAAGAACCAATAAAAGCAATATCGATCTTTTTCCCCATAATCGGGCTACCACCTTCAAATTTCATGTACTCGAGTGCTTCGGACATTGAATCACGCTCCGATTGTGTAGGTGCATCGGCAAGCTTCGGAATAGACTCCTCGATGCCAATGCCTTGCCCTGGAGTGATTCCCCAAGTTACAGTAGGTTGTATTTCAGACGCATCGATATTGACAATATCATCATAAATACAGTCCTCATCTGATGCGAAGTACTTCCACTGTTCGACCGCAGCATTCCAATCCTCACCACTGGGCGTGTATGGGCGACCCTCTAAATATTCGAATGTTGTCTCGTCGGGATTAACATATCCAGCGCGTGCCCCACCCTCTATTGACATATTACAAACTGTCATACGCTCCTCCATTGTAAAATTGTCGAAAGTCGTACCTCCATATTCGTATGCAAAGCCAGTGCCACCCTGCGTACCAAGGATGCGAATGATATGTAGCACTACGTCCTTAGCGTACACACCGGGGAGCAAATTACCGTCCACGTTAATCCGGCGGACTTTAAGTTTGTTCAGTGCGATAGTTTGAGTCGCAAGCACATCACGCACTTGACTGGTGCCTATCCCAAAAGCGATTGCTCCGAACGCACCGTGAGTAGCAGTGTGCGAATCTCCACAGGCAATGGTAGTACCAGGTTGTGTGATGCCCTGTTCTGGACCTACCACATGTACTATCCCTTGGCTGCCGGTATTAGTATCAAAAAATGTGATCTGATTCTCTGCGCAGTTCTTTCTAAGCTCTTCTATCATTCCCTGTGCTAGCGGATCACTGTAAGGCTCAAGCGACTCGTTGGTGGGGACAATATGATCAACCGTCGCGAAGGTTCGGTGTGGATATTTTACCTGTAAATTTTTGTCACGCAACATACCAAAGGCCTGTGGACTTGTAACCTCATGGATAAGATGAGTCCCGATCAGTAATTGTGACTGACCGTTGACTAATTCACGGACGACGTGCGCGTCCCATACTTTTTCAAATAAGCTTTTGCCCATGATCTTATTTACATTTAAACAATGCTACCAAAAAATCTTTAACAAGAATGGCTTCATCACAATTGGCAACCGTAAAGGCGGAGTTTTTTGAATTGACTACCCCGCTAAAATGTACTCATAAGATGCTCGCATCCGAAAGTCACAAAGCTGAAGACGTGTAGTTTATAAAATACTACCATTTTTGTAATTTTCTCGTAGTGGGTTTATGACGACTGCATCCATATTTTCGTTTTTTAATTCCAATCCGATGGTAGCAAATTTTGTTTTCAATATCGCCACTCCGCGCCAAAAATCGAAGTTTTTATACGCACTACGAAGTTCCCCAACCAACTTTTTATCACTATTGTAAAGATTAAGGGGTATCTCAGGAGGGGTGCCATTACCCTCAAGTACGAAGAGCCTGCGGTGTGCTTTTCCTGTACTATACATCCGCGCGACCACTTCTTGCCCAAGATAACAACCTTTAGTGAATGAAATAGCGCCTCTTTCCAATTCGCCCTCTCCTGGGAAATCAGTGCTGCCGATTTCCCTTGGGATCAAAGGAATACCTGCAGTTATCCTACGAAGGCCAAAATCTGCTTCGGAAATATCCTTACATCCAATAGCGTTAAATTTTACTATCCAAGCATCCCTTTCACTGCTTGAACTAATCAACAGACGATATCTATTATCTATAGTTTTAATAAGGGTTCCATCTTTAAGCTGAGTAAAATAACCTACTTGAGGGGCGGCTAAACCAAGTGCCCCAAGTACATTAGCAGAAAGTTCGAATATGTAACCTGGATCAGAGTGCTCAATAAGCACATCATCTGCGATGATGTGACGCTGCATGTGAGCTGCGAGTAGTTCCCCCCTCGAGCATTCGCTCAGCACTCGAAAAGAGTTAGCATCCTCACACAATACAATACTGTCTCCTACGACTTTACCTTTAACATTCAACCAAAGCCCATAAGAGCATCTACTCGATTCAAATGGTCGAAGCTCATTACTAAATTGGCTCTGTAAAAATTCGGCTGCGTCCTCGTCCTTAACAAAGAAGTTGGCAGCTGGGCGATATTGATAAAAGTAATTACCTAATTCATTCCCCAATTTGCTAGGTTCTAGAGGATATTCATTCATCGTTCACCTCCTTTGCTCTACTAGATTTTGTCCTTTAAAAAACTTAAATTACAATCAAATGATACACCTTAAATAATCTGTTAACCAGTAAAAATTAGAGTTTTACAAATTCAATGAAACAAAATTAATCCAATATTAACGTGATTTTTTCTACTAAGTAATAAATAAATTTTATCCAATCATACTAGCGAAAAATTGCCTTTTCCATAATTGAACTTGTTCCCATCTAAAAGCTACTCTACACCTACCGACCGTGAAAAAAGTCACCGACATTCATATTACCTCTAAAACGTTATTACCTACGCCAATAGCGCTCTGTCATAAAATCAAAAAAACAGATGTGGCCGATAAGTTCGTGTCTGATAGTCGTGAAGCTATCAAACAAATCATTTTCGGTAGTGACTCTAGGCTTCTCGTCGTAATTGGGCCCTGCTCCATTCACGACTTGAAAGCAGGCCGTGAATACGCAGAACGTTTAGCCAGCCTGTCTAAAGAGCTATCCGATCGCATGCTCATCGTCATGAGGGTGTATTTTGAGAAACCACGTACTACTGTAGGTTGGAAGGGTCTGATAATGGATCCAAAGCTGGACGGTACAAGCGACATCCCCGAAGGCTTACGCATCGCTCGGCGCTTCCTTGTAGATATTATAGGCATGGGTCTGCCTACCGCTACAGAATTACTCGATCCAATTACACCGCAATATATTGCCGACCTCATATCATGGTCGGCAATTGGTGCTCGTACAACCGAAAGCCAAACACACAGACAAATGGCTTCTGGCTTGTCTATGCCACTAGGTTTCAAAAATGGCACTGACGGGGGTCTTAATGTGGCAATCAACGCGATTAAAGCTGCTAGCCAACCACAGACTTTTCTTGGAATCGACAACGAAGGTCGAGCTAATGCTCTCACAACAAAAGGCAACCCCTACTGCCACGTCGTTCTGCGTGGTGGCTCGCACGGCCCAAATTACCAGCCTAACCATGTAGCGATCACTAGAGAAAAGCTTACAGATGCGGGCCTTGCACCTGCAATTATGACAGATTGCAGCCATGCCAATAGCGAAAAAGATCCTAGCCGCCAAGCAGAGGTCTTTGCTGAGGTTGTGCAACAGAAGTTAGTAGATCAAAGCGTCATAGGAGCGATGGTCGAAAGTAATCTCTACTTCGGCAACCAACCTTTTCCTGAGTCTGTAAAAGAGCTCAAATATGGCGTATCGATCACAGATGGCTGTGTTGATTGGGATAGTACTGAAAGGATGCTACGCAAAGCTTACATAGAGCTCGGACCACTATTCTCATAAAAAATAACCTTTTAAATATATACTAATTACTAAGATTTATTAGGGATAATCTGTTTAATTTTACACACATTTTATATCATTATGAGCCAAACAGTAATACGTGTCGCCGTCACAGGAGCCGCCGGTAATATCGGATATGCCCTACTCTTTCGCATCGCTTCAGGAGCCATGTTCGGCTCCGATCAGCCAGTAGCGCTGAACTTGATCGAAATTCCACATGCTCTAGACTCGCTTAAAGGTGTTGTTATGGAGCTAGATGATTGCGCATTTCCTCTTCTAAAGGATGTTGTAGCCACTACAGATTTAGAAGAAGGTTTCAAAGATGTAAACTGGGTAATCCTAGTCGGCTCAGTACCTCGAAAAGACGGGATGGAGAGGTCAGACCTACTTGGCATAAACGGAAATGTTTTTACGGGTCAGGGAAAGGCTATAGCTGCTAACGCAGCTACCGACGTGCGTGTGCTCGTAGTAGGAAACCCTTGTAATACCAACTGTCTTATCGCTATGAACAATGCGGATGGCCTGCCTACGAACCGATTCTTTGCTATGACCATGCTCGACGAAAACCGTGCAAAGACACAACTTGCCCAAAAGGCTGGCGTAGATGTAACAAACGTAACAAATATGACTATCTGGGGTAATCACTCTGCCACTCAGTACCCCGACTTCTATTCAGCAAAAATAGGCGGTAAACCCGCAACCGAGGTAATCAGTGATGAGCCTTGGCTTAAGGATACCTTCATACCCCAAGTACAGAGGCGAGGCGCTACTATCATCAAAGCACGTGGTACTTCCTCAGCTGCATCAGCAGCCAACGCTATAATTGACTCTGTGCACAAGCTAACTGTGCCCACCCCTACAGGCGAAACATTTAGTATGTGCCTATGTTCCGATGGGAGCTACGGCACACCTAAAGGTTTAATTATCTCCATGCCTTGCCGCAGCGATGGGCAAAATGTTGAGGTGGTTACCGACGTCGCACTCAATGAGTTCGGTCGTGCCAAGTTTGACGCGTCCGTGCAAGAACTTTCCGAAGAGCGCGAAGCAGTAAAATACCTGATATAGTAAATAGAATCCTGCCGGACACTCTTGCCAATAATAGTTTTCTAAGAGCTACGAAAGAATAGTCGATTTATAGGTCTTTTATAGCTAATAGTAACTTTTTTCTTCTGCCCTAACGACCGCAGGCGCACAGCACGCTCATGAATATCTATCGCGTGATTAATTTGTACTTCGAGCGAAGCCTTGCTTGAAGCCTGAAACTCCTTGGAAGCTAAAGCCCAATACTATGTTACCCACTAAGGGTTTCGCAATTCAGTTGAATCGCGAAGTAGGATTACTTCTTCCCATAGTGCTTTTAGTTGTGCATGCATACGCTGAGCGACTTCAAGTACCAGTTCTCCCTCACGTACCCAGAAATCATCGATTGACATAAGAAAGCTACGTGCCTCCCAATCTGCCCACATGCCTGCGATGTGTCCAGGGTCAATGGCAAGACGCAGACCGATGAGTGGGAAGTCTAAACGGGTAATAGTTTGCGCCACATTGGGTTCTCTAATCGCCAGGAAAAGTGCGCCTGGGTAGGAAGTACGAATCTCTTTAGGCGTAGACCACCAAGACTCTGTATATTGGGACGCTAGTGGCTCTGCATTAGGTACAATCTCTTCATCTACATAGGGAACGTAGCGACTAGCTAGCTCATTGGCAATTCTCTCTGCATATAGGTCCGCAAGAGCTATCCCACAGTAAGTAAAAGAAGATAAGTACTCGAAACATCCGAAGATGCTAAAGCGAACTTTCCTGATAGAGATGAAGATCTCGCTGAGGGAATGGAATACTCACACCAGCGGCCTCGCATGCCTCTTTCATCAATTGAGTGAAGTCATACTTAAACGCCCAATAATCCTCAGCCTTCACCCATGGACGGACGATGAAGTCTACGCTACTATCACCAAGATTAGAAACAGCGACCCAGGGCTCTGGGTCGTCCAAAACACGCTTATCTGCAGCTAAAAGCTTATGAATAATCTGCTTAACCTTTTCAAGATCATCACCGTAACTGACACCAAATACCATATCCACTCGACGTGTTGAATGGGCAGAGAAATTAGTAATAGAGCCCCCCATAACCTGTGAGTTGGGCAGAATAATTTTGGCGTTGTCCGGTGTCTTAAGCTCGGTGGAGAGAATACCTATCTCGACTACCGTACCGGCCTCTCCACCAGCTTTAATAAAGTTACCAGTAACAAATGGCTTAAAAATTATAAGTAAAACACCTGATGCGAAGTTTGAAAGTGAGCCTTGCAGTGCGAGACCAACAGCCAAACCGGCGGCACCAATTACAGCGACAATAGAGGAAGTCTGAACACCTAACCTACTTATTGCAGCAGTAATTATAAAAACAGCTAAAGCGCAGTGAAGCAGACTAGATAAGAATCCGACTAAAGTCGGGTCGACCTCTCGTTTATTGAGTGTCGTAACAAGAACACTCTTTATCCTTTTAGCCAACCAAAGGCCAAGAACCAAGATAGTTACAGCTGCAATCACTTGAACTCCGTATTTAACGAGAATATCGATGTATTGTTCTGTAATATTTGAATCCATGTGCTGTGTGCTTACTACATTAAAGAGAAGGTCAGTAGACTTTGTTTTTCTAAAATTGATTTAATTAGATCCAACCGGATGCTTTAATTGTATATTTAAGGTTAGACTGCGATATTTTCATTACCATAAATTTGCTCTTATTTGCGTACTTGAATCTTACTTGCAGCGCCTAATCCAAGAGACAGTCTAGTACCGCAACGCTCCAATTTAATCTGTACGGTCTCTGCGCTACTGCTACGTGATGTAACCTGTAAATCGACGCCGGGGTTAAGCCCGGATGCGGCAATATAATTAAGGAAATCGGATCCTTGATCAATAATTCGAGCCACAAAAATCTTAGAGTCTATTGGACATTGAGCTAGAGTTTGGACCTGTTCCGGCGCAACTTTTCCCTCGGCAGAAGGGATCGGATCTCCGTGAGGATCTTCAGTTGGGTGACCCAAATAAAGGTCAATTCTTTCGAGTAGCAAATCGGAAATAACGTGCTCTAGTTGCTCGGCTTCATCATGTACCTCGGACCAATCATAGCCTAGGACCTCTACTAAGAATTGCTCAATCAAGCGGTGCCGCCGAAGAACATGAAGAGCTAGTTTTCGCCCAGGAACTGTTAACCGAACACCGACACGTGAGGCATATTCAACTAGCCCTGCATCAGAGAGTGCTTTTACCATTGTAGTCGCGGTACCAGGAACGACATTTACTGCATCAGCAACCTGTCCCATTGGGGCATTAGGGGACTCACTTTGTTGAGCAATAAGATAAATGTGTTTAATGTAATCCTCTACCGTAGCACTAGGCATAATGATATAAAATCACCTTTAGATTATAAAAGACCAAGTCTATTTTTCATTAATTACAGGAGATCTAATTTATAGACTAGCTAGTAAGGACGGGAAGAACGAAAAACCACAATACAATAATTAGTATTACACTTATCAAATAAAAAATAGATTTCTAAATCTTTATTACTTTTTGCAATTATTATTCAGTTAGTACCCTAAAAAACAAATGTGATGCTCCAGCAGTGGGCTCAACCCATTCAAAATCGGTTCCAGTCCCATACGAGACGTCAACCGCCTCCCATTGCACTAAATCATTCGAACGCTGTATCACACGAAGAGCACCAAAAGTAGAATCCTGTCCTTGAACACGACAAATGCCGTCCGATATCGAAATTCCTTTTATATTAGCTGGGACTGGAGTAGAAGGAACCTCCAATAAGTAGGGAAGTCGGTCAACCTGCATAGGATCTTCAAATAGCGTGTTATCCAGTAAATGATCCCCTGATAAATCGACACCGATACCAACTCTTGCAAATGGATGACGACCACTATCAAAATAATTGTCTACTGCAAAACGTACAGCAGGCGTTCTACCCAGTGGTTCAACGATGGAGAGAGCAGCAATGTACTCACCAACTTGCAATCTAGAAGACCCAGGTAGGGTAACATTGACATCGATCTCATAAGCTAATGGTGAATTTATATAAACATCATTCTCTTCATCCCAATTATCGCCAGGAAGCCACTGTCGAACGTCGACTCCATCTAATAATGTACTCCAAACGAGATCGCCTGTATCTGGATTAAGCAGGCTAAATTCCAGCGGCCAGTCCTCATAAAATGGAGCCGAGCCAGTATTAATTACTGAAAACAAAAGTCGCAACGAACCATCTGGCTCCGCACGTTGCCCCACGCAGAAATGGGAAATGACAAATCGGTATCCAAATGCCTTCTGTACCAATTCTGCCCCTGCCCGAACGAAAGGATCATCTTCATCGTACTTGGAAACCCACCCCAATCCGCTACAGTGAAGGTTACGAATAGTATCAATTAAAAAGTCACGGTGTACTGGGTCCGTTAGAGTGTCATTTGGACTGTCACCAGGTTGAATTTCTGATTGGCCCCAATTATAGGCGGTTTCCCCTTCAATTGGATGCGTCTTCCAACGATCTGTTGCGTCATTCAAAGCTTTAATTCCTGCACCGTGTGCAGATTTATCTATTTGCTGAATATGAGCCCACGAGTCCCAATAAACCCCAACATCGTAATCCGTAAATTCATTTGCGTGCCGGACGAGAAATTTCTTATTATGGAAAGCCTGCGTAAATGCATCGCCCATAAGTTTCTGGATTTCTGGAGTAGGATCCGGGTTATGGTGTTCCCCCCAGCGACCAATTAAACCCATCTGCACCCATGCAACACGCGGATCATCATCCCAGCATTCACCTAAGCGGGAAATAAGCCGGACGAGCCGTTGCTTAAACTGCTCGCTGCTGTAGTCACCAGTAGTCATGTCCGCTGGCCAGTATTGTCTATCTGGTTCTCCGCCCCAGTCTAGATAGACACGCGGAATAACTTTGATGCCGTATTGCTCCACATCCGCCCACTTCTGATCACATACATCTTTTATCTTCTGAATAGTATCGTTCACATCATTTTCTAACTCATTCCATTTCAGATAACAACGGGTGATAGTCGCGTATTCCTTATCGTAATTAACCCTATAGGTAGGGTATCGGAACCCTTTCAGTGGATTACGCAGAGCACCTGTGTACTCGGTGGGATACACAGTAAACATCTCAGGGGCGTGTATGCAACTAACACCAACTTGATTAAGTTGGTGCAAGCGATCGGACCAGTTAGCTTCAGAGGGAAGTAAACTCACGACAAACTTGTATGCACTACCTTCTGCAGGAGTAGCATTATTAATTGCTACTGGTATCACTATTTTAGCACTTCCAGCAGAGACTGATACTCTCTTGTGACCATATACAGTCCAAGGAGCCCTATTCATCATAAAATTAACCATGATATCACGGTTTGTAGATGCCGTGTAAGTAACAGAGACAGGAACGAGGGTACCAGTGATGGCACATTCTGGACCATTAACTATAATGATATTATCTGCCTTCAATTGGGAGGTAAATTTTGTCGAAATTAATAGAAGCAGTATAAATAATCTTAGAAAGTTCGGCATAAGCTATCTATTATAATATATAATAGAATTTGGTTTTATTACAAGTTTACATCTTTTACATAATAGTTTATAGATCTAATTAAGATCCCCAACTAAAACATTCGGGATCGCAAGCGTGTTGATCGCGTTCGGATAAAAGTTCCCGAGCCCTGGCCATGGCGAATAAAAACCATGAACTCGAGCTTTTTCGCTAGCCATTACTTTGAAAAGCTTCTGTCGAGTTTTGACTGCAGTCTCGGGATCGAGGTCCATCGCTAAGGTCCAGTCAGCATTTTCCAGTCAGCATCTTCAAACATGAGGACATGGTGGTGTACAGCGTCACTGAGGTGAATGACTATTCAGATCCATAGCGGACCTCAAAAAACGCATGACTATCGGTACGACCTGGTGCAATTAAGATAGTAACTACATCATGGAAGCAGGTCTGCCCGTCCTCAGCGATAACAAGATGATCTTTGAGTATTTCAAAATTATCTCACAGTATCTTTCATATAAGAGAGGCTTTTTGTCGCGTTCAGACTTAGAGAAGTCAGGACTTAGTTCTCTGTTAAAATCTTATTCCTTCAGCAACAGGTAAATCTAGGCATTTGTACAGGCTGGTTTACCCTTGTTAACAGTACCATCGAGCTGATCAAAATGCGCATGACTTAGAAAGACTGTCGTAACTTGTTCAGACTTGATTCCAAGCAGGCATAGGCCTTCCGCTAGCCAACCAAAATCTGGGTTTGGACTTTCCTCTCTAAAACCTTTGTCGATCAGGGCTACCTCCTCGCCAATTTTAAGACCCATTATATTGACGTATAATAGCAAGGCATCCAGACGCTCGCGGTTAAACTAGAGGACAGCTTTTATCTCTGGACGATCTGCCTCGGACCACATGAGGTATAGACTCTTCTTAAATAGCATATGACCATCACTGATAGAAAAACCCTCAATCGCACCGATGTTAACTTTTTATTCATACGTGTTTGGTGGGCGTTTAACGGGCACTGTTGGCATTTGAGTCGCGCTGTGACTGGCTCTCATCATTTCCCGCAAGAGGTAAGACTGCAGCACCGAGAAATTTATGGCGAGATGAGGAAATAGAAAAAGTGGCTTAATCGTCTAATCGCATCAAATATTAATTAGCGTAAAATTATACTTTTTGAAGTAAATCTAGAGCATAAAGACTTGAGAGAAAAATGTAATCAGTAGCTCAGTCCATATCACTGGCAGGCTTCGCACTCTTCCCCATTCATCATAGCATCGATGGAGCAGACTTTCTTTTCCGCTTCTGTGTAGTCATTCTTCGGAGCAGAATTTTCAGTGATCTGGCCAGCGATGCCTCTAACATCTTTTTTCACGTTAGTAGTGGCTTTTTCGATATTTGAAGCACCAAGAGTTCGGAGGTAATAGGTAGTCTTGAGACCCTTTGACCAGGCATGACGATACATATGTGACAGTGTCTTAATGTCAGCTACCGGAAGGAATAGATTCACGGATTGTGACTGGTCTATCCACTTTTGACGACGAGCAGCAGCATCAATGAAGTACTTATATTCAATACCGAATGCAGTGCGATACTTATCATGTAAATCATCAGGAATGCCATCAATGGAGTCAAGCTCACCGTCAAAGTATTTTAGCTGATCACGCATCTCGTCATTCCATAAATCACGTCTTTTGAGATCGCGCACAAGCTGTCCGTTTAGAACAATAAAGTCTCCAGATAGGTTGCTTTTCACAAATAGATTCTTGTAGGTGGGCTCGATGCAGGGGGTAGTGCCCATGATATTGGATATCGTCGCGGTCGGCGCGATAGCAAGCACGTTGGAGTTACGCATGCCTTGTTTAGCAATTTTCTCACGTAGCGGATTCCAATCCATCTTGCCAGCTCGGGGCACATCGACGGGTTTTCCACGCTCTTCTTCGAGAATATCAAGGGTATCTTGAGGCATGAGTCCACGGTCCCATTTAGAGCCTTTATAAGTGCTGTAAGTACCTTGTAATGCGGCTAAATCGCTGGATGCTTCATAGGCGTAGTACGCTATCGCCTCCATGAACTCATCGTTAAACTCAACGGCAGCTTGTGAAGCAAAGGCGATACCCTTTTTGTAGAGTGCATTTTGTAGACCCATTATGCCAAGACCGATGGGACGGTGGCGACTATTTGCTGTCCTCGCTGCTTCTGTAGGGTAGAAGTTAATGTCTATAACGTTGTCGAGAGCACGCACGGCGATTTGAACAGTCTCACGAAGTTTCTCATGATCGAGGTTACCGTCTTTATCTAAATGCGAGTCGAGCACCACCGATCCGAGATTACAAACCGCGGTCTCCTCCTCACTTGTGTTAAGGGTAATCTCTGTGCAAAGGTTTGAGCTGTGAATAACTCCGCAATGATCTTGAGGACTGCGTATATTACAGGGGTCTTTGAAGGTAATCCATGGGTGACCAGTCTCGAAGATCATCTTTAACATATTCTTCCATAGATCGATCGCAGGGTACTTATTACCTAATATCTCGCCACGTTCAGCCATCGCTTCATATTCGCAGTAGCGCTCTTCGAAGGCTTTACCATAGAGATCGTGGAGGTCCGGACATTCGTTCGAGTGGAAGAGTGTCCAATCTTCACGAGCTTCCATCCGTTTCATAAAAAGGTCTGGGATCCAATTTGCCGTATTCATATCATGCGTACGGCGACGGTCATCGCCTGTGTTCTTACGAAGTTCGAGGAAATCATTTATGTCGTTGTGCCAAGTCTCAAGATAGGCACAGCCGGAACCACGTCGTTTCCCGCCCTGATTGACCGCGACGAGCTGATCGTTGTGCAACTTAAGAAACGGTATGACACCTTGCGACTCTCCGTTAGTGCCTTTAATAAAGCCACCAGTTCCGCGAACAGCAGTCCATGATCCACCAAGACCGCCCGCCCATTTGGAGAGGAAAGCGTTATCGGCAATCCCTCTATGCATGATAGATTCGATGCTGTCATCGACCTTGTAAAGATAGCAAGAAGAGAGCTGCGAATGAAGTGTACCGGAGTTGAAGAGTGTTGGCGTAGAGGAGCAAAAGCGGCGACTCTTGTAGAGGTTGTAAAGACGTAATGCGTGGCCCTCACGGTCTTCCTTCTCATGGTGAAAGAGTCCCATAGCAACCCGAATCCAAAAATATTGGGGAACTTCAAGGCGACGATGCTTTTTTGAAGTCTTATCAACTATGAGGTAACGATCATACATTGTTTGTACTCCGAGGTAATCGAAGTCCATATCGGCCGAGGGATCGAGAGATGACGCAATCTTATCAATGTCGAAATCCAGTAATTTGGGGTTCACACGATCGATTTCGATCGCGCGTTTGATGTAAGGCTTAAAACCACGACGGTGCGCCTCTTTCAGGCCATCAACTCCGTCGCGAATTATGTCCCACCCAAGAGCTTCTTCGTATATATATGTCAGTAGTATACGACCTGAAAAACGAGCGAAATCAGCATCTCGCTCCATCATACTCTTAGCGTTGAGAATGATGGTCTTTTCAAGGTCAGAACGCTTCATTTCAGGGTAAAGCGAACGGCGAAGCTCGGCATCAATTTCCTCAGATCCAAGATTGAGATCTAAGCCTATACTTGCAAACTCGATTCGGCGCTTGAGGTCAACACCATCCCAAAAAGTGCTTTCACCGCTCAGTTCGGTGATTACGATCATAGATTCTTGCTGCGCCTCCTCGGTAGTCTCTGTGCCCTCTTCTTCTCGAACCCGGGATCGATGCGCACGATAGAGAATGTAAGACTCAGCAACCTTAAAGTGGCTTTGGCGCATCATCTCCTCTTGGACTGCATCTTGCACATCTTCGATGTTAATAAAGGCCTGCTCTTCCGCATTGAGACGGTCGGTTACCGCACGAGAAATTTCTACAGCAGGTTCTGAATCAAGGTGTAGCGATAGAAAAGCCTTGCGAACCGCAATTTCGATTTTGGATTCACTCCATGGCACTACTTGACCATTTCGGCGAATAAGACGGATGGAAACCGGAGCACGTTCGGTGTCTTTCGCCGATGATTTAATCCGGCTAAACATAAGACTGCGTGCTACATCGTGCGCATCATTTTCAATAAGCGCCTTCTCGATTAGAAGGTGGATATCGTAAGTGGAAAGCTTAAGTGCCCGACCTAGCTCGATCTGCTTTGCTAAAACTTCACCCACATTCTCTGCTACACTAGCTACAAACTTACGATTAACTTCGGTAAAAATATCTTCCTCTTGGCGAGAGAGCAGAAGGTCGGTCAAAGCGTTACCTATTGTGTCCGCAATCTCAGCAAGATCAAAATCGCGCTCAGAACCACCCGCTTCAATTTTAATGTCAGCATGATGAAGACGATCTTCTCCTAAAACAGTGCCCCAGTCGAAACGCGGCTTTTTTTCCTTTGGGGTGGCTGCAAAGCGTTTGAGTTCGAGATCTTCTTCGAAGGAAATTTTCTGTATCATATACTGAAGGTTTTGGGGATTCTATTTGGTATTTGGGGTAAAGAGGAAGGAGTTAATAAAATGGGGCGTGCGTTCTGGGCGCACGCCCCATTAAATAATTTTCTAGGTTAAAAGCTTCAGATTTTGAATCCCGCTTCTCATGCTACCTATTCAATGCCTGTTGTACGTAGGTCGAAGAGCGCAGCATGTATACCTACAATTCATCGTCATCGACCGATCCAAGTGCGGATGCCTTTTGGTACTCGGTGACGCGACCTTCGAAGAAATTTTGTTCTTTTTTAATATCCATCATCTCCGCAAGCCAAGGGAACGGGTTTTCCGCACTTGGCATGAGGGGCTTCAATCCAACGCCCTCCAAGCGCCGATCGGCTATATAGTCAATATACTGGCAGAACTGATCTGCACTGAGCCCAACTGAGTTCACTGGCAAACAGTCCCGAATAAAGTCTTTCTCGAGCTCCACAGCCTCGCGCATGAGATCCCGAAGTTCTTCCCTGAACTCTGGTGTCCAAACATCTTGGTTCTCCTCGATTAGATCCATCATCAAGTTACGGAACACCTCGATGTGATTCGACTCATCTCTAAGGGTGTAGCGAAACATCTGACCAAGTCCCGGGAATTTATTTTGGCGATAGAGCGAGAGCACCATGCCAAAAAGACCATAAAACTGAGTTCCTTCCATGCACTGGCCGAAGAGAAACAGATTTTTCGTAAAGGCTTGTTTATCCTTGGTGGTAGTCAAATCCATGTCCCGGCGTAGTGCGCGTGAGTTGCTAACCACGAAGTCTGTCTTTCTCTCTATAGTAGGAATGTCTTCGAACATAGCCTCACATTCGTGCGGATTGATTCCCAGCGAACTGATCATGTAGACTAGAGAATCTGCGTGGATGTTTTCTTCGTGCGCGTGTCTACCAAGGAGAAGCTTTAACTCGGGGGCTGTCACCAACTCGCGTGTTACGTGTTGAATGTTGTCGCCTACAATACCTTCTGCTGCAGAGAAATATCCGATCGCCATTTTTATGATCCACCTCTCCGCATCGGAAAGGTCGCTACTACGCCAGAGCTCTACATCCTTCTGCATGGGGATATCTTCTGGTTCCCAATGGTTGTTCTTCATGGTTTTGTATAGATCATAGGCCCACTGGTATTTAAGTGGCAGAATGTTAAAAAACATCGTGTCTTTACCGTTAATGATCTTCTTGGCCTTGAATGCCTCTTCCGCTTTGTCTTGGTCGAGGACAAAAGTTGTATCTCCGATTGTGTAGTTTTTTTCCATAATTGGATAAGTTTTAGTTTTTGTTTGTATTGAAGTAAATTGGACAGGTTTAAATTTATGAAATTAGAGGCAACAAACGCTATTTCTAAAACTGTTGAAGGTTAAGGAGATGACAAGCATCAACCAGTGAAAGTAACGCAAATTATAATGGAACAATGTCACCCTAAAATTTCTATGTCAATCAAAGGAACACAATATATCGTTATTTTTTTCATAAATAATACTATATATAGATTTTATTCTCATTTTATTCACACATACAGTGTTAGCAAGTATCGCTCCAAAAGCAACGCCCTTAGGCATTTATATAAAAATTATTTTCTCTTTTTTTGGCTTAAAATCTCATCTCACTCGTAAAGAGCTAGATAGCAATTTTATACTCCTAAAAGGTGTAAATTGTTTGCAACTTTTTGACCTCTAGATCGATTTATATTCTAACTATGGCATCTGCTCTCACGTATTATATACCTAAAAATTGGGCTGGGCAGATTACACCCAGTCCAAATCATACGCCCTCGACCATGACAGCAGACTCAATCACACCTGAAGAAGACATCGACAGCACTTACATGAGAGCGATTTCTTTAGGGGATCAATCTGCCTTCGCCCTGATCGTAGGTCGCTGGCAGATACGGCTGATTAACTTTTTCTTTCGATTAACGGGCAACCGAGCAGACGCTGAGGATCTCACTCAAGAAACATTTATCGACTTAAACCGCGTGGCTGCCCGCTATAAATCGCAAGGGAGCTTTAATGCCTTTATTTTTACATTGGCACGCCGCCGCCTCATCGACAGTTATCGCAAAAAGTCTTGCCGCCCGATCGAATACATCGACCCAAGTGAGTTTTTAATACAATGCCAGAGTGAAACAATTGATTATAGCCAAGAAATTGAAGAAATCTTTCACCGTGCCCTAAGCACCCTTCCTGATAAGCAGCGCATCGCGATTCTTCTTCTCCAGCAGCAAGGGCTCAGCTACAAAGAGATCGCCCAGAGCCTGGGTGCCAGCCAAAGCGCAGTAAAAACTTGGATTCACCGCGCCCGTATCCACCTGCGCTCAGAGCTTAAAGAATTTATATAAGACTGAAACACTCACATCAATTCTCATCTGCTATACTCTAACATATTATGAAAGATCCACTCGACCATAAGATCGACGCTCTCCTGAAGAGTCACCCGCTTCGCCCAAGAAAAGAATTTACTGCGTGTGTGCTCGAAGCAGCTGAGCACGATCTAGCCGCGGGTAGTAGACGCCTAATAATCAAGCTGCTAGTCACCGCCCTACCGATCGCTGCGGCTATAGTGTTAGCGTTCAACCTACTACTTCCCATTCGCGATGATAAGCTGGAGACACCAGAAATACACAACTTATACATAGTTGATGCCGAAGAGATATTCTTTCTAGACGATTGTCTTGAAACGCTGGGTAATATAGTAGACCTAAACTTTGCTGGGCAGGATTTGCTCGCCACACTCGACGCCCTCTATTTGGAAATTTAAGACTATGAAAACCCTGATTCCCACACTTTTGCTCTTCTATGCCCTACCCTTGTTGTCGCAATCATCCCAAAAGCCTGAGCCTAGGAGCTGGGGTAATCAAGAAACTCGTATGCTGCACAACCTACTAAAAATGCCTGATCAGGACCTCTCTGCGCTTCGCCAAACAATCGAACGCATCGAAAGTATGGATGCCGAAGAGAAGGAGCGTATGCGTGTGCGTATTGGCAAACTAGAGCAGATGACACCCGAGCGCGTCGATGCCCTACGTGAACGCTTTAAAGCAATCGATCCAGAAACCCGCGCAACTATGCGCGATCGCTGGATGGAAATGGCGCCAGAGGTCCAGCGGGAATGGCGTGATAGACTACGAGATATGACACCAGAAGAGCGCGCAGAAGTCTTCGAAGATGAAGGTTTCTTGCCTGCATCTGGAAAAAGACCTATGGGACCAAAAACATTCAAAACTAAGAGTAAGTAAAGCATATAAAAAAATATCTAATCACTGGCTTGACAGCTCAAATCACTACTACAATATCTCGCTATTATCGGGGCTTCTTGCACCGAACGCCTGCTGGATTAGCTCAATTGGTAGAGCAGTTGACTCTTAATCAATTGGTTCGGGGTTCGAGTCCCCGATCCAGTAGGACAGTTTTATACCAGGCCTCCTTAGCTCAGCTGGTAGAGCAGTTGATTTGTAATCATCAGGTCGTCAGTTCGATCCTGACAGGAGGCTCCATCTTAAAGCCCTTTAGCTGAAATGTCTAGGGGCTTTTTTGTAGGTGGATGCAAGCTTTTCCGTCTGCATACTCAGCCACTTCTTAGCCATTTATGAGCTCCACAACTGGCCTCTTGCAGGCTTGGATGCCGCAGCTTGTGGATTCGTTCAGGCAACTTTGTCGTAGGACTATACAAAGTGA
Source organism: Puniceicoccaceae bacterium (assembly GCA_902603705.1). GTDB lineage: Bacteria > Verrucomicrobiota > Verrucomicrobiia > Opitutales > Coraliomargaritaceae > Thalassobacterium. The sequence goes on from CACKVQ010000017.1 coordinate 18,284, forward strand.
GGGGTCCGGTTGGCTGCTCTCTTGATGATGTGTGTACATCAAGTGCATTAGAAAAATTACTCCGTCATCTTGAAGCGGAAGAAGCGCCTTCCTGAATTAGACGCATCATCAGCTTCTACATCGATATCTTGACCTATTTGCACCCAATTAGAATCAGATAATTCAAAAAACCTTACATGCCCAGTGTACCCATCGTGACCTGGTCCACCAATCGCGACAAGTGTTCCATATCCATTTATTGATACTTTACCGCTATAATCTTCTGCAAATTCACCAGATATAGTACCTCCTATTTGATTCCAAAGAGTTGGAACCTACAACTGTTACTTAAGTTAAAAAACAATAAAGTTTTAGTCAAAAGTTGGTGTATAAAACTTAAATAACTAAAATACGAATATTTTAGTCAATTCATTCGTCACACTGTGAAACCCGGGATCACCGGATGGGCTCAACTCTGCGATTGGCGCGGTGATACTTAACTACATTCGCGTATCGCTTGCAATTTAGAATATATAGAATCTGCAAGTTTATGGTTTGACATACGTATTTTATTGATGATATTTGGCATAATTATAGCTAACAGTTAATTTCAGTTTATTTAAATACCATGATAACAACATCACTACGTAATATATTTCTCGTACTCTTAATGAGTTTTTGTACCGTTGCAGTCGCTCAAAACACTGATACGGCATCAGAAAACGACGATGCAGTTCTTGTACTAGAACAAGAACTGATTGAAGCGGATGGAGACCCTGTTAAAATAGAAGCCGCAAAGGCTAAAGCGCTTGATGCAGGTGTCCCACCCGATGTAGTTACAAACACAGTAGCCACAACGCTTAATGTTCCTGCTTCTTCTCCTATAGCTCAAGTTGCTCCAGCTGAAGCTGATGTAGCTGAAGCTGATGTAGCTGAAGCTGATGTAGCTGAAGCTGATGGTGAGGAAGCTCCTGTGGAAGAAGCTCCTGCTCTTGTAGAAGAAGCAACTGTAGAAGAAGCAACTGAAGCTGATTTAGCAGAAGCACCTGCACCTGCTGCTGAACCTGCACCTGCACCTGCTGCTGAACCTGCACCTGTAGTTACAGCAGAAACTGTTGAATCTACACCTGCTCCTGTTGTTACACCTGCTCCTGTTGTTGCTCCTACTCCTGTTGTTGCTCCTACTCCTGTTGTTGCTCCTACTCCTGTTGCTGCTCCTACTCCTGTTGTTGCAAGACCTGCATTGCAGATGAGCGTTCCGACAGTTGGGGGCTCTACGACAGCATCATCGACTGCCATACCTGCAGGAAGTACCAACATTGGTGATACCGGATCAACTTATAACTAAAATTTTTTAAACAAGTAAGTTTTACAAGCTGCCCATAACTGGGCAGCTTTTTTGTGGATGTATGCCGGCTTTGACTTAGCCATCATTTAACCACTTTTAGTGTCCCACAGAGGAAATATATGCAACGCTCCAACAAGCGAAGATCTCTTCACCGAATTGATTCTGCAATAGGACCGTTCAACCACCAGTAACCAATAGTTTTATTCTGTCTACTGAAATCTAAGGTTCTAATACGCTCAGCACCTCTACTAAGGTATAATTTTAGCACGAAAAAAACATGCCTCGGGCACAATCTCAAAGGTACTACTCGCCTTCCAGTAATTTTCGTCGTAATCGTCTGAAGTATTAGGTAAAACTAATTCTGCTGTTAACCAGCTATTGTTACTAATATTTGTGGTATATTCTACTTGGTATTGCAAAGTAGTGTTCTTTCGGTGCGGAAAGTAAAAACTAACATTGTTTGTACCCATACTAAGCTCTGGACTGAAACCGGTCGAAGTAGAATCCTTTGGATCTCCTCCGAATGCATACTCATCTAATGAGCTTAATCCGTCAGAATCTATATCATAAAATTTGCCGATCGTGTTCATACCTTGTTCGCGTGCCCACTCGCCGTAAGAATTAGGCTGGTATGCATCTAATATAAGTTCATCGATATAAATAACCTGTTTTACATTGTCATTTCGCTGTATGCGAAGCTGCATAGAATGGCCATCGTACTGGCTCAGTGAAGATGCATCAATTATACCGCTAAATTGCTCCCATTGGTCATCTGCTGAATTCTCAACATCAGTTACCCAATCATCGCGATACATGTAATTACCCCCAGCATTAGGACTTGTCCATAGCTCTAAACTCACTGCCACATCATTAGATCCAGCAAGCGGGTTAGTCGTATTAGTTTGCATCCAAAAAGAAAGTGCATAGTGAAAATTTGAATTAAATGGCTCCACTATTGTTTGTACTGCAGCCGCGCTTGTCCATCGTTGGTCAAAAGTAAGAGAGTAATTACCGTAGTCATATGCATAAAATCTATTACGTTTTATTTGCCAAATATTAGTAGGACTTTCTGTTGTAAACCACATCTCTTCGCCAGGATTTGGAGAAGATACATCTGGTAGCCACTCAAAACTCGAATCAACGAGAAGATTTTTTGGGTCCATTGCTAATTCAGGTACTAAGGTAAATAATTCTACTACAAGTTGCTCATAGTTTTGCTGAACAAGAGGGTCTGTAGAACCAATTAGGTTGGTAAATTCGTATGGATCGTTACTGTGATCATACAATTCTTCCATACCATTCTCGTAACGAATATAGCGCCAATCTCGGGAGCGGACTGCGAAGTTTTTATTGCCTGCTACTGCACCATTACGTCCACTAACCATAGATAAGGCAACGGGTGGACCAGACCATGAGCCGTTATCGGGATCTCGCAATAAGGGTAGTAAGCTATGACCATCTAAGTCGCGACCTAGAGGAGTCTTTTTTGTATCAGTATCAAGATCACATAAATCGCGTATTGTAGGATATAAGTCTACCAAAGAGACGGGCAGAACCACCTGCTTACCGCTGTTAGATTCTAGCCCAGGAACGCGAATTAATAGGGGCACACGCGTACTGTTTTCCCAAAGAGTATTTTTAGATAGTGCCTCTTTTTCGCCCCACTCATAGCCATGGTCGCTAGTCAGTATAACCACAGTATTATCAGCGTAAGGACTCGCGTCTAGGGCTTCAATTAAAAGCCCTATTTGAGTATCCACAAAGCTTACGCACGCAAGGTAGGCTTGTAAATATGCTTTAATAAAATCTTCTTTATTATTGTAAACTGTACCATCTGCTGAGACCTCACCAACAGAGTCTATCATGGACTGATACACATTAAGAGTGGACTGGTTAAGTTTTACATTTTTATCAAAGAACGTGTCATCTACGTCACCTTCAATTCGGGCTGGTAACTGAAGTGTATCAATTGGATATAAATCAAAATAAGCTTGAGGAGCAATAAACGGAGTATGCGGATTGTGGAATCCAATAGACATGATAAACCTATTGTTTTCTCCGCTTGGATCTAACGCTGATAATTCATCAATTTTCCCAGTAGCCCACTTTCTAACCCTCTCGTCTTGCAAATCATCGCGATCATTATCGTTCTCATATCGATACGATCCAGAAGATTGCCATGTTGCATTCCACCACCTACTACTATTATTGCCGCGAGGGAGATCTGCTAAAGAACCAAATAAACTATTATAGGACCCTGCGCCCTGATAGAAAGAATCTGGTATTTTTGGATGATTTACCACACTTGCTGTGTTTTGATTATAAACAAACGGCCCCGCCCATGCAGGGTCCCCATACTCGTCCCAAAACTCTTGCAGAT